>JBGATT010000111.1:0-12600 GCA_044229035.1 Gemmatimonadaceae bacterium | reverse complement strand
AGGTGCTCCCGGCACTCGGCAGCGTGCGGAGCGGGATGCCCAAGGCCTTCACCGCGGCGGTCGATCGCTGCCTCGCCAAGGCGCCGGACGACCGGTTCGCCGATGCGGCGGCGCTCATCGAGGCGCTCGATTCGGCGCATGCCACCGCCCCCGAGATCGCGGTGCCCGTGCGCCTCCTCTTCGCCGAGCTCACGACGCTGCAGATCATCGCCATCTTCTCCTCGCTCGTGCTCCTCATGGCCGCGAGCGCGGTGAGTCATCGCAATGGCGACCTGAACGCGCTGCTGCCCGCCTTCATCATGCTCGCGGTGTCGTTCGGCCGCGCGATGCAGGTGCGAAGCGAGGTCCGCCGGCTGCGCACCGACGGATTCTCGCCCGATGGCCTCGTGCGCGGGCTGCGCGCCGTGATCGCCGAGCGAGAGGAGCGCCGGGCGCAGCTCCGGGCGAATCCGACGATCGTCGCCAAGCGGCGGAGCACGGTGCGGGCGGCGATCCTCCTCCTCGTGATGGCGGGGTTCTTCGTCGCCTTCGCCCTCTCCACACGCCGCATCGTGGATGGGCGCGACGTGATGGGCGTGCCGGGCCTCCTCATGGTACTCTCGGCGATGATGATGCTCGGGTTCGGAATGGTGCTGCTCTTCCGGAATCCCCTCCGCGCGCCGGTCGAGGAGCGCCTCTTCACGCGCCTGTTCCTCGGGAGCCTGGGGCGGCGCTTGCTCGGGTTCGGCGGCGCGGTGTCGCCGGCGCCTGTTCCACCCGGTGTGGTCACCGCCGCGGCAGTATCGTCGACCTCCGCGCTCGGGGAGACGGAGCCGGCGCCGGCGCGTGCGAAGGTGCTCGAGTCGATCGACGCGCGCCTGGCGCGGATCGAGCAGAGACTCGGCGTCGACCGCTAACCGGCGCGGTCCGGGCAGGAGCGAGGTGGGCGAACGCTCCTACGGGCGCCGCGGTCCTTGGGTCAGTCTTGGATCGGGCGCGACCCGGATCGGACGCGTCTCCCGTTCGTCCCCGGCCCGCACCTCCACGGCGAAGGCACCCGGGCGCACATCCACGAGTCGGCCCTCGCGGTCCATCACCTGCATGTCCCACTCGACCGAGGTGACACCGGCGCCCAGCGACACCGGCCACTCGCGCACCACCTGTCCGGTCGAGTCGCGCACCGCGATCGTCGCCTCGCGCGGGCGATCGGACGCGACCTGCATCCGCGCCTCGCGCCGGCCGCGCCGGTCGCCCGGGACCGCATCCCACGGATACCAGTCCTGCACGACGTCGCGGACGGGGAAGAGATGCAGCGCGGCCGCTGACCACTCGGCGCGCGGTGCGCGGATGGGCGCGAGGTCGAGCACCCACGCGCCCCGGCCATAGGTGCCGATCACGAGCTCGCTCTCCCGCGACTGCACGGTCAGGTCCTGCACCGGCGTCGAGGGCAACGTCGCGTTCAACGACTCCCACGATCCGCCGCGGTCGCGCGAGACGTAGACCCCGAGGTCGGTGCCGACGTAGAGCAGGTCGGCGTTCGTCGGGTCCTCCTTGATCACGTTCACCGCTTCCGCCGGAAGATTGGCGGCGATCGAACGCCAGGTGCGACCGGTGTCGTTCGAGACGAAAACGTAGGGGTGCGTGTCGTCCTCGCGGAACCCGGTGAAGCTCACGTAGATCGTCGCGGGGTCTTGGGCCGAGAGCGTCACGCGGCTCACCCACTTCTGCGGGAGGCCGGTGTCGATGCGCCGCCACTGCGCACCATCATCAGTGGAGAGCCAGAGCCGCCCGCCTTCGGTGCCACCCGCGAGCATCCCGCGGCGCAGCGGCGACTCCGCGAGCATCGTGAACCCGCCCGTCGTCACGGGCGCGCGGTCGGCGCCGGGAGGGTCGCCGAGCTCTGGGCTCACCGCGCGCCAGGTGGTGCCGCGGTCGATGGACTTGAGGACCCGGTCGCCGCCGACGTACAAGGTGCGCGGGTCGTGCGGGGAGATGAAGAACGGGGTGTACCAACTGAAGCGCAGCGGCGCCGAGCCGCGGGGCAGTCGGGGCCGGATGTTCTGACTCGACGGACCGCCACTCAGGATCGAGCTGCCCGTGATGTCCATCCGCATCATCGCGCCGTTCTGGTGCTCGTAATAGATGAAGCGGTCGTCGGTCGGGTCCGGGAGCGTGACATAGCTGTCGCCGCCGGTCCATCGGTCGAGATAGACGCTCCGCCATGGATCGGGGACGGCATCGTCGAGCGACGCGTCACTCGGGCCGTAGAGCGCGGCGTTGTCCTGCGTACCGGCATAGATGCGGTACGGCGACCGGTCATCGGTCGCGACGAAGTACATCTGGGTGACCGGGATGTTGTTGAGGTGGAGCCAGCTCGCGCCCGCATCGTAGGAGAGGAAGAGGCCGCCATCGTTGCCGAGCAGCACCCGGTCCGGATTGGCAGGATCGATCACCATCTCGTGATGATCCAGATGCAGTGCGCGCCCCTCGGTGTCGTGCAGGCGGAGGATGCGGTCGCCGATCCGCTGCCAGGTGGCGCCGCCGTCGCGCGACTCCATCGCGTGGTTGCCGAGGATGTAGAGATGCTGCGCGTCGCGCGGGTCCACGCGGATGTCGGTGAACTTCCAGCCGTACGCGCCGAAGAGGTCGAACAGGTCACCGCGGTCGACGCGGCGCCACTGTTCGCCGTGGTCGTCGGAGCGATAGACGCTGCCCCCGACGAACGGACGATCCTTCACCGAGCTCGGCGAGCGGTCGTCGAGATGGAGGTAGACGACGCCCGGCGCCCCGGCGGCGACCGCGATGCCGGCGCGGCCGAGCGGGCCGGTCGGCAATCCGTTCGACGCCCGTCGCCAGTGCCGTCCGCCGTCGGTGGACTTGAAGAGCCCGCCGCTGCGGCCCTGTTCGATCTGCCACGCCCAGGCGAACAGGATCCGCGGGTCCGACGGGTCCATCGCGAGGTCGACGACGCCCGTGGAGTCGTCGATGTGGAGCACCTGTTCCCAGTGCGCGCCGCCGTCCTCGGTGCGGAAGACACCGCGCTCGCGGTTGGCCGACCACTGGTGGCCCATCGCCGCGACGAAGACGATGTCCGGATCGCGCGGGTGGATGAGCACCTTGCCGATGTGATGCGTCTCGGCGAGGCCCATCGCGGTCCATGTCTCGCCGGCGTCGGTGGACTTGAAGACCCCGGTCCCGGGATACGCGTAGCCCGCATAGCGCGGCTGCGCCTCGCCGGTGCCGACCCAGACGATGCGCGGGTCGCTCGGCGCGACCTCCACGTCGCCGATGGCGAACGCACTCTCGTGCTCGAAGATGGCGCGCCAGGTGAGGCCGTTGTTCACCGTCTTCCAGAGATTGCCCGACCCGACCCCGACGTAGATGGTGCCCGTGTTGCCCGGCGGGATGGCGATGGCCTCCACACGTGCGCCGATGCGCACGGGGCCGACGGGGCGCCAGGCGAGGCCGCGGAACGGCGAGGCGCGGTCGAGGGCCTGGTGCGTCGCCCAGGCGGTGGCGCGCTCGGCAGCGGTGGTCGGGGACTGCGCGCGCGCGGCTGACGCGGAGCTGAGCGCGAGGAGCGCGCCCAGGGCGGCGAATGCGATGCGCGAAGGGCGACCCCTCATGTGCGATCCTCTCCCGTCATGCCAAGCAGGGTTCGAGCCAGCAGAGGAGGCCGATCGCGGCGAAGGCCGCCAACGGCAGTCCGATCAGCACCATCGCCGCTGTCCGCCCCGGGCTGAACGGCCGCGCGACGGTCCGCGCCTCCGTGATCTCCGACGAGAGCACGAAGGGGATGCCGCGGGTCCGGCACGTCGTGATCCCGGACGCGCGGTGGAGCGAGTAGACCGTGCCGAACCGGATCGTGTCGCCCGCGACCGCGGTGACGACGCCTTCGAAGCGCGTCGCGCGGCAGCGCGCCGGGCCCTCCACGCCGACGAGGTGCACCGCGAACGGCGCCGCCGACGTGATGCGGATCGCGCGGCGTGGCTCCGGCCCGGTGGGCGCGAGCGGAGCGCTCGCGCGGCAGGCCTGCAGGCCGAGCGCGAAGGTGAGGACGAGGCAGGTCGGGAGCTTACGCATCTGGTGGTCCCTTTCGTGGAGTTGAGGCGGCCAGCATCGCCGCCATGCGCTCGTGGATCAGGTGCACCGCCTTCAGCGGTCGGAGCATCACCTTGAAGTCGGTGATGCGGTCGCTCGCGTCCCACCGGATGAGGTCCACGCCGTTCACGACGACGCCGTCGAGCTCCACCGTGAACTCGAGCGCCGCGTCGTGCGCCCCCACGATCTCGCGCACGTAGCGGAAGCCCGGTTGCCCGAACACCTCGAAGGCCGCCGCGAGGTACATCGCCGTGACGCGCTTGCCGACCTGCGGCGTGTGCATCACCGGCGAGTGGAAGACCACGTCGTCGGCGAGGAGGACATCGAGGGCGCGAGGGTCGCGCGCGGCGAGCGCGGCGTGCCAGCGGACGAGGGCGGGCGGGGTCATGGCGTCGCGGAACGGGGAAGGGCCACCGGTGCATCGCCCAGGGCCCGCACGAGGGACTCGGTGAAGACCACGACCCGAACCAGGCCGTCGTAGTCGACCTTCGCGGGTGTGTCGTCCTTGGTGTGATACGCCTCGTGCACGCCGGTGAACAGGTGCAGCGACGGCAGGCCGAGGCGCGCGAACTCGATGTGGTCGCTGCCCGTGCCACGAACGCCGAGATCCGCGGACGGATCGAGCCGCACCTCCGCTTCGCGTGCGGCGGCATCGAGCTGCGTGGACCAGGCCGGTGATGTCGCGGTACCGAACACCGTCAGCCGCTTGCCGCCGAGCCGCCCGACCATGTCGAGGTTGATCATCGCCACCATCGCGCGCACCGGCACCGGTGGATCGGTCAGGAACGCGGTCGATCCGAGCAGGCCGAGCTCCTCCGCGCCGAAGTGCACGAGCAGGATCGAACGGCGGACCGGCGCGGACGCGAGGCGCCGCGCGAGTTCGAGCAGGGCCGCGGTCCCGGAGGCATTGTCGTCCGCGCCGAGATGTGGCAGGCGCGCGGTCCGCGCATCCCGCGCGCCGATGCCGGTCGCGCCGAGATGATCGTGATGCGCGCCGAGCACGATCCACTCCTGCGCCAGCACCTCGTCGGTCCCGGGGATCGCGGCGATCACGTTGGTCGCCAGCGCGGTGGAATCGAGGCCGGTATTCCGCAGTGTCCAACGGGGCAGCGCGAAGGTCTGCCGGTAGCTCCGGGTGCAACGCCCGCTGTCGTCGCAGGGCCCGCGGCCCGCGGGGTCGACCTGCATCGCCACGTACGCGCGCGCGAGATACGCGATCGTGCTGTCCGCGCCCGCCGTGCCCGTCGCACGGCCGGCGAACTCGGCGCTCGCGAGCCGTCCCACATCGCGCACCAGCGCAGCGCGGGAGGAGTCGAGGGCCTCCCGCGGGGTGAGGACCTGCCCCTTGGCGACCGAGGGGAGGAGACCCGCGAACAAGAGCCAACCGGAGGCCACGCGCATGGCGGGAAGATACCGTGCGCCCCGGACGCCGGCGCCCCCGTTCACGTCATCTGGCACGTGCCACCGCAGGCGATCACGATCGCCGCGATGAGCGCGGCCGGGATCCCGAGCACCACGAGCGCGACCGAACGCAGTGCGCTGAACTTGCGGGCGTCCACCTGTGGCGCCTGCACCTCGGAGAGGACCACGAACACGTCACCCGGGCGCCGGCATCCTCCGACGCCCGGCGCGCGATCGTAGCCGAACACCGTGGCGAAGTGGATGGTGTCCCCGGCGACGCGGCGGACCGATGCATCCACGCGCTCCACCAGGCACGGCTCCTCGCCGGCCTTCAGGTCGGTGGTCCGCAGCGCGAACGGCGTCGCGGAACTCACGCGCACCCGGCGCTGCGGCACGGGTCCCTCCGGACCGAGCGGCGCGCTTCGGTAGCAGGCCTGTGCGCTCATCGCGAACGCGAGCAGCAGGCAGGTCGCGGTACGATGGCTCATCGTGCGCCTCCGGAGGCCAGGTCGTCGGCGCGCAGGAAGTCGAGGACGGTGCTGGTCATGGGGCGATCCGGGTTCGGGGTGCCTGTCAGTGGAGAAGATGCCAAGGGTTCGCGCGCTACGCATCCCTGCCGAACTCCTTGCGGGGAAACGATCCCCGGCCGCCCGCGTACGGACAGCATCCCTCCGACACCAAGAGCCCCGTTGACCGCCGACGCATTCCCTCGCATCCGCCTCGCCCTCACGGGGGTCGTCACGCTCTCGTACTGGGCGCTCCTCGCGTGGCAGTACTTCCACGACGGCGTCCCACGGCATCACCTCCTCGCGCGAGCCGATCTGCCCTCCTTCTCCAACTGGTGGGGGGCGGTCACCGTCCCGGCGCTCGTCTGGTTCCTCACCGGTCGCGTGCAGCTGCGGCTCGCCGCCGCGCGTTCCGCAGGAGCCGCCGATGACATCCTCCGTTCTGCGGGAATCACATCCGCCGGCGCCGCGCTCTACGCCGTCGCGCTCGCCGGGGCGTTCCTGCTCGGACGCGAGGAGGTGTCGAGCGTCCTGTTCCAGGCGATCCCGCTGCTGGGACTGCTGCTTCCGATCTACCGCGCCGAGTACGTCCTCGGCTTCGTGCTCGGGCTCACCTACGCGTTCGGTCCGGTGCTCCCGGTCATCATCGCGTCGGTCCTCGCGCTGGTCTCGCTCGTGCTCCACCTCACGGTGCGCCGCGCGCTGCGCTGGGTCGTGGCGCGCGCGCGTCGCTGACGCTCAGTACCCGACCGCCATCCCGTCCTTCCGCGGATCGCTCCCCGCGGCATAGCCGCGCGGCAGCCGGATGATCGCCTGCGCCCCGCCGAACGCCACCGGAGGCGCGTCGATCATCACGTGCCCCATCGCCGTGAGCGCCGCGCGCACCGCGTCGCCGATCGGCGCCTCGAGCGCGACCCGCATCCCGTCATAGTGCCGGAACCGCGCCGCGTCGATCGACTGCTGCACGTCCATCCCGAACACGAGATGGTTCAGCAGGAACTGCACGTGCCCCTGCGCCTGCACGCCGCCGCCCATCAGCCCGAAGCTCATGTACGCCTGTTCGCGTCCGTCGACCACCTGCGTCACGAAGGCCGGGATGAGCGTGTGGAACGGCCGCTTCCCCGGCGCGACGGTGTTCGGCCGGTCCGGCGTCAGGGTGAATCCCGCGCCGCGATTGTGCAGCGCGAAGCCGGTCCCCGGCACGACCACGCCCGACCCGAAGTAGTCGTAGATCGAGTTGATGAACGACACCATGTTCCCCTCGGCGTCGGCCACCGTCAGGTAGATCGTCTCGCTCTGCGTGCGCAACGGGCCCGGATCGACGCGCGACTGCGCGCGGGCCGGGTCGAGGTGGCTCCGCCGCTCCGCGATGAACTCGTCGCTCAGCATCCGCGACGCCGGCATGTCGAGATGGTCCGCATCGCCGACGAACCGGTCGAGGTCGGCGTACGCGAGCTTCTTCGCCTCGATCAGGTGATGCAGGTACGCCGGCGAGTTGTGTCCCATCGCCTTGAGGTCGTACGGCTCGAGGATGCGCAGCATCTCGAGCGCGGCGATCCCCTGGTTGTTCGGCGGCAGCTCCCAGACGCGATAGCCACGGTAGTCCGCCGACGTGGGCGTCACCCAGTTCGGCGCGTTCCGCGCCAGGTCGTCGAGCGTGAGGAAGCCGCCGAGCGCGTCGAGGCGCTGGACGATGCGCCGGCCGAGCGCGCCACCATAGAAGACGCCGATGCCGCTGTCGGCGATCGTCTGCAGCGTGCGGGCGTAGTCGGGATTGCGGAACCACTCGCCCGCCTTGGGTGCGTGCCCGCCGGGGAGGAACGTCGCCGCGGCCGCCGAGTCGCGCTGGAGGAAGGCCGTCTCGGCCGCCCACTGCGCGGCGATGATCGGCGTCACCGGGAACCCGTCGCGCGCGTACCCGATCGCCGGGGCGAGCACCTGGCGCAGCGCGCGCGTCCCGTGCGTGCGGAGCAGCATCTCCCATCCCGCCAGCGCCCCCGGCACCGTGACCGACATCGCGCCCTGCTGCGACCCCGGGCGGAACCCGCGCGCGAGCAGCGTCTCGCGCGTCATCTTCGCGCCGGCGCGGCCGCTCGCGTTGAGCGCCACCAGCCGCTGCTCCTTCGCGAGCCACACGATCGCGAACATGTCGCCGCCGATGCCCGTCATGTGCGGCTCGGTCACCGTCAGCACGGCTGCCGCGGCGACGGCCGCGTCGATCGCGTTGCCACCCTCGCGCAGCACCTGGAGCCCCGCCGCCGATGCGAGAGGCTGGCTCGTCGCGACCATGCCGCTCGGCGCATAGACCGTCGAACGGCCGGCGAGCGTCGTGGGGCGCGGCGCCTGCGCGCCGGCAGGCGCGGTGGAGAGCATGGAACAGGCCGCGAGCGCCGCGACCGCGGCACCGGTGACGGAACGGGTCATGCGCACTCCGATGTGGGGGAGGAGCGAACGGCTCAGTCGTGCTGCGGCAGCGTCCCGCTGGCGTGCGCGCGGTCCCGCGCCTCGGCGACCATGCCCCGCAGCAGGCTCACGAGCTCGGGCACGCTCAGCTCGTGCACCGGATGGCCCTCGTGGAAGGCGGTGCCGAGGCCGATGGTGCGCGTGCCCTCGCGACGCTTGAACGACTGCGACCGGATGAAGTCGTAGATCACGTACGCGATGGTGCACTTCCAGATCACGCGCTCGAGCAGCGCCGCCTCGGCGGGCTCCACCAGCGCACGCACGATCTCGAGCGCCTGCTCCTTGTGCAGCAACGTGTGCTCGGGACCGGGGAAGGTCTGCGCGATATCGAGCCGCGCCGTCGGCGAGAGGCCTTCGGTGACGGCGACCACGCGCACGAGCTGCAGCGGATGCACGAGCGTGAGGTAGGGATCGCTCGAGAGCTGCTCGGCCTCGTCCTCGAAGGCCTCGCCGGTCGACGGATGCATCGCGACCAGCTCATGGGCCACGCCCTCGAGGTAGGCCGCGCACAGCGTCATCGCCTCGTTGTTCCGGCCGGCGCTCAGCAGCACCATCACGTAGAGGACGCGCTCCTCGACGTCATCCCAGTACGCATCGATGAGCTGCGTGCGTTCCGCGTCGCGGGTCGGGATGTCCGCCGGGGAGCCGGGGACGATCCGTTGCAGTCGTTCGTGGAGGCGGAGGGCGCGGGCGGACACGGGCGGTCAGGAGGGCGAAGGTGTGCTGTGAACATGGTGCCATCGCCCCCCTTTCGCCAACCGCACGGGTCCCGAAAGGTTCCCCCCCTCCCGCCTTCAGCGCGGGAGCTTCATCGCCTTGTCGAAGGCCTCGATCGCGGCGCCGGTCGCTCCCGGCGGATTCGCCGGGCTCTTCGCCAACTGCTCGGCGGCGGCGAGGGCGCCGTCAACCGCCTGCCGCAGGTCGGGGGGCAGCGGCTGGGCGGTCCACTTCGCCGAACGATCCAGGTACAGGGCCGCGAGCCGCAGATCGTTCGCGACGGCCTCCAGCCGGCCGAAGCGCCGAAGGCCCCAGCCGGTCACCGCGAGCTTGAGGTGATTCTCGGCGAGCAGACGGTCCATGGCCACGAACTCCTGCTCGAGCGCGGCCGTGGTGATCGCCCCGGCCTGCACGCGCTCGGCGAGCGAGCTGAAGCGGGGTTCGAGTTCGACGAGCCTGGCGCCGATCTCCTCGTCCCGGCACCGCCCGATCTCGGAGCGGAAGGCGACCGACGCGAGCTGCAGTTCCCGCGCGGCGAGGCGGGCCTGGCCGCCGGCGAGCAGCTGCTGGATCTTCTCGAACCCGATCATCTGCTCCTGGGCCGCGGCCGGCGCGACGAGCGCGGCGAGGCAGAGCAGGGAGAGCGCAACGCGGGGGAACGGACGCATGAAGAGCCTCCCGAGGGTGGTGCCCCCACGTTACGGTGCCGGTCGCGCTCCGCCATACGGGAACTACGGACGGTGCGGGAGGGAAAGGCGGACGTCGTGCCTTGGCGCCGCGGGCGGCGCGCGCCAAGTTCTCCTGATGCCAATCCGCCGCCTGCTCCTCCTCGCGATCGCCGTCGCTCCGCTGGTGCCCGTCGCCCTCCACGCGCAGGGGCCGCGCCCCGTCACCGCCCGCGACCTCTACCGCCTGCGCGACGTCGGCGATCCGCAGGTCTCGCCCGACGGCGAGTGGGTGGCCTACACCGTGAGCCGCGCCGACTCCGCGCGCGACGCGCGCGACACCGACCTCCACATGGTGCGGTGGGACGGCACGCGCAGCGTGCGCCTCACGTCCACCAAGGCGAGCGAGTCGCAGCCGCGCTGGAGCCCGGACGGGAAGTACCTCGCGTTCGTCTCCGCCCGCGGGGACGACGAACAGTCGCAGCTCTGGCTCCTCGATCGCGCGGGGGGCGAGGTGCAGCAGCTCACGACGATCGCCGAGGGCGTGGACGACTACGCCTGGTCGCCGGACGGCGCGCGCCTCGTCATCGTCTCGCGCGACGCCGACTCCACGGCGCGCGCCGACACGACGCGGCCGCACCCCATCGTGATCGATCGCCTCCTCATCAAGCGCGATGGCGACGGGTGGCTCGACCGCCGCCGCACGCACCTGCACCTCGTGGAGGTCGCGACGAAGGCGGTCACGCGCCTCACCAGCGGTGACGCCGATGATCGCGAGCCCGCCTGGTCGCCCGACGGGTCGCGGCTCGTCTTCACGAGCGCGCGGCACACCGACGAGGATCGCACCGACGAGAGCGACCTCTACGTGATCGATGCGCGGGCCGGCGCCGAGCCGCGGCGTCTCACGAGCGGCACCACAGTCGAGCGGGCCGCCGCGTGGAGCCCCGATGGCCGGACGATCGCGTTCCTGCAGGGCACCTTCGTCCCGGTGCCGATGTACGGCACGATGCGCGTCGCCGTGATCCCCGCCGACGGTGGCGCGGTGCGCGTGCTCGCGCCTGCGCTCGACCGTCGGCAGACCGACCCGGTCTGGACCGACGATGGCCGGGCGCTGCTCACCCTCATCGACGACGATCGGCGCGGCGTGCTCATCCGGCTCGACCTCGCGAGCGGCGCCGTCACGCGCGTCGTGGACGGCCGGCAGTTGGTCGAGGCGGTCCACCAGGCGAAGGGGCGCGTCGCCATCGTCCTCGGCGATGCGACCACGCCCGGTGAGGTGCACGCGCTCGACGCGAGCGGCCCGCGGCCTCTCACGCACGAGAACGACGCCTGGCGCGCGACGGTGAAGCTCGCCTGGCGCGCGACGGTGAAGCTCGCCGGCGTGGAGGAGTTCGAATCACGCAGCCGCGACGGCACGATCGTGCGCGGCCTCCTCACGCGCGCCGCGGACGCCCAGCCGGGCCGCCCGCATCGCACGGCGCTCTGGATCCACGGCGGCCCGGTGGCGCAGGACGACCATTCGTTCTGGCTCGAGCGCGAGGTCCTCGCCGCGGCCGGATGGAACGTGTTGCAGATGAACTACCGCGGCTCGAGCGGACGCGGCGAGGCGCATCAGCGCGCGATCTACGCCGATTGGTGCGGCAAGGAGGTCGAGGACCTGCTCGGCGCGGTCGACCAGGCCGTGCGCTCCGGCATCGCCGACTCCGCGCGCCTGGCCGTCGGCGGATGGAGCTACGGCGGCATCCTCACGGACTGCCTCATCGCGACCACCCCGCGCTTCAAGGCCGCCGTGAGCGGGGCGGGGAGTTCGCTCTTCACGTCGATGTTCGGCTCGGACCAGTACGCCGCGCAGTACCTCGCCGAGCTGGGAGCGCCGTGGAAGGACCCGGCGCTCTGGCAGAAGCTCTCGTACGCCTTCTGGCGCGCCGAGCGCATCTCCACCCCAACGCTGTTCATGGGCGGCGCCGACGACTTCAACGTGCCGATCGCCGGCTCCGAGCAGATGTACCTCGCGCTCCGCACGCGGGAGGTCCCGACGCAGCTCGTGGTCTATCCGGGCCAGCACCACGGCATCCGGCGGCCGAGCTTCGCGATCGACCGGATGGAACGGTGGGTCGCGTGGATGGGGCGCTGGGTGGTGCGCTGATCGCCGGTCGCGCGACCGGCGATCCGCCGCTCACTTCGGGAGCAACGTCGCCGCGGCGTCCTCGGGATACCACTCCGAGACGCACGAGGGGCACATCCCGTGCGAGAACTCCGCATCCGTGCGCTCGCGGATGAACACCTCGAGCTGCTGCCACGCGCCGTCGTCATCGCGGATGCGCTTGCAGCCCGAGCAGATCGGCAGGAGTCCGGTGAGCGTCCGCACCTGCCCGAGGGCGTCGCGCAGCTCGCCGATCAGGCGCGCCTGTTCGTCCTGCCAGCGCTGCCGTTCGGTCACGTCGTGCAGCACGATGATCCTCGCCGTCGCCCGCGCGGCGCGGTCGCCGACGTCGAGCGCGCGCGCGTCGTAGACCCGACCGCCGACCGCGAGGCCCGCGCGCGGTGCCCGAGCGGTCACCCCGTCGAGTGCGCCGCCGAGCGCGCCATGGAGCGAGGAGCCCACGAGACGCCCCGCGGGGACGCCCGCCACGCGCGCGAACTGCGCGTTGACGTCGAGGATCCGTCCCGCCTGGTCGACGATGAGGATCCCCTCGTCGAGCGAGTCGATGAGCAGCGTGCGCGCCGCCGGCACCAGGTCGAGGATCCGTCCGCGGAACGCCCCCCAC
>JBGATT010000110.1:0-11359 GCA_044229035.1 Gemmatimonadaceae bacterium | reverse complement strand
GTCGCACTGGATCCAGATGGCGGGGCGCGAGGTGTTCAAGAACGCCGTCCGCTCCATGGCCGACGCCTCCGACCGCGCGCTCGACGGCGCGAAGCTCTCGGCGGGCGGCATCGACCTGATGATCCCGCACCAGGCGAACATCCGCATCATCGAGGCGACGGCGAAGCACGCCGGGATCTCGATGGACAAGGTCTACGTGAACGTGGACCGGTTCGGCAACACGTCGGCGGCCTCGATCCCGATCGCGCTGAGCGAGGCGCAGGAGAAGGGGCTGATCAAGGACGGGTCGACGGTGATGTTCGTGGCGTTCGGGGCGGGGTTCACCTGGGGATCGATGGTGGTGCGGTTCTAGGGGCTTCACTGCCACGGCGATGTGAGCTGTGAGCCATGAGCTGTAAGTTCCTGCCGCTCTCCGGCCCCGCATTCCGTAGCAGTCACTCATAGCTCACCACTCACAACTCACAGCGCCGTCATGTTCTTGCTCTTTCCGGGCCAAGGCTCGCAGAAGCCGGGTATGGCGAAGGACCTCGCCGCCGCATTCCCCGCCGCCGCTGACGTCTTCGCGCGGGCGGATGAGGCGCTCGGCGCCCCGCTCAGCACGCTCTGCTTCGAGGGGCCGGCCGAGGAGCTGACGCTCACGCACAACGCGCAGCCGGCGCTCCTGGCGCATGGCGCGGCGGTGTGGGCGGTGGTGAAGGACCAGCTCTCGGCGAAGGTGCAGGGGGCGGCGGGGCACTCGCTCGGTGAGTTCTCGGCGTACCATGCCGCCGGCGCGCTCCCGCTCGAGGATGCGCTGCGGCTGGTGCGGCGGCGCGGGGAGCTGATGTACGAGACGGGGGTGCAGGTCCCCGGCGCGATGGCGGCGATCCTCGGCGAGCTGCAGCGGCCGATCGAGGAGATCTGCGGCGAGGCGAGCGCGAAGGGCGTCTGCGTGCCGGCGAACTACAACAACACCGAGCAGATCGTGATCTCGGGCGAGGTCGCGGCGGTGGAGGCGGCGATGGAGCTGGCGAAGGCGGCCGGCGCCAAGCGCGCGATGCGCCTCCCGGTGAGCGGCGCCTTCCACAGCCCCCTGATGCAGCCGGCGCAGGCCGGCCTCGGCGAGGCGCTGCTGGCGGCGCAGTGGCGCGACCCGAACATGCCCGTCTGGAGCAACGTGACCGCCGAGGCCGTGGGCGACGCCGCGACCGCGCGCGACCTGCTGCTCAAGCAGCTGACGTCGCCGGTGCGATGGGTGGAAGTGGTGCGCAACGTGGCCGCCCGCTTTCCCGGCACGACGTTCGTCGAGATGGGCCCGGGCGCGGTCCTGAGCGGGCTGGTCAAGCGACTGGCGCCGGACTGCAAGACGATGACCTGTGGCACCGTGGCCGAAGTGGAAGCGATCATGGGGATGAAGGCTGAAGGTTGAAGGATGAAAGAGCCCCACCCCCGCATCGCCCGTCCACTTTCCCCCTTCATCCTTCAGCCTCCCTCCCCATGAAGATCGACCTCACCGGCAAGGTCGCCCTCGTCACCGGCTCCACCCGCGGCATCGGCCGCGCCATCGCGGCGGAGCTGGTCGGCTGCGGCGCGAAGGTCGCGGTGGTCGGGCGTGACCTCGCCAAGGCGGAGCAGGTGGCCGAGTCGCTCGGCGAGGCGCGCGGCTTCGCGTGCGACATCAGCGTGCCGGCGGATGTCACGATGCTCGTCCAGACGGTGGAGGACGCGTTCGGCTCGTGCGACATCCTCGTGAACAACGCGGGCATCACGAAGGACAACCTGATGCTGCGGATGAAGGACGAGGACTGGGACGCGGTGCTGGACACGAACCTGCGGTCGGCGTTCGTGGCGATCCGGGCGGTCCAGCGCGGGATGATGAAGCGGCGCTGGGGCCGGATCATCAACATCGCGTCGGTGGTGGGGCTGATCGGGAACAAGGGGCAGGCGAACTACGCCGCCTCGAAGGCCGGGCTGATCGGGCTGAGCAAGTCGGTGGCGAAGGAGCTGTCGAGCCGGAACATCCTCTGCAACGTGGTGGCGCCGGGGTTCATCAAGACGGACATGACCGACGCGATGACGGAGGAGGCGGTGAAGGCGCTCTCGGCGCAGATCCCGCTGGAGCGGTTCGGAACTCCCGAGGACATCGCCGGGTTGGTGGCGTTCCTGGCCTCGGACCGGGCGGCGTACATCACCGGTCAGGTGATCGCCTGCGACGGCGGCATGGTGATGTGAAGCGGGGGCCCGGCGGGCCCCGTTCCGGGGGTGCCGCGAAGTGGCCTTGAGCGTTCCACCGCTTATATTTAGGCGTCGTTCCGCAGTCCCACCCCTACGGAGTCTTTTCGCATGGCCGACCATACCGCGAAGGTCAAGGACATCATCGAGAAGGAGCTCGGCGTCGAGCGTGAGAAGCTGACCGATGGCGCGAGCTTCATCGAGGACCTGGGCGCCGACTCGCTCGACATCGTCGAGCTGGTCATGGAGTTCGAGAAGGAGTTCAACATCGACATCCCCGACGAGGATGCGGAGAAGCTCCGCACGGTCGGCGACGCGATCACGTACCTGAACTCGAAGATCGGAAGCTGAGATGGGGTCCTTGAAGCGCCGGGTGGTCATCACGGGGGCCGGATGCGTCACGTCGGTGGGCAACGACGTGGCCTCCACGTGGCAGGCACTGCTCGACGGGAAGTCGGGCGGCGGGCCGATCACGCGATTCGACGCCACGGCGTTCAAGGTGCGCTTCGCCCATGAGGTGAAGGGCTTCGACGTGACGCAGTACATGGAGAAGAAGGAGGCGAAGCGCAGCGACCTGTACACCCAGTACGCGATGGCGGCGTCGGTGCAGGCGATGCGGGACGCCGGGTTCGGCGACAAGACGGGATACGACCCGGAGCGCACGGGCGTGATCATCGGCTCGGGCATCGGCGGGATCGCGACGTTCGAGGAGCAGTGCCGGATCTGCGAGCGGGACGGTCCGAACCGGATCTCGCCGTTCTTCATCCCGATGTTCATCGGCGACATCGCGGCGGGGGTGGTGTCGATGAAGTTCGGCGCGAAGGGGCCGAACTACGCGACGCAGTCGGCGTGCGCGACGTCGGCGCATGCGATCGGGGACGCGTTCCGGATGATCCAGTACGGCGACGCGGACGTGATCATCGCCGGCGGGTCGGAGGCGGCGGTGTCGCCGGTGTCGATCGGCGGCTTCGCGAACATGCAGGCGCTGTCGACGCGGAACGAGTCGCCGGAGACGGCGTCGCGGCCGTTCGACCAGACGCGCGACGGGTTCGTGCTGGGCGAGGGGGCGGCGAGCGTGATCCTCGAGGAGTACGAGCACGCGAAGGCTCGCGGCGCCAAGATTTACTGCGAGATCGTGGGCTACGGCGCGACCGGCGACGCGTACCACCTCACGGGCCAGCCGGAGGACCATGAGGGGCTGCAGCGGGCGATGCGCCGCGCCCTCCAGGACGGCGGCCTCACGCCGGCGGACGTGCAGTACGTGAACGCGCACGGGACCTCGACGCCGCTGAACGACCCGAACGAGATCCGCGCGATCAAGAAGGTCTTCGGGCCGCACGCGACGGGCCTCAACGTGAGCTCCACCAAGTCGTCCACCGGGCACATGCTCGGCGCGGCCGGCGCGGTGGAGGCGATCTTCTCGGCGATGGCCATCCGGCACGGCATCATCCCGCCGACGATCAACCTCACGACGCCCGACCCCGAGTGCGACCTGGACTGCACGGCGAACGTGCCGGTGAAGCGGGACGTGCATGCGGTGCTCTCCAACTCGTCCGGGTTCGGCGGGCACAACGTCTCGATCGCGCTGCGACGGCTGACGGACTGACGGGATCATGGCGACCGCGCTGACGATCCCCTTCGAGCGCATCGCCGACCCCGCGGTGCGCCGTATCGCGGAGCAGGTGGCCGCGGGCACCCGCCTCACGCAGGCCGACGGTGTCACCCTCTTCGCCTCGCCGGACCTCACGGGCGTCGGCCTCCTGGCCGACGCGGTGAACCGCGCGAAGCACGGGGACGTGGTCACCTTCGCGTCCAACCAGCACATCAACCCGACGAACATCTGCACGCTGCGCACGACCTGCGTGTTCTGCGGGTACGCGCGGCTGCCCAAGGAAGCGGGGGCGTACCGCTACACGCTCGACCAGGTGCTGGCCGAGGCGAAGTCGGGCAACAACGGGATGACGCGCGAGTTCCACATCGTGGGCGGCCTCGACATGCAGGCGGGGCTGGAGTACTACACGACGATGTTCCGCGCGCTGAAGTCCGAGCTGCCGAACATCCACATCAAGGCGCTCACGGCGGTGGAGATCGCGCACATCGCGCGGATCGAGAAGCTGAGCTGGGCGGAGGTGCTGACGGCGCTGCGCGAGGCGGGGCTCGACACGATGCCCGGCGGCGGCGCGGAGACGTTCAGCGCGGCGGTGCGCGAGGAGATCGCGCGCAAGAAGCTCGGCGCCGGCGACTACGTGGGCGTGCACCGCACGGCGCACGGGCTCGGCATCCGGACCAACACCACGATGCTCTACGGGCATGTGGAGTCGTTCGCCGACCGGATGGAGCACCTGCAGATGCTGCGCGACCTGCAGGACGAGACGGGGGGCTTCCTCGCCTACATCCCGCTCGCCTACCACCCGGACGACAACGAGCTGGGGAAGAAGCTCGGGCGGCAGGGGATCGCGACGTCGGGCGTGGACGACCTGAAGAACATCGCGGTGGGACGGCTGTTCCTCGACAACGTGGCGCACGTCAAGAGCCACTGGATCATGGTGACGCCGGCGATCTCGCAGATCGCGCTGCACTACGGGGCGAACGACCTCGAAGGGACGGTGGTGCGGGAGAAGATCTACCATGCGGTGGGGGCGCATACGCCGCAGGCGATGACGCTCGATGACCTGTTGAGGCTCATTCGCGGCGCCGGTAAGGTCCCCGTCGAGAGGGACTCATTCTACCGCGAGATCCGGCGCTTTGACGGGGACGGGATGAAGGAGGAAGGAGGAAGGATGAAAGAAACCTCCTCCATCGCTTCCTCCCTCGTCGCCTAGCCATGCGCCTCGGCCGGATCCCCTACATCAACTGCTTCCCCGTGTACGGGGCGGTGGACCGGGGGATCGTGCCGATCGATGCGGAGCTGGTGGACGGGGTGCCCACCGCGCTCAATCGCATGATGGCCGACGGGGCGCTCGACGTTTCGGTGGTGTCGGCGGTGGAGTATGCGCGGGACAGTGCGCGGTACCTGCTGCTCCCCGACCTCGCGATCAGCTGCGACGGGCCGGTGCGGAGCGTGATGCTCTTCTCGCACCTGCCGGCCGAGCAGCTGGGGGGGAAGCGGGTCCTCGTGAGCCGCTCGTCGATGACGTCGGTGCACCTGCTGGAGCTGCTCTTCGAGCATGTCTGGCATGCGCAACCGGAGTTCGTGCCGGGGGACGCCGAGGCGGACTCGATCGGGAAGGACGACCCGTCGGAGGTCGCGGCGCGGCTGGTGATCGGCGACGCGGCGCTCATGCTGCAGAGCGCGGAGCACCCGCTCGCGCAGGCGCATGGCGGGTTCTACCAGCACGTGTACGACCTGGGCGCGGAGTGGAAGGCCTGGACGGGCCTGCCGTTCGTCTTCGCGGTCTGGGTGGCGCAGCGGACGACGCCGGTGGACGAGGCGCTGCGCCTGCATGCGAAGCTCATCGCCTCGCGGGACTGGGGGCTGCAGCACCTGCCGGAACTCTCGGCGCAGGCCTCGCGCGCGACGGGGGTGCCGGTGACGGAATGCCGACACTATTTCGACGGACTCGACTGGCGGCTCGGCCTCGCCGAGCTGGAGGGGCTGACGGAGTTCTTCCGCCGGCTCGAGTTGGCGGGTCGGGTCCCGAGGGGCAAGTTGGCGTTCCTTCCCGCCCCGCACAGCCTGCGCGCCCAGTAGCGAACGTCAAGCTTTCAGCTTTCAGCTTTCAGCTTTCAGCCTTCAGCCTTCCTCGTCATGTCTTACGAGTCGGATCTCCTCGAGTACTACACCAAGGCCCCCTTGCTGGAGCTGGGCGCCGCCGCCGACACCATCCGCCGCAAGCTCCACCCGGAGCCGGTGGTCACGTACATCGTCGACCGCAACATCAACTACACGAACGTCTGCGTGGCCGACTGCGGCTTCTGCGCGTTCTACCGCCGCCCGAAGGACGGCGAAGGGTGGACGCTGAGCTACGAGCAGATCGGGCAGAAGATCGACGAGGTGAAGGCGCTGGGCGGTGTGCAGATCCTCATCCAGGGCGGGCACAACCCGTACATCCCGTTCGAGTGGTACCTCGAGCTGCTCAAGTACATCAAGCGGCATCACCCGATCCACATCCACGGCTTCTCGCCGTCGGAGGTGGACTTCTGGGCGACGCTGTACCGGATGGACGCGCGGACGGTGATCCAGGAGCTCGTGAAGGCGGGGCTCGACTCGATCCCGGGCGGCGGCGGCGAGATCCTCGTGCAGCGGGTGCGCGACATCGTGGCCAAGAAGAAGGCGGGCGCGGACCGGTGGCTGGAGATCATGGAGATGGCGCACAACGAGGGGCTCAAGACCTCGTGCACCATGATGTACGGGATCGGCGAGACGATGGCGGAGCGGGTGGAGCACCTGCTGCGGCTGAAGGCGGTGCAGGACCGCACGAAGGGGTTCACGGCGTTCATCTGCTGGCCGCTCCAGCCGGAGAACACGCCGGAGATGAGCCACATGCAGAAGACCGACGCGGTGGAGTACCTCCGCACGACGGCCTTCGCGCGGACGGTGCTCGACAGCATCCCGAACATCCAGGCGAGCTGGGTGACGATGGGGATGAAGGTGGGCCAGACGGCGCTGCACTACGGGTGCAACGACTTCGGCTCGCTGATGCTCGAGGAGAACGTGGTGTCGGCGGCGAACACGACGCACCGGACGTCGATCGAGGAGATGGAACAGTTGATCCGCGAAGCCGGTTTCACTCCCATGCGCCGCCGCCAGGACTACAGCATCATCGCCCCGGCCTCGTCGGCCGCGGCGTGAGGCGCGCGTGACCCTCGACCTCCGCGTCGGCATCGGCTACGACTCGCACCGCTTCGCCGAAGGGCATGGGGTGATCCTCGGCGGCGTGCTGATCCCGGCCGCGGTGCGGTGCACCGGGCACAGCGACGCCGATGCCGTCTGCCACGCGCTCACCGACGCGCTGCTGGGCGGCGCGGGGCTGGGGGACATCGGCGAGATGTTCCCCGACACCAAGGCGGAGAACGCGGGGCGCGACAGCATCGAGATGCTCGTGCTCGCGGTCGCGCGGCTCAAGGCGGCCGGATGGGCGCCGGCGCAGGCGGACATCACGGTGATCGCCGAGACGCCGAAGATCGGGCCGCACCGTCCGGCGATCCGCGAGCGGCTGGCGGCGGCGCTCGGCGTGCCGCCCGACGCAGTGATGGTGAAGGGGAAGACGAACGAGGGGATGGGGTGGATCGGGCACGGCGAAGGACTCGCCTGCATCGCGGTCGCGACGCTCCATCGCGCCTGGCAGGGGTGAGGTGGAGTCGCTCCTCGGCTGGCTGTCGGACGCGTCGACGGGATCGCTCTACGCGCTGATCTTCCTCGCCTCGCTCATCGAGGGCGTGGTGCCGATCATGCCGGGCGACCTCGCGGCGGCGCTGCTGGCGTTCTACGCCGCGCGCTCGGGGGGCCAGCTCGCCCCGACGATCCTCGCGGTGACCGCCGGGAGCGTGCTCGGCGCGCTCATCATGTGGTCGATCGGCCGGAAGTTCGGCGCGGAGTGGGTGGCCAAGCGGATCGGCAAGTTCAAGTTCGCGGGCGGCGAGGAGAAGATCGAGGCCGCCGAGCATCGTGTGGAGGATGCTTACCGGCAGTACGGGTGGGTGGCGCTGTTCGTGAGCCGCTTCCTGCCCGGCATCCGCGCGATCGTGCCGGCGGCGGCAGGGGCGCTGCGGATCCCGCTGTGGGAGGTGACGCTGATCTTCAGCGTCGCGTCGGGGATCTGGTACGGGGCGATCTCATGGATCGCGTTCCGCGTGGGCGAGGACTGGGCGACGGTGCGGCACCAGATGGAGGTCCTCGCGCGCGACGTGGGGCTCGGGGCGGTGGCGGCGGCGATCGTGCTCGGCTACTTCGGCTGGAGGCTCTGGAAGCGGCGGCGCGCGCAGGTCCAGCAGCGGCAGGCGCAGGACCCGCAAGCGCAGGACCCGAAGACGCAGGACCCGCAAGCGCCGCAGACGCCGCAGTAGATTCCGCGCGTGAGTGATCCCGCGCCGATCGACATCGCCCGCGCCTTTTTGCTGGAGCGCTTCGACGAGTTCCTCTCGCTGGAACAGGGGAGCAGCGCGCGCACGAACGAAGCGTACGGCCGCGACCTCGCGCGCCTCGCGACGTGGGCGGTGGTGAAGGGCGTGCGCGAGCCGGCGGGACTGCTGCCGGCGCACCTGCGCGAGTACGTCTATCACCTGAAGGACCTCGGTCTGGCCCCGAGCAGCATCCGGCGCGGCATCAGCGCGGTGCGGACCTGGTACCGGTTCCTGCTGGCCGAGGGCGTGGTGACGAAGGATCCGAGCGAGCAGCTGGAGACGCCGAAGAAGTGGCGGGTGCTGCCCGAGGTGCTGACCCCCGATGAGGTGGACCGGATCATCGGGGCGATCACGCTCGACGAGCCGCTGGCGTTCCGTGATCGGGCGATGCTGGAGCTCGCGTATGCCGCGGGGCTGCGGGTGAGCGAGTGGATCGGGATCGAGTCGAAGGACGTGCTGCTGGAGGATCTCGTCGTGCGGGTCTTCGGCAAGGGCCAGAAGGAGCGGCTGGTGCCGATCGGGCGAAAGGCGGCGGGCGCGCTGGCGATGTACGTGCGGGAGCTGCGGCCGCGGCTGGAGAAGGGGAACGGGCAGGGGCGGCTCTTCCTGAACGCGCGCGGCGAGCCGCTGAGCCGGATGGGGGCGTGGAAGATCCTGCGGAAGTACGTGGAGATGTCGGGGGTGACGAAGCCGGTGTCCCCGCACACGCTCCGGCATTCGTTCGCGACGCATCTGCTGGAGGGCGGCGCGGACCTGCGAGCCGTGCAGGAGATGCTCGGGCATGCGGACATCTCGACGACGCAGATCTATACGCATGTGGATCGGGAGCACCTCAGGCAGGTGCACAAGCAGTTCCATCCGAGAGGCTGAACGGATCCACCACAGAGGGCACAGAGGGCACAGAGAAGGGCGGAGGACTGACAAGGGCCAACGGCGAACTGTTATTCACCACAGGGGGCACAGGGGGCACAGGGGGGTGGGGCGTCCGGGAGGCTGAGGCGGAGAATGCCTCAGATGCTTTGAGGGGGGCGTAACCCCCTGTGTTCCCTGTGCCCCCTGTGGTGCAATGCGGTTGGAGTTCTCCGCCGATCTCTGTGCCCTCTGTGCCCTCTGTGCCCTCTGTGGTGAACGCCGTGCCCGCGTCCTACATTCTGAGCCATGCTCCTCGTCATCGACAACTACGACTCCTTCACCTACAACCTCGTGCAGTACTTCGGGGAACTGGGCGAAGACCCGCTCGTCGTGCGGAATGACGCGATCACCCTCGACGCCATCGCCGCGCTCGGGCCTGAGGCCATCGTCCTCGGCCCCGGCCCCGGCGAACCTGCGGATGCCGGCATCACCATCCCGGTGATCCAGCGCTTCGGCAGCACCGTCCCGATCCTCGGCGTCTGCCTCGGCCACCAGGCCATCGGCGAAGCGTACGGCGGGCGGGTGATCCGCGCTCCTCGGGGCGTGATGCACGGCAAGACCTCCCGCATCCGGCACGACGCAACGGGACTGTTCGAAGGGGTGTCGAACCCGCTTGAGGTCATGCGGTATCACTCCCTGGTGGTCGAACACGGCTCGTTGCCGTCGGTGCTCGAGGCGACGGCGGTGGCGACCGACGATGCGACCGAGATCCATGCGTTGCGGCATCGCGTGCATCCGGTCCATGGCGTACAGTTCCACCCCGAGTCCATCGGCACGCCCGAAGGACGGCGGCTGCTCGAGAACTTCCTCACCCTCGCCCGGAGCCCGGCCTGATGCGCCCGATCGCCCCGCTCACGTTCGCGTTCGTCCTCGTCCTGATCGGTACGACGTACGCCTGCGGTGGCGGCGAGGCGGCGACGGGCGATGTCCCGTGGGTCACGCAGGTCGATTCGACCGGCGACACGGTGCGGATCCGGATCACGGGGGAGATCCCCGCGGCGAAGGTGCACACGCTCGTGTCGTCGATGGAGATCGGGGCGGAGGATGGCACCGAGGAGGAGACGTTCGGGTGGATCCCGACGATGGTGCCTGCCGCGGACGGCGGCGTGTACGTCTACGACGACCAGGCGAGCGCGATCCGGCAGTTCGACTCGAGCGGCACGTTCGTGCGGAACATCGGGCGGAAGGGCGGGGGCCCGGGGGAGTTCGGGCAGGTGAACGGGCTCACGCGGATGTACGACGGTCGCTTCCTCGTGTGGGACGCGACGGGCGGGCGGATCAACGTCTACTCGGACACCGGGGCGTTCGAGACGATGTGGCGCGTGCCGTTCACGAGCCACTTCGGGCAGAACATGCTCTGGACCGATCGCGAGGGGCGCACGTACAGCTGGGCGATCCTCGAGCGTGACTCGGTGGACTTCACGAAGGGTGTGCGCGGCGTGATCGTGTACGACCGCGCGGGGACGGTGCTCGACTCGGTGCCGTGGCCCAAGTGGGGCGAGGACCCGCCGTCGCTCATCGCGCGGAGCGCGGACGGCCGCAGCGCGTCGGCGTACAGCTTCCCCTTCTGGCCGACGAGCATCGCGGCAGTGTCACCCGCCGGCGGCATGGTCTCGGGCCCGGGCGATCCGTACGTGCTGTACTTCACGGGGCGTGCGGGGGCGAAGCCGGTGCGCGTGGAGCGCGTGACCGCGCCGGTGCCGGTGTCGGCGACGGAGCGGAGCGAGGAGCGGGCGATGGTGGAGTACGGGCTGCGGAACCTCGACCCGAAGTGGACGTGGACCGCGCCGGACATCCCGGCGAACAAGCCGGCGTACGATCACCTTAAGGTCGATCGCGACGGGCGGGTGTGGGTGGAGCTGAGCACGCCGGCGGAGACGATCCCCGAGGCGGAGCGCGCGCCGGTGCGCGCCGGGGACGAGGCGCGGCCGCGGCGCACGACGCGCACGCCGACCGTGTACGACGTCTTCTCCGCCGACGGGCGGCTGCTGGGGCGCGTGGCGTTGCCGCGTCGCGTCACGCTCTACGACGCGGTGGGGGATGCGGTGTACGCGGTGCGGCGCGACTCGTCGGACGTGGAGTACGTGGTGCGTTATCGCCTGGAGCCTTCGCTGCCGCGTTGAGCGCTCCGGGTCCCAGCGATACGCGAACGGGGCGGCTGGCCATGATGGCC
>JBGATT010000109.1:0-14119 GCA_044229035.1 Gemmatimonadaceae bacterium | reverse complement strand
CGCCAGGCCCCGGCACAGGACCGCCGCGCCATCGCGGCCGGTGCCGCCGGCGTGCTCGTGATCGGACTGGACGCGATGAACGAGACGGCGCGCGCGGCCGCGCTCGCGCCGCGCCCGACCATGAAGCCCGCGACGATCCCCGGCGCCAGCTCGAGCGTGGCCGGCGCGACGATCTCGCGCGCGGTGGCCGAGCGGATCTTCGGGCGCGGCGTCGAGGGCCTCGCGGTGGGCACCGCGGGCGCGGCCATCGACCTCGACTACACCTACGACTGGAGCCCGTCGGCATCGCCGGCGCGGAACGTCATCGCGGTCCTCCCCGGCTCCGACCCGCGACTCGCGAGCGAGTACGTGCTCGTCGGGGCGCACAACGACCACGTCGGCACCACCGGCCAGCCGGTGGACCACGACTCGCTCCGCGCGGTGAACACCGTCACGCGTCGGCAGGGGGCGAACGATCCCGCCTGCCAGCCCACGCCGGACCAGCAGCGGCGCATCGACTCGCTCATCGCGCGCGCGCGCCGGATCCGCCCGGCCCGCATGGACTCGGTCTTCAATGGCGCCGATGACGATGGCTCGGGCACGGTGGTGCTCCTCGAGATCGCCGAGCGGTTCGCCGCGGAGAAGCCGGCGCGCTCGATCATCTTCGTGTCGCACCAGGGCGAGGAGCAGGGCCTGCTCGGCTCCCGGTGGTTCGTCGATCATCCCACCGTCCCGCTCGACCAGATCGTCGCGGCGCACAACATGGACATGCTCGGCAAGGGCCGCGCCGACCAGGTGAAGTTCGGCGGCCCCAACTCGGTGCAGATGCTCGGCGCGCGCCGCCTCTCGCGCGAGTTCGGCGACATCATCGACTCGGTCAATGCCAACAGCCCCATGCCGATGGCGATCGACAAGAGCTGGGACGTGACGGCGAACCCGCTCAACCGGTTCTGCCGCTCCGACCAGGTGAGTTACGTGAGCAAGAACATCCCGGTGACGTACTTCTCGCTGGGATACGCGCAGGACTACCACCAGCTGACCGACGAGCCGCAGTACATCGAGTACGAGCACTCGGCGCGGCTCGCGCAGTTCATCCACGACGTGATGAGCGCGATCGCGGCCCGTCCGACGCGTCCCGCGATCGCCGGCCCGGACCCGTCGTACCCCAGCTGCGGTCGCTGACCCCTTCTCCCACGTCCGGAGGCCGCATGCAGAGCAAGGCCACGACGGTCGCGCAGTACCTGAAGGAACTGCCGGCCGACCGTCGCGCGGCGATCGAGGCGGTGCGGAAGGTGATCCTCGCGAACGTCGACGACCAGATCGAGGAGGGGATGCAGTACGGCATGATCGGCTACTACGTGCCGCACCGCGTCTTCCCGAACGGCTACCACTGCGACCCGGCGCAGCCGCTGCCCTACATGGGCCTCGCGTCGCAGAAGCAGAACATGGCCGTGTACATGATGTTCGCGTACATGGACCCGGTGAACGGGGAGCAGTGGATCCGCGCCGAGTACGCGCGGCGCGGCAGGAAGCTCGACATGGGAAAGAGCTGCCTGCGCTTCAAGTCGCTCGCGGACCTGGATCTGGAGGTCCTCGCGGCGGCGATCAAGCGCGCGCCGACCGATCGCTACGTCGACATGTACTTCACGGCCGCGGGGCCCGGGGCGTGGAAGTCGAAGGGGACGGCGGCGACCAAGAAGGCCGCGTCGAAGAAGACCGCACCGAAGAAGACCGCCGCGAAGAAGAAGTAACCTCCACGGGATCCTCCATGAAGCCGCCGTTCCGCCTCGCCCTCGCGACGCTCGCCTGCGCCGCGCTCCCCATCGCCTCGCACGCCCAGCAGGCCGTCGCGCCCGCCGCCTGGGACCCGCAGGCGATCCTCAAGACCGAGTCGTACGTCCGCCCGCCCGCGGCCATCGAGCGGATCGTGCTCGCGCCGCGCACGGACATCTCGTTCGACGCGCCGAGTCCCGACCGGCGCTGGTTCCTGCGGACGACCGGCCAGGATCGCGGGACCGTCGCGAAATACGGTGCGCCGCACGTCTATCTCGGCGGACTCGCGCTCGACACGCGCGCCAACCGGTCGCGCTCGCTCACGGTGAGCACCCGCACCGGACTCGTCCTCGTCGATCCGCGCTCGGGGGAGACGCGCACGATCCAGGTGCCGGCGGGGGCGACCGTCTCGGCCGAGACGTGGTCGCCAACGGGCACGCAGGTGGCCTTCATCGCCAACTTCGAGACGGCATCCCACGCGTTCGTCGCCGACGTGACCACGGGCCGCAGCACGCAGGTCACGCGCACGCCGTTGCTCGCGACGCTCGTGACCGACCTCCGCTTCACCGCGGACGGCAAGCAGTTGCTCGTCGTGCTCATCCCCGAGGGGCGCGCCCCGGAGCCGACGCACGGCCCCGGCGGGGTCGAGGACGGTCCCGCGGTGCGCCTGTCGCAGTCGCGCGCCGTTCCGCAGCCCGTCCACTGGAGCCTGCTCCACGACGTGCATGACCAGGCGCTCGTGAAGTGGCACACCACCGGCCAGCTCGCGATGATCGACGTCGCCAAGCGCACCGTGCGCAGGATCGGCGCGCCGGCGATGATCCGCGACGTGGACGCCTCGAGCGATGCGACGCACTTCCGCGTGACGCGCATGACCGAGCCGTTCTCCTATCTGGTCCCCGTGAGCTCCTTCGGCAGCGTGCAGGAGCTGTGGGACGCATCGGGCAACGTGGTCGCGACGCTGCAGCGCACGCCGCTGCGCGAGGCAGTGGAATCCCGTCGGACCCGGACTCGTCTACCTGCAGTCGGTGTACGCGACGCCCGCGGGCGCGTCGGCGGCCGGCGAAGGGCGCCCCGCGCGCGGCGCGGGACGCCCACTGGCGACGAGCGTCCGCTTCATGCAGTGGCTGCCTCCCTACGGACCGAACGACACGAAGGTGATCCACGAGGGCGGCCCCCAGTTCACCAATCTCGTGTACAGCGCCGACGCGACGTGGATGTTCGTGACCGACAGCGGGATGGTCTCGGCGATCCGCGTGGCCGACCGCTCGCGGAAGCATCCGCTCGGACGCGGGGTCACCTTGCCCGGCGCGGGCGGCGGGTTCGGCGGTGGCGGCTTCGGCGGCGGAGCAGGTGGCGGCGCGGCAGCGGATACGGTGGGGACCGGCGGCGCGCTCGCGACCAAGCGCGGACCGAACGGGCAGACCTTCGTGATCGTGTCGGGTGACGGCCAGCAGGTGTTCGTGAGCGGCCAGCGCACCTACGGCGCGCAGTGGGCGACCCGCGCACCACGCCCGTGGGTGGACCGGATCGAGATCGCCACGGCCACGCGCACGCGCGTGATCGACGCCCCGGCCGATCTCTTCGAACGCGTCGTCACGCCCCTCGATGATGACCACCGCGAGGTGATCGTCACGCGACAGTCGGCGACCACCATCGAGGATGCGTGGTTGCGCGACACGCGCACCGGCGCCCTGCGCCAGCTCACCCGTGCGGTGGACGTCGCGCCGGAGGTCACGCAGGGGATGCGCAAGCGGATCCAGGTGACGCGCCCCCGCGATGGGTACAAGCTCTGGGTGGACCTCGTCTTCCCGCGCGGCTGGACGAAGGAGAGCGGCACGCCCGGCGTCATCTGGTTCTATCCGCGCGAGTACGCGACCGAGCAGGCCTACCAGCGCTCGCGCTGGACGACGAACATCAACCAGTTCCCCGCGGTCCCCGCGGCGCGCCCCGCGACCGCCACCGAGCTCTGGGTGGCCGGCGGCTATGTCTTCATCGAACCCGACATCCCGATCTTCGGCGACTCGGGCCGCATGAACGACAACTACACGCGCGACCTGAAGGAGAACCTCGACGCCGTGCTCGACGCGGTCGTCGACTCGGGCTTCGTGCGCCGCGACCGGATGGGCATCGGCGGCCACAGCTACGGCGCGTTCAGCACGGTGAACGCGATGACGCTCGTGCCCTACTTCAAGGCCGGCATCGCGGGCGACGGCATGTACAACCGCTCGCTCACGCCGTTCGGGTTCCAGAGCGAGCGCCGCAACTTCTACGAGGCGCAGGACACGTACCTCGACATGTCGCCGTTCTTCCGCGCGGACAAGATCAGCGGGGCGCTGCTCCTCTATCACAACCTCGAGGACCAGAACACCGGCACCGCCCCGATCAGCTCCATCCGCATGTTCAACGCCCTGCAGGGACTCGGCAAGGAGGCCGCCCTGTACCTCTATCCGTACGAGGACCACAGCGTGATGACCTACGAGAGCGACCTCGACCAGTGGGCGCGCTGGATCGCCTGGTTCGACGTGCACGTGAAGGGCGCCAAGGCGACGTTCACGCCATGAACACCGACCTCCGCTCCTTCATCCCGCGCGGGTGGGTCGGCATCGCCTGCGCCGGCGTCCTGCTGTCCGCGCCTGCCCTCGAGGCGCAGGCCCCCGGCCTCACCGGCACCGTGATCGTCACCAACAAGGCACCGTCCACCGCGACGATCGTCGACGCCGCGAGCGGCACCGTGCTCGCCACGCTCCCCACCGGGAACGGCCCGCACGAGATCGTCGCCTCGCGCGACGGCCGCACCGCCGTCGTGACCGACTACGGGACCGGCCCCGCACCGGGCAACTCGCTCACGGTCATCGACATCGCCGCCCTGCGCGTCCGCCGCACCATCCCGCTCGGCGAGTATCAACGGCCGCACGGGCTCGTGATGCTCCCCGGCGACACCATCGTGGCCGTCACCTCCGAGACCAACCGCGCGGTGATCCTCGTCGACCTCCGCAGCGGCATGATCGTGCGCGCCGCGCCCACCGGGCAGGCGGGCTCGCACATGGTCGGCGTCGCCGCCGACGGCGTGCGCGCCTGGACCGGTGACATCGGCAGCAACACCGTCACCGAGCTCGACCTCGCGACGGGTCGCATGCTGCGTCACATCGCCGTGCCGGCGCAGCCCGAGGCGATCAACGTCTCACCTGACGGCAGCGAAGCCTGGGTCGGCAGCAACGCGACCGGCGTCGTCAGCGTCGTCGACGCGCGCACCGGCACCGTCAGCACGGCCGCCGACGGCTTCGGCTGGCCGTACCGTGTGCTCTTCACCCCGGACGCGAAGCTCGTCCTGCTCCCCGACTATCGCGGGGAGGCGCTGCGCTTCGTGGAGCGCGCGTCGCGCCGTGAACTCGGTCGCCTCGCCTTCCCCGGCGCCGGACCGCAGGGCATCACGCTCACGTCCGACGCGCGCATCGCCCTGCTCTCGCTGAGTGCGACGGGGCGCGTGGCCATCATCGACGTCGCGTCGCGCCGGGTCCTCGGTGAAGTCGGTGTCGGCGAGACGCCGGATGGGGTCGCGTACTCGCCGCTGGTGGTCACGCGTCGGTGAGACCCCGAGCGCGGTAAGTCCGCGCCGGCCGACGGTCAGTCGTACGCGCTGACCGCTACCCCGCACGCCGGACACTCGGCCGCGACCGTCGCGAACTCGGCCGCGCACCGCGCTCGGCTACTGTCCGCGGTGGCGTCGATGCGCTCCGGCGGGGACGCGATCAATCGGGCGATCTCGTCCTCGCCGACGCACGCGGCAAGCGTCGGATCCGGCGCCGAGCGCAGATGATCCCACGCGAAGGGCCGCACCCAGCGCGCGAACATCCCAGGCGGGAGCAGCACGCGCGCGGCGGCCACCGCCGGGACGCGCATCGCCGCCGCTCGCAGCACGTCATTCGACGCCGCCGCGGCGGAGAACGGCGAGAGCGCACGCAGCAGGCGAGCCCCCCACCCGTCACCGACCGAGGGACCCAGGCTCCGCATGGCGCCGCGCGCGGCGGCGGCGATCGCCATCGAGATCACGAGGTTCGCGACGAGCGCCGCGATCAACCCGGCGCCACTCCAGTACGCGACGGCGGCCGGGAGCCCCACCACGAAGCCGAGGAGTTGCGTCGCCCCGAGCACCGCGAGCACCCGTCGCGCGCGGTCCGTGCGCGACAGTCGCTCGGTGAACTCCGCCGCCGAGACCATCGTCGCCGGCGCCCACGGCACGACGATCCCGCTCGTGAACGGGGCGAGCGGCGCCGTCAGCCGAAATCCCGCGCGCGTCGCCGGCTGGGCAGCACGCCAGGCGCCGAACGATGTGCGGCCGAACACCACCCCGCGCGCCGGGACGCGCGCCAGACCGTCCGCCGCGACGAGTGCCCCGAACGTGAGGACGAGCCCGCCGTCGACGAGTCCGAGCGCCACTTAACCCGCCGCCCCCTCCTGCTTGCCGCCGAAGAGCTTGCGCAGGCCCGCGGTGATCGCGACGCCGGCCGCGACGATCAGCTTCCAGAACTTGCCGAGCAGCCCCGACTTGAGCGCGAGCGCGCCCGCGCCGCCCGCCACCAGCGCCGTGAGGCCGTACGCGGCCACTCGGTCGCCGTCGCGCCACTCCGCGTACTTGAGTCCCGAGTTGAACTCGTGCGACGCGACCAACACCCCGAAGTCCGCCATCGACCCGCTGTAGGACTCCGGCGCGACGACGAGGTCGACCTTCATCACGCCACCACGGCCGAGCAGGCGCACGGAGTGATTGATCGACTCGCCGCCGTCGGAAGCGCGCACCCGCGTCGCCCAGGTGAGGTTGTTCGTCGCCGGATCGTAGTACGGCGTCCGCTCCCAGCCGACGAGCTCGAGCTCCGCCCACCCCTTCTCGCGCCGGTACTCGTTGCCCGCCTCGTTCCCCTCGCGCAGCGACTTGAGGATCGCATCGGCATCGAGCGAGCCCTTCTCGTCATCCTTCACGTAGCCCACGTCGTCGTACTCGAAGACCGCGAACCACTGCGAGGTGTCGCCGGCCGCGCCGATCACCTCGCAGATGACCATGCCCTGCTCGCTGCCGCTGGTGGGATTCTGCGTGCGCGTGAGGAAGAGGCGGGTGCCGTCATCATCGGCGAAGCCGCAGCCATCCTTCACTTGCACGTGGGCGAGGACGCCGAGATTCCCCTGCATCGGGCCGGTGAGCCACGGCACCTGCGGGCCCTCCGGCTCGGCCGCCGCTGGTCGCTCGGCCTGCGGTCCCTGGGCCGGCTTCGCGCCCGATTCCTGTGCGGCGCTCGTACCCAGCGGGAGGAGCAGCAGTCCGACGGCGAGTGTCGCGAGCGGCGAGCGGGAGCGGAGCATGGTCCCTCCGGGGACGGGGAACGGCAGGGCGCATCGAGGGCCGGAAGAGCTGAATCTGCGCCCCTTCACGGGGGCACGCAAACCGACGGTTCCCCCGTGGGCGACGGCACCCCGGCGCAACTCCGTACACGATTGTCGGGCATTCCTCCGATGACTTCACCCGGTCCCGCACCTAGTGTGCAATTGTCCCCGAGCCCGAGCGCGCCATGTCGAACACCACCCGATGGATCCGCGAGGGCCTGATCATCGGCAGCCTCGCCTTCGCCGCGGTCGCGGCCTTCTACCTCGTCTTCGACCTCGTCGCGGCGCGCGGTGCGCTGTACACGGTCAACCAGCTCGGGATCATCCTCCTGCGCGGTCCCGGTGAACTCACGGCCGCGGGCGGGGCGTGGCCGATCGATCCCGCGGGGATCGCCGCCTACAGCGCACTCCACCTCGCGGGTTCGCTGCTCATCGGCGTGCTCGTCTGCCGGTTGGTGCACGAGGCCGAGTTGCGCCCCATGCAGGCGCAAGTCGCCCTGCTCTTCATCGTCGCGGGCTTCGCCGGCACCATCGCCCTGGTCGGCGCGCTCTCGGAAGGGATCCGCGAGGTGCTGCCCTGGTGGTCGCTCATCGCGGCGAACGCCCTCGCGGTGCTCATCGCGGGCTACGTGATGCTCCAGCGGCACCCGGGGTTCCTCGAGCGGATGACCGAGAACCCGCGGTTCCCGGCCGGCTGACCCGGAACAGTTCGTCCGACGCCTGCAGCATCTTCCCGCGCACCCGCGCGTTCATCGCGGGGTGCGTGCGCAGGTGCTCGCGCACGATCGCCCACGCCTCCGGCGACGCGTGTCCGCCGAGCGTGGCCGACATCCATCCCAGCGGGAAGAAGATGTCGCCCGTGCGCTGGATCTCCTCGGTGAGGCCGAGGGCCGCGTCGAGGTTCGGCAGGAACTCGCGCGCGCGCAGCGGGTGGTTCATCGCGCCCATCGCGTCGAGCACCCAGCTCTCGCGCCGCCGGCGCTCGACCTGCGCGAAGGACCGGAACAGCGAGTCCCGCCGCGCGACGCTGGCCGAGAGGGCGGGCCGCATGAAGCGCGCACGCGCGAGCCGGTCCGGGTTCGTGATGCGCCGCTCCTGCTCGTCGAGGATGGCCTCCGCATTCGCCACCCCGCGGAGCGCGAGCCCCTCGGCGATCGCGATGTACTGCGACTCCGACACCGGGAAGCCGCGCGGTGCCTGGCGCGTGCGCCAGATGCGCTCGAGTCGCGCGACGCCCTCCTCCGTGAGCGTGACGCCGACGATGGCGCTGAAGAGCGCGCCCTTCCGTCCCGGCGTCGGGGCCGCATCCAGCGCGGCCCAGAGCGCGCGTTCCACCTGGGGCGCCTGCGCACGACGTGCCGTGTCGGGGAGGTAGCGCCAGTAGAGGGAGCGGATGAGGCCCGTGAGCTGCGACGCGACGAGTTCATCGCGCTCCGCGGGGAGCGCCGCGAGCACCGCGGCGAGCAGCGGCTCGGGAGCCAGCGCGCCATCGAGCAGCTCCTCATGGAGCGACTGCCACGCGACCGCGCGCTGCAGTGGTGCCGGCAGGAGGTCGTCGAGCGCCGCGGCGCGCGCGAGGAGGACCCGCTTCGTGTCGTCCGACAACGGGAAGCGCGCGTAGCTCTCGCCGTCCACCGCGGCGAGGATGACCTCCGGCGCGCCGGAAGGCGCATCGGGCACCGCGACCACCAGGGAGTCCGCGACGAGGTCTCCCTGCACGAGGCGCACCGAGTCGCCCCACGCGACGAGCGTCGTGATCCGCTGCGGCCACCGCAGCGCCCGCGCGGGGGCTGACACCCCAGCCGGATCGATCCGCTGTGCCAACGTGGACCACTCGTCCTGCTGGCGCAGTTGCAACGCACCGCCGACCCACTCGGCGTGCACCGTCGGTCGCCCCGGTTCCTCCACCCAGACGCGGCTCCACGCGCGCACATCCACCGGCGTGAGCGAGTCGAGCGCCCCGACGAGGTCCGGCCAGGTCGCATTGGCGAAGCGATGCTGCGCGAGATACGTGCGGAGCCCGTCCCGGAAGACGGTGTCGCCGACGAGCGCCTCGAGCTGCCGCATCACCACCGGGGCCTTCTGGTAGATGATCGCCCCGTAGAGCGAGCCGGCGTCGGAGAGGTTGGCGAGCTCCTGCCGGATCGGGTTCGCCCCGGGCGTCCGGTCCACCCCGTAGGCCGTCGCATGATGGGCTTGGAAGAACCGGAGCGCGTGATCCACGTCCGGGAACGCGGGCGCGACGATCTTCGCCGCCATGAAGTTCGCGAAGACCTCCTTCATCCACACGTCGTCGAACCAGCGCATGGTGACGAGGTCCCCGAACCACATGTGCGCGGTCTCGTGCGCGATGAGGCTCGCGCGCCCGAGCTCCTGCGTGCGCGCCGGGGCCTCGTCGAGGAAGAGGGCGTCGGCGCGATACCAGACCGCGCCCGGGTGCTCCATCCCGCCGAACTGGAAGGCCGGCACGGCGAAGAAGTCGTACTTCGCGAAGGGGTACGGGATCCCGGTGTACGACTCCAGCCAGGCGAGCGCCGAGGCGTGGAGGTCGAAGATCGCGTCACGGTTCCGCGTGACGCGCGCCGCGTCGGTCTCGCGATGGTACATCGTGAACGTGCGTCCCCCGCGTACCGCCTGCTCCTGCTGGAGACGCCCCGCGGCGAACGTGACGAGATAGGTGCTGATCGGCGCCGTCTCGGCGAAGGCGAGCCGGTGACGGCCCGCGCCGGCCGCCGAGCTGTCGCGCGAGAGGAGGGGGCCGTTGCTCACCGCGCTCCAGGCGGCGGGCAGCTCGAGCGTCATCGTCCACTTCGCCTTCAGGTCCGGCTGTTCGAAGACCGGGATCGCGGTGGACGCACGGTCAGGGACGAAGAGCGCATAGAGGAACTCCTCCTGGCGGTTGAGCGCCGCATCGGTGCTCGTGAACGCGACCGAGATGGTGTGCGCGCCGGCCGGCACGCGCGCCGCGGGGATCACCACATGATCAGGCACGAGCGACGGCGTGACAGTGTCCCCGTCGACGCGCACGACGCCCACCTGCGATGCCGGGGCGCGGAAGTCGAGCACCACGTCGCCGGCGCCGCTCCACGTGAACGACGCGTCCACCACCCCGCGCACGGCGGAGTCGCGGGCCTCGGGGATCGTGAGGGTCACCGCATAGCGCAGGTCGCGGATGGACTGCGCGCGCGACTCGGCGAGCGCGTGGGCGACCCCGGGCGCCGGCGCTCCGGCGTCGGCACCATCGCCGCAGGCGAGCGCGAGGGAGAGGAGGACGCACGCGAACGCGCGACGAGCCGGCGAGGAGACGGAGGACATGCGCGGGAAGCTACGGACCCCGCTCCCGCGCGACCAGACGAATCCCGACTGGTGGGTGTGCGCGAGGCGCCATACCTTCGCCGGATGCGATCACGGTACCACCCTGACGATGCCGAGAGCACCGTCACCCTGCTCGGCGCCCGCTGGGGCGAGGATCTCGCGCTCCGCACCTACACCTCGCGCCTCCTCGGCGCCGATCCCTCGCTCGTGCTGCATGGGGGTGGCAACACCTCGGTGAAGACGACCGCGCGCGAGATCGACGGCTCCCCCGTCGAGGTGCTCTGCGTGAAGGGCTCCGGCTGGGATCTCGCGACGATCGAACCCCAGGGCTTCGCGGCCTGCCGCCTCGAACCGCTGCGTCGTCTCTGCGCCCTCGAGGCGCTCGATGACGACGCGATGGTCGCCGGGTTGCGTTCGCAGATGCTCGACCCGTCGAGCCCGACCCCCTCGGTCGAGGCGCTCCTCCATGCCTTCCTCCCGGGGAAGTTCGTCGACCACACGCACGCCGATGCCGTCTGCGCGCTCCAGGACCAGCCCGATGCGCGCGCCATCGCGCACGAGGTCTGGGGCGACGCGTTCCTCTTCATCCCCTACGTGATGCCCGGCTTCGCGCTCGCCAGGCGCGTCGTCGAGCTCGGCCGCGACCTGCGCGGCAAGCACGGGCTCATCCTCGAGCAGCACGGGATCTTCACGTGGGGCGCGACCGCGCTCGAGAGCTACGAGCGGATGATCGACGGCGTGCGCGCCGCGGCGGAGTGGCGCACCGCGCATCGTCCCGCGGTGGCGGTGTCCCCCGCCCCGCTCCGGCCCGACCACGCGGCGTGGCGTCGGCGGATCGCGCCGCGGCTCCGCGGTGCGCTCGCACGCGCCGGCTCCGGCCGCTTCGTCATGGAGTGGCGCGACGAGCCCGCCATCCGCGCATTGCTCGCACATCCCGCCGGCCGCGAGCTCACCGCGCGCGGCACCGTGACGCCCGACCACGTGATCCGCACCAAGCCGCGCCCGCTCTGGCTCGACCTGCCGACGGACGGCGCAGGCACGACGGACACCGGGAGCGTGCCGGATGCGCTCACCTCCCGCATCGTCGACGCGGTGGCCGCGCACGCCGCCGACTACGCCGAGTTCGTGCGGCGCGGCACGTCGGCGCGCGCACGGGAGGTCCGACCGCTCGATGCCGCGCCGCGCCTCGTGCTCGTCCCCGGATGCGGCGCCCTGACGCTCGGGCGCACCCTGGCCGACGCGCGCATCGCGGGCGACATCCTCGCGCGTGCCGCCCAGGTCATGCTCGACGCGGAGGCGGTCGGACGCTACACCCCCGTGGGGGAACTCGACCTCTTCGACGTCGAGTACTGGTCGCTCGAGCAGGCGAAGCTCGCGAAGGGCGGGACGCCTGGGCCGCTCGCCGGTCGCATCGCGCTGGTCACCGGGGCGGCCGCGGGCATAGGTCGCGCGACCGCCGAGCACCTCTTGGCGCTGGGTGCGCATGTCTGCTGCACCGACATCGATGGCGCCGCGGTGGCCGCCACCGCCTCGGGGCTCGCGGCGCGCGCGGGCCTGCGCGTGACGAGTGCGAGGCTCGACGTCATGGATGCCGCGTCCGTGCGCAGCGCGATCGACGCGTGCATCGATTCCTTCGGCGGCATCGACCTCCTCGTCTCGAACGCGGGCACCGCGCCGCAGGGGCAGCTGCACACCGCCGAGGGGGAGGCGCGGCTCGCGGCGTCGCTCGACATCAACCTGATGGGCCACGAGCGCGTCTCGCGCGCGGTGACCGACGTGCTGCTCGCGCAGGACATCGGCGGCTGTCTCCTCTACAATGCCTCCAAGAGCGCGGTGAACCCCGGCCCCGACTTCGGCCCGTATGCCGTGGCCAAGGCGGGCCTGCTCGCCCTCATGCGCCAGTACGCCGTGGACCTGGGCGCCCACGGCATCCGGAGCAACGCGGTGAACGCCGATCGCATCCGCACCGACCTCTTCGGCGGGGGGGTGCTCGAGGCCCGCGCGAAGGCCCGGGGGCTGTCGCCCGAGGCATATTTCCGCCAGAATCTCCTCGGTCGCGAGACGACGGCCGCCGATGTGGCGGCGGCGTTCGGCTGGCTGGCCCAGGCCGAGGCGACGACGGGTTGTGTCGTGACGGTCGATGGCGGCAACGCCGCGGCCTTCCTGCGATGAACGGTCCCCCCCTGCCCACACCGCTCGCGGAGTCCCGAGTGCACCTGATCGACGATACGGACAAGACGATCCTCGAAGAGCTGATGCGCGACGGGCGCGCCACCTGGGCGGCGCTCGGCGAGCTCACCGGACTGTCGCCGGCCGCGCTCGCCCAGCGCGTCCGCAAGCTCGAGCGCGACGGCGTCATCACGAGTTACGCCGCCATCCTCGATCCCGACGCCGTCGGCGCCGGGTTGCTCGCCTTCGTCTCGGTGCGGTTCTACGACCAGGCCAAGCGCGACCGTTTCCTCGTGCTCATCAAGACCATGCCGTGGGTGCAGGAGTGCCACCACGTCACCGGCGAGATGGAGTACCTGCTCAAGGTGCGCTGCAGCGGCACGCGCGCGCTCGAGCGGCTCATCACCGACGAACTGATGGGCAAGTGCAAGGTCGCCGAGACGCGCACCAGCATCGTGCTCGCGACCGCGAAGGAGACGACGGCGCTCGCCGTGACCAAATGAGGGCGCGGGGCCTCGCGGCACTTGGCGTCGCGCTGCTCGCCACGGCCGCCGACGCGCAGGGCGCGAGGTGCGGCGTCGAGCGATGGAACGTGAAGGTCCTGCGCGATGCCGATGCGGGCGCGGTCGCGACCGACGTCGAACTCACCACCATCAGCGCGCTCGTCGCGCTCCCATCACCTCGCGAGTCGCGGCCGGCGAACGGTCGGCTCGCCCTCGAGCGACGCCGCTTCCGCGTGCGCGCGATCCTCCTCGAGCAGCGCCCGCAGGACGCGGATTCCGACCTGCATCTCGTGCTCGCCGACCCCGCGGACCGCACGCGCGTGCTGATCGCCGAGGTCCCGGATTCCGCGTGCGCGCTGGGCAGCCGCCACGCGTCCGATTTCGCCGAGGCGCGTCGTGCGGTGCAGGACGTCCCCGACGGACTCGAGATCGAGGTCGAAGGAATCACCTTCTGGGATGACGAGCACGGGCAGGTCGGGAACGCGCCGAACGGGATCGAACTGCACCCGGTGGTGCGCGTGACACCCGTCCTCACCAAGAATGACATCCTGCAGGTAGACGTCGGCGCCGTGCCCGCCGACCCGCAGGACGTGCGCGTCTGGCTCAACCGGTCGAGCAAGGTCTACCACTGCCCCGGGACCGCCTACTACGGCAACACCCGGAACGGGGAGTACATGCCCGAGTCGGCCGCGCGGCGACTCGGCGCCCGTCCCGCCGGCGGCCGCGCCTGCCGCTGAGACGCCGGGCGACCGCCGGGCGCTGAGCCGCTCGGGGGCAATCCCGCCGGGGTTTCCCTTATATTGCGAGCCATGGCGCTCGCCCCCATCTACCTCGATCACGCTGCCACCACCCCGGTCCGTCCGGAGGTGCTGGAAGCCATGACCCCGTACTTCTCGGGCCGGTTCGGCAATGCGTCCTCCACGCATCGCTGGGGCCGCGAGGCGCGCGCCGCGCTCGACGAGGCGCGGGAGCGGGTGGCGCGCTGCCTGAATGCGGCGCCC
>JBGATT010000248.1:0-2495 GCA_044229035.1 Gemmatimonadaceae bacterium | reverse complement strand
CGCGCGACATCGAGGGGCTCATCAAGATCGTCGGCGGCGCTCCGATGGTGATCAAGCTGGTCGAGGGGACGCAGGGCATCGGCGTGGTGCTCGCGGAGACCGACAAGGCGGCGGAGTCGGTGATCCAGGCGTTCCGCGGGCTCTCCGCCAACATCCTCGTGCAGGAGTTCATCGCGGAGTCGAAGGGCTCGGACATCCGGTGCTTCGTCGTGGGCGGGAAGGTCGTCGCGTCGATGCGCCGTCAGGGTCCCCCCGGCGAGTTCCGGAGCAACCTGCACCGCGGAGGCCACGCGGAGAAGGCCCGGCTCTCCCCCGAGGAGCGCGTCACCGCCGTCCGCGCGGCGAAGACGATGGGACTGAACATCTGCGGCGTGGACCTCCTGCGGAGCAACCACGGCCCGGTCGTGATGGAGGTGAACTCCTCCCCGGGTCTCGAGGGGATCGAGGGCGCGACCGGCGTGGACGTCGCCTCGAAGATCATGGTGTTCCTCGAACGCAAGGCGGCGAAGGGCGACAACCGCGACCGGATCGGGGTCTGAGCTCGCATCGACGTCGGTCGATGAAGGCGACACGGAGGGTGCCGGGCCCCGGTTGACTCGCGACACCCTCTCACAGACCGTGACCGAATGCCCCGCGGCCCCGTGCTGAGCTTCCGCCGAGACCTGAATCAGGGACTCGAGCGTCGCGAGCCGGGGTCTGGCGCGGGGCGTCAGGTCGGGCTCGGTCGATGCACCGCGGCCGGCGCGGAGGCCGCCCGGTTCCGACCGCGGACCGCGCCTACGCGGCGACCGGGGGGAGACTGAGGCTGCGCATCACGTTGTGGGCGAGGGCGAACAGCGCGACGACGGATCTCACCTTGTCGATGCCCCGCACGAGTACGGCGCGCAGCCCCCGGTTTCGCGCGAGCGCGTTCACACACTCGATGGACGCGCCTCGCTGGGCGTAGATCGCCTTCCCCTCCGGGCTCGCCATGCGGCGTCGCCACGCGGCGATCTGCTCGGTGTCGCGATGATCCACAGCGCCCGCGGGACGGGTGCGACGAGGGTTCCTCAGTTCCGGCGCGTACACGGTCACACCGCGTCCCGACGCCTGCTCGATCGCATCGCGGCTCGCAAAGCCGCCGTCCACGAGCATCTCCCGGGGGAGCGCTTCGTAGCGCTCCTCGAGCTGATCGAGCATCGGGGGCAGTTGCCGCATGTCGCCGCCCGAGCGCGTGACGTCGACGCCGACGATCACCTGGCTCTCCACGTCGCAGGCGATCTGCGCGTTGTAGGCGGGACGGAAGCCGCCGTCAGGCATGCGCATCACGCGGCTGTCGGGATCGGTCGTCGAGACCCGCGCCTGGGCCTCGTCCCCGTCCTTGCGCGCATTGGCCACCTCTTCCCACTGGCGCACCGCCTCGGCGACCGCCGCCTCGCGATCCCTCGCCGCGCGCTCCTTCGAGGCCCGGCTTCGCTTCGCGCCCGCGCCGGGATCGTCGTCGATCTCGTCCTTCAGCCGCTTCACCTGCTCCTTCGCCTCGTTCAGACAACGCGCGAGCGCGCCCTTGCTGCGGAAGCTCGCCGCCGCGGCGCTCGCCCGCACCCGCAGACCGTCCTGCGCCACCCGCTCGAGCGTCACCAGACCTCTCGCCATCAGGACGCCGACGCTCTGCGTCAAGAGCGCGTCGATCTCCTCGCCACGGTCGCTCCTGAAGTCGGCGAGCAACCGGTGATTGGGCGTGATGCCGCCGCAGATCCAGCGGTAGGCGGCGTGCTCCTCGCACAGCCGCGCCAGCTCCCGCGCGCTGCCCACGCCTTCGATCGTTGCGTAGACCCACAGTGCGAGCAGCACCTTCGGATCGATCGCCGGACGGCCGACGCCACCCTCCACCGATCCGACGCGCGCGTAGAGCGCCGACACGTCCAGCGCGTCCACGAACGCCCACACCGCCCGCACCCGGTGATCCGGATCGAGCAGCGAGTCGATGTCCGCCGCCTGCAGCAGCACCTGCTTGCGCTCCGGACGCACCAGCCGCGGCGACGCCGACCCTCGCCGCCGCTCCTCCCGCACTTCCCCCACGTCGTCCGCCCCAGGGAACAGCGTCTCGCTCACAGTCGGCCCTCCGCTCGGCGCATCCTCGTCTCGCGCCATCACGAAGTAGATCGACCGGCTCCGACGGACCCTCGCGGGCTATCCGCTCATTTCGTCACGGTCTGTCAGGCCCGGAAGATCTCGACGCGCTCGAGCTTCACGCGGCCGTTGTCGGCGCGGGCGATCTTCGCCACGAGCTCGACGTTCTTCGTCACCTTGCCGAAGACCGTGTGCTTCCCGTTCAGGTGCGGCGTCGCGACCTCGGTGATGAAGAACTGCGACCCGTTCGTGCCGGGGCCCGCGTTCGCCATCGAGAGGACGCCCGGGCCGTCGTGGCGGAGCGTCGGGAGGCACTCGTCGCCGAAGCGCCAGCCGGGGCCGCCCGTGCCGGTGCCGAGCGGGCAGCCGCCCTGGATCATGAA
>JBGATT010000108.1:0-11493 GCA_044229035.1 Gemmatimonadaceae bacterium | reverse complement strand
GATCCTCGAGCGTCGGGCCATCAAGGAGCTGACGCGACATCTCCCGGGCCTCCTCGTCACCGAGGCGGTCCGCACGATCATCGCCGCGGCGCGCGCGGGCGCGGCGCTGCCCGCGACCGACGAGGCGTGGGAGGAGGCCGTCCGCGCGCATGTCGCGGCGCGCACGCGTCCCTCGCTCCGCGCGGCGATCAACGCGACGGGCGTGATCCTGCACACCAACCTCGGGCGCGCGCCGCTCGCGGCGGTGGCGCTCGAGGCGATGGTGGACGTGGCGCGCGGCGCCTCGACGCTCGAGTACGACCTGTCGCGCGGCGCGCGGGGCAGCCGGCACGTGCACTGCGCGGCGCTGCTCGCCGAGCTCACCGGCGCCGAGGACGCGATGGTCGTGAACAACTGCGCCGCCGCGCTCGTGCTCGCGCTGCAAGCCTTCGCCGCCGGGCGCGAGACGATCGTGAGCCGCGGCGAGCTCGTCGAGATCGGCGGGTCGTTCCGCGTCCCCGACATCATGGCGGCGAGCGGCACGCGGCTCGTCGAGGTGGGGACGACCAATCGCACGCACGCCGACGACTACCGGCGCGCGCTGGGGCCGGAGACGGGCGCGATCGTGAAGGTGCACCGCAGCAACTTCGCGGTGAGCGGGTTCGTGGCCGAAGCGTCGGTGCACGACCTCGCGCCGATCGCCGCCGAAGCGGGGGTCCCGCTGCTGCACGACTTCGGCAGCGGCCTCATGCTCGACCTCTCCGACTTCGGGCTGAAGGGCGAGCAGACGGCGCGCGACGCGGTCGCGTCGGGGGCGACGCTCGTGCTGATGAGCGGCGACAAGCTCCTCGGCGGCCCGCAGGCGGGGCTGATCGTCGGGACGCGCGAGGCGATCGGCCGGCTCCGCAAGCATCCGATGGCGCGCGCGCTGCGCGTGGACAAGCTCACGCTCGCCGCGCTCGAGGCGACGCTCGCGCTCTATCGCGACCCCAAGCGCGCGCAGCGCGAGATCCCCGCGTTGCGGATGCTCACGTCGGAGCAGAAGTGGGTCCGCTCGCGGGCGCAGGTGATCGCGACCGCGCTCGCGCCGGAGGGCGAGGACGACGCGCTCGACGTGCGGGTGGAGCCGAGCGAGGCGACGGTGGGCGGCGGGGCGTTCCCGACGGCGCGCATCCCGTCGGTCACGGTGTCGATCGGCGGGGACGTGGTCGCGATCGAGCGGAAGCTGCGGCTGGGCGAGATCCCGGTGATCGCGCGGATCGAGGATGGGCGGCTGCTGCTCGACATGCGGACGATCGATCCGGACGACGACGCGACGCTGACCGCGCTGCTGCGCGCGGCGCTCGCGTGACCACGCGCACGACGACGCGCGGCCGGCGCGCGCTCTTCGCGGACCGCGACGGCACGCTCATCCACGATGCGCACTACCTGCGCGACCCGGCGCTGGTGGAGCTGCTCCCCGGCGCCGCCCCGTTCCTGCGCGCCTTCGCCGAGGCGGGGTGGCTGCTGGTGGTGGTGACCAACCAGAGCGGCATCGCGCAGGGGATCGTGACGGCGGCGGACTACGAGGCGGTGCGCGCGCGCTTCGAGGCGCTGCTCGCCGAGCAGGGCGTGACGCTCGACCTGACGAAGCACTGCCCGCATCACCCGGACGTGACGGGCCCCTGCCGCTGCCGGAAGCCGGGGACGCTGATGTACGAGGAGGCGGCCGCGGCGCTCGGCATAGACCTCGCCTCGTCGGTCTACGTGGGGGACCGGTGGCGGGATGTCGCACCGGCGATCGCGATGGGCGGCCGGGGCTTCCTGGTGCGGAGCCCGGACACGCCGGACGCGGACCGGGAGCGCGCGGCGCGCGAGGCGGAGGTCGCGGCCTCGCTCGACGAGATCGTGGAGCGCGTCCTGCGGTGACGAGCGGGGCCTCGGGGCGATAGATTCCCCGAGTGACGGATCCCACCGCGCGCCTCGCCGTGTTCGCATCCGGCGGCGGCAGCAACCTCCAGGCCATCCTCGAGCACTTCGATCGGCTCGGCGCCACGGCGCCGGGCGTGGTCGCGCTCGTGCTGAGCGACCGGAAGGCGGCGGGCGCACTCGAGCGGGCCCGCGCGCGCGGCATCCCGGCGGTCTGGCTGCCGAAGGAGCGGCAGGGGGAGATGGAGGCGACGCTGCGCGAGCACCGCATCACGCACATCGCGCTCGCTGGCTACCTGCGCCTGATCCCGCCCGCGGTGGTGCGCGCCTACGAGGGACGGATGGTGAACGTGCACCCGGCTCTGCTCCCCGCATTCGGGGGCCCGGGGATGTACGGCCATCATGTGCACGAAGCGGTGGTGCGCGCCGGCGCGCGCACGAGCGGCCCGACGGTGCACTTCGTGAGCGAGCGGTACGACGAGGGCGCGATCATCGCGCGACAGGAGGTCCCCGTGCTCGCGGACGACACGCCGGAAACGCTCGCCGCCCGCGTGCTGAACGCCGAGCACGCCCTCTACCCCCGCATCGTCGCCGACCTCTGCGCCGGCCGCCTCGCGATGGACCGGTAGGTCCCGCATCCCGCATCCCGCATCCCGCATCATCCCCGCATCGCCGTTCGCGCCTTACGCCTTCCTCCTTCCGCCTTCATCCGCTCCACCCATGCCCGCCGCCCTCCTCTCCGTCTCCGACAAATCCGGCCTGCTCGACTTCGCCACCGGTCTCCAGGCCCTCGGCTACACCCTGCTCTCCACCGGCGGCACGTCAAAAGCGCTACGCGCCGCAGGCCTCGCCGTGACCGACGTCGCCGACGTGACGCGGTTCCCGGAGATGCTCGACGGCCGCGTGAAGACGCTGCACCCCGCGGTGCACGGCGGCCTGCTCGCGCGCCGCGACCTCCCCGAGCACATGGCGGCGATCGCCGAGCACGGGATCGCGCCGATCGACCTCGTCTGCGTGAACCTGTACCCGTTCCGCGAGACCGCGGCGAAGGCGGGGCTCGCGCCGGAGCACGTGATCGAGCAGATCGACATCGGTGGCCCGTCGATGCTGCGCAGCGCGGCGAAGAACTTCGCCGCGGTCACCGTGGTGGTGGACCCGGCCGACTACACGCGCGTGCTCGAGGCGCTGCAGAACGGCGGCGACGCCAGCGAGATGCGCCGCGACCTCGCCGAGAAGGTGTATGCGCACACCGCGGCGTACGACGCGGCGATCGCCGGGTGGTTCGCCGGGCAGCGCGGCGACCACTTCCCCGAGAAGCTCACGCTGGCGTTCGAGCGGCAGCAGTCGCTCCGCTACGGCGAGAACCCCGGGCAGCAGGCGGCGTTCTACGTGGAGCGCGCGGGGGCGGGCCTCGGCGCCCTCAAGCAGCACGGGGGGAAGGAGCTCTCGTTCAACAACCTGCTCGACCTCGAAGGGGCGATGCTCGCGATCGACCCGTTCCATGGCGAGACGGCCTGCGCGATCGTGAAGCACACCACGCCGTGCGGCCTCGCGACGGGCACGACGCCGCTCGAGGCGTACCAGAAGGCGCTCGCCTGCGACCCCGTCTCGGCGTTCGGGTCGGTGATCGCGTTCTCGGTGCCGGTGGACGAGGCGTGCGCGCAGGCGGTGGCGTCGCTGTTCGTCGAGTGCATCGTCGCGCCGAGCTTCACGCCCGAGGCGCTGGCCGCGCTCGGGGCCAAGAAGAACCTGCGGGTGCTCGAAGGCTCGGCGCGCGAAGGCGCCGGCGCGCTCGACATCAAGCGCGTTCGCGGCGGCATCCTCGTGCAGGAGCGGGCGCCGGCCGTCCTCGATGACGCGGGCTGGAAGGTGGTGACCAAGCGCCAGCCGAGCTCGGCCGAGCTGAAGGACCTGCTGTTCGCCTGGCGCGCGGTGGCGAGCGTGAAGTCGAACGCGATCGTCCTGGCCCGCGACGGGGCGACGATCGGGATCGGGGCCGGCCAGATGAGCCGCGTGGACGCCGCCTTCCTGGCGGTCCACAAGGCGAAGTCGGTGGGCCATGACACCCAGGCCGCGGCGCTCGGCTCGGACGCCTTCTTCCCGTTCCGGGACGGGGTGGACCAAGCCGCGCAGGCAGGGGTACGCACCATCGTCCAGCCCGGGGGATCGGTGAGGGACGAGGAGGTCATCGCGGCGGCGGATGAGCACGGCATTGCGATGGTCTTCACCGGGCAGCGGACGTTCAGACATTGATGAAGGCTGAAGGATGAAGGGGGAAAGTGACTTCCATCCTTCCTCCTTCCGCCTTCATCTTCCCCCCACCCAGCCGTAGCTTTCGAGCTTCCCCAAAACTCAGCGCCCCCGATGTCCAACGAGCTCGACTACCGCCCGTCCTACCTCGCCGCGTCCATCGCGGCCGGGCTGACGTTCCTCCTCTACCTCGTCACCCTCTCCCCCGAGACGGCGATGTGGGACACGAGCGAGTACATCGCGGCCGCCTACACGCTGGGGCTCCCGCATCCGCCGGGGAACCCGTTCTTCGTCCTCATCGGGCGCGTCTTCGCGGTGCTGCCGATCGCCCCCACGGTGGCGATGCGCATCAACCTGCTGGCGGCGATCTCCAGTGCCGTCAGCGCCGGGATGTGGTTCCTGATCACCGAGCGGGTGCTGGTGGGGTGGTTCGAGAAGCGGTGGCAGCGGATCGTCGGCGGCGGGCTCGCGGCCCTCATCGGCGCCACGGCGTTCACCGTCTGGTCGCAGTCGGTGGTGAACGAGAAGGTGTACACGGTCTCGCTCGTGGGCCTCGCGATCTCGGCCTGGCTGACGGTCCGCTGGTGCGACGAACCCGATGGCAAGAAGGCCGACCGGACGCTGGTCCTGCTCGCCTACCTCGCGGGCCTCGGCTACGCGAACCACATGGCGGGCATGCTCGCCATCCCGGCGATCGGTCTCGCGGTGCTCATCCGCAAGCCGGCGACGATCCTCCGCTGGCAGCTCATCCTCGCCGCCGTCGCGGCGATGTTCCTCGGCGGCAGCTCGTTCGCCACGCAGCCCATCCGCGCCGCGCACTTCCCCGAGATCAACGAGGGCGAGCCGACGGCCTGCCGCGACGGCCTCGCGCTCTCGTGCACGTTCAGCAAGGGCACGTACGACGCATTCAAGTACAACTTCGACCGCGGCCAGTACGCCAAGCCGCCGGTGACCGAGCGCCAGGCACCGTTCAAGGCGCAGCTCGGGATGTGGTGGCTCTACTTCAAGTGGCAGTGGCTGCGCGACGCGCATGGGGAGAACCCCGGCCTGCAGGGCGGGCTCGCGGCGCTCTTCCTCGTGCTGGGCATCCTCGGCGGCTGGGTCCACTACCGCCGCGACCCCCGAAGCTTCGCGTTCTTCGGGCCGCTGATGCTCACGCTGACGCTCGTGCTCATCTACTACCTGAACTTCAGGTATGGCGCGTCGCAGGACCCCGAGCTCGGCCGCACGGTCGACCGCGAGGTCCGTGACCGCGACTACTTCTTCCTGTGGAGCTTCTCGGCCTGGTCGGTGTGGGCCGCGCTCGGGCTCGTGTATATCTGGGAGTCGATCGCCGTCCTGCTCGGCAGCGAGAAGGTGAAGGTCGGGCTGGAGACGTTCGACCTGCCGACGACGCGCGCGTTCCTCATCGCGTCGCCGCTGCTCCTTGTCGCGTTCGTCCCGCTGGTGGGCAACTGGAAGGCGAGCTCGCGCGCCGGCCAGACCGACACCGCCGACTTCGCGATCGACCTGCTCAACTCGGTCGAACCGTACGGCATCCTCGTAACGGTGGGCGACAACGACACCTTCCCGCTCTGGTATGCGCAGGAGGTGCTCGGCATCCGCAAGGACGTGACGATCGCCAACACGTCGCTGCTCAACACCGACTGGTACACGCGGCAGCTGATCCGCCGTCCGGTGTTCGAGTACGACGAGGCCGCCGGCCCCGCCGCGTTCCGCGGCAAGACCTGGCCCAAGCCGACCGGTCCGGTCCTGAAGATGACCACCGACGAGGCCGACCGGCTGCCGCTGTACGAAGAGGTCCGCTCGCCGGTGCTCTTCAAGAAGGGGAACATCAACGCGCTGATCCAGCCGCGCGTGCTCCCGCGCGCGGAGATCCTCGTGCTGCGGATGCTCAACGACAACAACGAGCGCGCGGTGCACTTCAGCCGCACCTCGGCGGACCTCGCCGAGTCGCTCGGTCTCGGCGAGTACGTGGTGATGCAAGGCCACGCGCGCCGCGTCATGCCGGACACCGTCCGCGAGGGCGGCGGCATCGTGCGCATCGGAGGCGAGGGCTTCGTGAACGTGGACGTCTCGAAGGCGCTCTGGGACGAGTTCAAGGCGCCGGCCTCGCTCATCCGGAAGGGCGACTGGATCGACCAGCCGTCGGCGGGCATCCCGTATCTCGTGGTGACGACGGGGCTCGCGACGGCGGAGGCGCTCATCCAGTCCGGGCGCGGCGCCGAGGCGAACGCGATCATCGACAAGGCGCGCGACGTGGCGGTGGCGATGCGGTTCGCGGAGCTGGCGGCGGCGTTGCCGCAGACGAACGTGGCGATCCCGACGACCGACTCGAACGCGCGCGTGACGGTGCCGCTCCGTCCGCCCGCCGCCCCGCGTCAGCCGTAGGCGAGCGGCTCCATCCAGGCGCGCGCGTCGATGAAGGCGGTGCCGGTCTCCTCGGTCCACTTGAGGAAGCCGGCCACGTCCCCGCCGCGCGCCGCCAGTTCGGCCGAGGCGCAGACCTCGGCGAGATGCATGGCCCCGAGCTGACGCGCGCTGGACTTGAGCGTGTGGGCTATGGTCGCCCCCAACTCGAGGTCCCGGTGGTCGGCGGCCTCCTGCAGCCGCGCCGAGTGCGCGGTGGCGAAGCGCACGAAGGTCGCCATCATCTCGCGCACGAGCTCGTCCCCGCCGATGGCGCGGATCTCGTCAACGGCGGGCCTGGCGTCAGTGGGGAGGGTGGTCGGCATGGGGAGGGCGGATGGGCGGTACCACGATGGGGCTTTCGGGTCCCGCGCGCCAGCCCCACTTCTTGCCGGCCATCCGGCGGGTAGATTTCGCCGTTGGAGGGCTGGCAGAATGGCTAATGCAGCGGTCTTGAAAACCGCCGACCGCAAGGTCTTACAGGTTCGAATCCTGTGCCCTCCGTTCCGTACGCTGGCGCGCATCGCCGCGCCGCTTGCTTCATGCCCCGTCGGCAGGCGAGATTAGTTGGCTCTGGGGCGACCCGGAAAGGAGACGTGGCCGAGAGGCTGAAGGCGGCGGTTTGCTAAACCGTTATACGGGGTTAAACCTGTATCGAGGGTTCGAATCCCTCCGTCTCCGTCGCGCGGGCCTGCCGGTGTGATCCGCCGGCAGGCCCGTTCGCTATTCCCCGCCAGACGACGATGACCGACGCCACCCCGCGCCTCCGCTTCGCCCCCTCCCCCACCGGCTATCTCCACGTCGGCGGCGCGCGCACCGCGCTGTTCAACTGGCTCCTCGCGCGGCGCACCGGCGGGAAGTTCCTGCTCCGCATCGAGGACACGGACAAGGCGCGCTCCACCGACGACTCCACCCGCGCGATCTTCGAAGGGCTCGAGTGGCTCGGCCTCGACTGGGACGAGGAGGTCGTCTTCCAGGGCGCGAACCTCGAGCGCCACCGCGCCGACGCCGAGCGCATGCTGGCCGACGGGAAGGCCTACCGCTGCTTCTGCACCGCCGACGAGCTCGCCACGCGCCGCGCCGCGGCCGAGGCGGCGGGGGGTGCCTTCGCCTACGACCGCCGCTGCGACGCGCTCCCGAAGGCGGAGATCGAGCGGCGCCTCACCGCCGGCGCGCCCTTCGTGGTCCGCTTCCGCGTCCCCGCCGGCGACACCTCGTGGGACGACCTCGTCCACGAGCGCATCAGCTTCCCGAACAAGGACATCGACGACTTCGTCATCCTCCGCTCGGACGGCACGCCGATCTACAACCTCGCCGTGGTCTCGGACGACATCGCGATGCGCGTCACGCTCGTGATGCGCGGCGACGACCACATCTCCAACACGCCGAAGCAGATCATGCTGTACGAGGCGCTGGGCGCCGCGCTCCCGCGCTTCGCCCACCTCCCGATGATCCACGGCACCGACGGGAAGAAGCTCTCCAAGCGGCATGGCGCCACCGCCGTGGGCGACTACCAGCACCTCGGCATCCTCGCCCCCGCGATGGTCAACTTCCTCGCGCTCCTCGGCTGGTCGCCGGGTGGCGACTTCGAGGAGGTGATGACGCTCGACCAGCTCATCCATGCGTTCAAGGAGGAGGGGCTGCTCCGCAAGGCGAGCGTCTTCGACACGAAGAAGCTCGAGTGGATGAACGGGCAGCACCTGGCGAAGATGCCGATCGCCGAGGTCGAAGCCCTCGTCGCGCCGCTGTTCGAGCGGGCGGGGCTCGCCACCGTCGCCGATCTCGCGGCGCGCCGGGACTGGTTCCATCACCTGCTGGAGCTGCTGCGCGTGCGGGCGCGCCTCGTCGACGAGATCGTCGCGCAGGCCGGTCCCTACTTCGCCGAGACGGTGACGTACGACGCCGAGGCGGTCGCGAAGCAGTGGAAGGACCCGGTAGCGACGCTCGCGCTCATGACGGCGATGCGCGAGACGCTCGAGGCGCACGCCGGGTGGGACCCGGTCGCGCTCGAGGAGGCGATGCGGACGCTCGCCGAGGCGAAGGGCGTGGGCGCGGGGAAGCTGCTGCAACCGCTGCGCATCGCGCTCGTGGGCGTCGCGGCGTCGCCGGGCATCTTCGACGTGATGCTGGTGCTGGGCCGCGAGCGGACCATCGCGCGCATCGCCCGCGCCGAGGCGACGCTGCGGGAGATGGCGCCGAGCGCGTGACGTGACCGCGCCGCGGGACGCCCTCACGCCGGTCGAACGGAAGGTCTACCACTTCCTGATCGACTACCTCGCGGAACACACGTTCCAGCCGAGCGTGCGCGAGGTGGCGCGGCACTTCCGGATCCCGTCCACGAAGACGGTGACCGACCTCTTCGCGTCGCTGGAGCGGAAGGGCTATGTGCGCCGCGCCCCCGGGCGCTCGCGCGGGCTCGTCATCGAGGGGTTCGCGGGCGGCTCGCTCACGCAGCCGGTGCCGGTGGTGCGGCTCGACGTGGGCACGGCGCTCGTCACCGAGATGCACGTGACGATCGACCGCGCGCTGCTCCCGGCGGACGACTGCTTCCTCGTGCGCGCGGTGATCGAGGATGCGCCGGTGCATGCGGTGAAGCAGGGCGACCTGCTCCTGGTGCACCCGGGGGCGCGGGCGGCCGAGCAGACCGCGGTGGTCGCGCGCGTGGGGGGCGCGGTGGTGGCCAGGACGCTCGAGCGGCGCGGGGCGCAGCTGGTGCTGCGCGCGCCGCGCCCCGGCGCCGACGACATCGAGCTCGGCGCGACGGACGACTTCGAGATATTGGGACCGCTCGTCGGCGTGCTGCGGCTGCCGACGGTCCAGCGCGACTAGTTCGCGGGCGGCGGCGTGGTGGACTTCTGCTGCGCCTGCTGCGCCTCGCGGCGCTCCTTCTCCTTGCGCTCGCGCAGGGCGCGGACCGCGGCGTAGAAATCGTCGTCGCGCGCGCGGCGCTCGGCCTGCTCGAGGATCTCGCTGCGCATGGAGTTCAGCCGCCGCGCGCGGTCCATCGCGGTCGGGTTCCCCTGCACGTTGTTCATCGGCAGGAGCGCGAGCACGGCGGTGGGGATGGAGAAGTCGCCGAGCCGGATGAACTTGGGATCGACGCCGTACTTCTTGCCGCTGCGCGAGGTGTAGGTCCAGTCGCCGGGGGCGCGCCCCGGGGCCGGCGCGGCGCGGTTGGCCGAGTCCATGAACGCGATGGTCGCGGCGCGGAGGAGCAGCTCGAGCGAGTCGGCGCGGGTGAGCGGGATCATCGGGGCCTCGACCTCGCCCGAGGGCGAGATCCAGAGGCGCGGGTCGTTGAACGACGGGCGGACGCCGGCGGTGGGGCCACCGCCCCCGACGAGCGGGCCCACGCCGCCGCTCGGGCGCGGCGGCGCCGTGGACGGCTCGGCGATGCCCGTGGGGACGCTGGTCGGCGCCGACGGCATCGGCTGGGCGTTCGGCACCACCGGCTCGCTGCTCGGCGCGCGTCCATCGCCGCCGGCGCGCGGGCGCTCACGGCTCGGACTCGTCCGCTGCGGGACCGCGGTGATGAAGGTGATCCGCTCCGGCATGACCGCGTTGCCGCGGTCGTCGCGGAGGTAGTCCATCGCGACCGGCACGATGAACGACGGCACGATGATGAAGAGCAGGACGATCTGCAGGGCGAACGCCGCCACCGACGCGCGCGGATCACCGCGACGCGCCGGGAGGAGCCGGATCGCCCGCTTCTTGCTCATGCCTCGGCCGTCACCGGGTTCGTCACCGTGCTCCACCCCACGATCTCGACCTCCACCGTGTCGCCTGCCGCCAGGGGACCCACGCCTTCCGGGGTCCCGGTGATCACCACATCGCCCGGCTCGAGGGTCACCGAGGCCGAGATGAACGCGATCAGGTCGGGGATGGGGAAGACCATATCACTACTCAGTCCCCGCTGACGCACCTGACCGTTTACTCGCGTGATCATCTCGAGCGCACCGAAGTCGGGCGTGCCCTCCTTCAACGGCCCGATGGGGCAGAAGGTGTCCTGCCCCTTCGCCCGCCACCACTGCGGGTCGCTCTTCTGCAGGTCGCGCGCGCTCACGTCGTTCACGGCGACCACGCCGCGCACCGCCGCCGCGCACTCGGCCGGCGTCGCCTTCTTGAGGCGCCGCCCGATGACGAGACCGATCTCGCCCTCGAAGTCCACACGTCCGATACCTGCCGGGAGCACGATGGCGTCACCCGAGGCGACGACCGAGCTCGCCGGCTTGATGAACACCAGCGGCGTGGTCGGGACCTCGTTGCCCATCTCCTTCGCGTGTTCGCGGTAGTTCCGCCCCACGCACATGATCTTGCCGGGTCTCTGCATCCCCGGAATCTACCCCTTTCCGGCCGTTTCGGACTGCCGGTAGAAGGCCGCCAGCTCCTCGCGGAGCATCGCCCAGGGGCCCTGGATGCGGGTCGCGGGGGGCAGTCCCTCGATCAGACGCCGCCCGTAGCCCTTCGTTACCACGCGCGGGTCGCAGATGACCACCGCCCCGCGGTCGGTCCCGGTCCGGATGAGCCGCCCGAAGCCCTGCTTGAGCCGCAGGGCGGCGTGGGGGATCATGTACTCGTCGAACGAGCTCCGCCCCTCGGCCTCGATCGCCTCGCACTGGGCCGCGGTGATGGGCTCGGTGGGGACGCGGAAGGGGATCTTGGCGAGGACGAGGCCGCGGAGGGCCCGGCCGGGGACGTCCACGCCCTCCCAGAAGCTGGTCGTTCCCACGAGCACGGCGTCGCCGTGGTCGCGGAAGCGGCGGAGGAGGTCGTCGCGCGGCGCCTCGCCGTGCACGAGGAGGGCGTGGCGGCCGGCCACCCCGCGCTCGCGGAAGATGCGGGCCGCCTCCTTCACGTCGCGATGGCTCGTGAAGAGCACGAAGACGCCACCTTGGGAGAACCCGATCAGGTCGATGGCGGCGTCGATGGCGCGCTGGAGATGCTTCG
>JBGATT010000107.1:0-11643 GCA_044229035.1 Gemmatimonadaceae bacterium | reverse complement strand
ACGTGATCTTCCGCGGCGTCAACGACGGGCACGTCGATGCGATCGAGTCGGTGCTCCACGCGCACGGCCTCGCGCTCGTCGTGCAGTTCAACGACGGCGACACGCGCCTCGTCGGCGCGGTGACCGACCGCGAGCGGCGGCTCTGGGAGCGCGTCATGCGCGCCGGCGGCACGAGCGCCGAGGCGCTGCCGGCGGACCCGGAGCTCTCGCCCGAGGAGGCGCAGCAGCTGCTCGACTCGCTCGCGCGCCGCCGCCTCCTGCGGCGCGACCCCGACGGCTTCCGTCCCCTCGGGCGCGTCGCCTGATGAGCCGCGCCTTCCTCCCGCTCCAGGTCGTCGGCTACGTCGCCACGCGCAAGGGCGACACCGAGCGGGGCCCGCAGGTGCGCCTCCGCCCCGACGATGCCCGCATGCGCCTCATCGGCGACGGCGAGCTCGTCTGGGTGTACGGCCCGCGCCGCCACGAACTCGCGCCCGCGGTGTACGACGAGACGCTGCCCAAGGGCGGTGTCGTCGTCCGCGACCTCGGCGGCGTCGCCATCACCGAGATCGTGCGGCTCGTCAAGATGGACGTCGATCACCGTCCGGTGCTCACCACGAATCTCGCCTGAGGTCTCCCGTGTCCCGCGCGAAGCCCACCAAAGGTCCCGCCCTCGCCACGCTCGCCATCCACGGCGCGCGGGAGGCGCATCGGCCGGGCGACCCGGTCGTCGAGCCGCTCGTCCAGTCGGTGAACCACCTGCAGGCCCTCGGCACCGCCGACGGCCTGCGCTACACGCGCTACGGCAACACCCCCAACGCCGAGCGCGTGCAGAAGCGCATCGCGATGCTCGAGGGGGCCGAGGCCTCGCTCGTGCTCTCGAGCGGGATGGGCGCGACCGCGTGCGCGCTCCTCGCCCTGCTCCGCCCCGGCGACCACCTGCTGTCGTCGATGTACATCTACGGCGGGACGCACCGGCTCTTCCTCGAGGAGTTCGCGGCGATGGGGATCGAGGTCACGCTCGTCGATCCCTTCGAGCCGCGGTCGTTCCGCAAGCGCCTCCGCAAGGAGACGCGCGCCGTCTTCGTCGAGTCGCCGGTGAACCCCACCTGCCGCGTGATCGACCTGCGCCCCATCTCGTACCTCACCAAGGCCGAGGGGCTCGCGCTCGTCGTGGACTCGACCTTCGCCAGCCCGGTGAACTTCCGTCCCATCGAGCACGGCGCCGACGTGGTGATCCACTCGGCGACGAAGTACCTCAACGGGCACCATGACGTCCTCGCGGGCGTGGTCGCGGGGTCGCAGCCGTACATCGAGGAAGTGCTCCAGAAGGAGATGCTCTGGGGCCAGACGCCCGACCCGTTCGCGCTCTGGCTCCTCGAGCGCGGCATGAAGACGCTCGATGTGCGCGTGCAGCGCGCCAACGCGAGCGCGATGGCGATCGCCGAGTGGGCCTCCGCGCGCAAGGAAGTGAAGCGCGTGCACTATCCGGGGCTCTCGACCCACGAGGACCACAGGATCGCCGCCGAGATCCTCGACGGCTTCGGCGGTATGCTCGCGCTCGAGCTGGCGGGCGGCGGCAAGGCGGCGGAGCGCTTCCTGCGCCGCCTGCGCCTCGTCACCCACGCGCCGAGCCTCGGCGGCGTGGACACGCTCGTGAGCGAGCCGCGATACACCTCGCACGCGAAGATGACGTCGGCGGAGCGCGCCCGCATCGGCATCCCCGACGGCTTCCTCCGCCTCAGCGTCGGGCTCGAGGACGCCGGCGACCTCATCGCCGACCTCGAGCAGGCCCTCAAGTGACCCGATGATCCGCTTCTCGCACGTCACGAAGCAGTACCCGAAGGGCGGCCCCGCGATCGACGACGTCTCCTTCCACGTCAATCGCGGGGAGTTCGTCTTCCTCACCGGTCCCTCCGGCGCGGGCAAGAGCACGGTGCTCAAGCTCATCTATGTCGAGGAGCGCCCCACCCACGGCGAGGTGAAGGTCGCGGGGCAGAGCTCGGCCACGATGACCCCGAAGCAGATCCCCGCGCTCCGCCGCCGGCTCGGCGTCGTCTTCCAGGACTTCCGGCTCCTCGAGGACCGCACGGCCGAGCAGAACGTGGCGTTCGCCCTCGAGGTGATCGGTACGCCGCAGGAGAGCATCGGCCCCAAGGTCGCGCGCGTGCTCACGCAGGTGGGGCTCGCCGCCAAGGCGACGGCGCTCCCGCACGAGCTCTCGGGCGGCGAGCAGCAGCGCGTCGCCATCGCGCGCGCGCTCGTGAACGACCCGCTCGTCCTCCTCGCCGACGAGCCCACCGGCAACCTCGACGACCGCGCGACGCGCGGGATCTTCCAGCTGCTCAAGGAGATCAACGCGACGGGCACCGCCGTGCTCATGGCGACGCACGACCTCGCCACGGTCAAGGCGCACGCCTTCCGCACCCTCGAGATGAACCGCGGCAAGCTCGTGTACGACACGGGCGCCGAGCACCCCGTCCCCGCCGACGAGTTCGACCCGCCGGTCCCCGACCCGACCGGGGCGACGCCATGAACCTCGCCCTCCGCGAGGCGCTCCGCGCCTTCCAGCGCGCGCCGATGCTCAGCGCGCTCAGCGTCACCACCATCGCCTTCTCCCTCTTCGCGTTCGGGCTCTTCGGGCTCGTCGCGCTCAACCTGCGCTCGGCCCTCGCCGACATCGAGGAGCGCGTCGAGATCCGCGGCTTCGTCGCCGAGGGGACCAACCCCGAGGCGACCGCCGCGGCGGTGGGCGACATCGGCGCCTTCCCCGAGGTCGCGAGCGTCCGCATGGTCTCCGAGGTGCAGGCCCTCGACCGCGCGCGCCGCGAGCTCGGCGAGTTCGAGGACGTCTTCGAGGCGGGGATCCTCCCGGCGTCCATCGAGGTGCGGCTCAAGGAGGGGTTCCGCGACCCCACCAGCGTCCGCGCCATCGCCACGCGTCTCGAGGTCTACGACTTCATCGACGACATCCGCTACGGCGAGGAGTGGGTCGAGAAGCTGCATCGCCTGCGCACCATCGCCACCGCGGTCGGCCTCTCGCTCGGCCTCACCTTCGCGCTCGTCGCGATCATCATCATCGGCTCCACGATCCGCATGGCGGTGCTCGCGCGCAGCCGCGAGATCCGCATCATGCGGCTCGTCGGCGCGACCAACGGCTTCATCAGGGCGCCCTTCCTCATCGAGGGCTTCCTCAAGGGCCTCCTGGGCGGCGTGCTCGCGCTCGCGCTCACCTGGGTGACCTTCCAGTTCGTCGGGCAGTACGTCGTGCAGGCGACCTACTTCAACGGTGGCGTCGCCGCGCTCGGCGTGATCGGCGGGGCGCTCATCGGCCTGCTGGGCAGCGCGGCGAGCGTGGGCCGGCACCTGCGGCGGGTCTGAGCGGATGCGGCTCCGGGTGCGCGCGCTCCTCCTCGCCGTCGCGCTCGGGCGCGCGGCGCAGGCGCACGCGCAGGGCGGCGGGCTCCCGCCGTCGGCCGCGCAGGCCGCCGAGCGGCTGCGCCAGGAGCAGGCCGAACTCGAGCGCCTCCGCGCCGAGCGCACCGAGCTCGAGCAGCGGATGCGCCGCCTCCAGACCAACGCGCGCGACGTCTCGGCCGAGCGCGCGAACATCGAGCGGCAGGCGCAGGCGACGTCGCGCGTGGTGCGCTCCCTCGACCAGCAACTCGGCTCGCTGGTGGAGGAGGTGGAGAACGTGAACGTGAGCCTCGCCCGCACGCAGGACGAGCTGCTCATCAAGCGCGCGACGCTCCGGCGCCGGGTGCAGGAGATCTACAAGCGCGGCCCGCTGTACGTCTTCGAGGCGCTCCTCTCCGCCGAGTCGTTCGGCTCGCTCGTGGCGCGCTACAAGTACCTCCATCTCGTCGCGCAGCGCGACCGCGCGCTCGTGAAGCGCGTGGAGGCGCTGAGCGGCCAGATCAGCGCCCAGCGCTTCCTGCTCGTGCGCCTCCGCTCGGACATGGAGACGAACCGCAAGCAGAAGGCGGAGGAGGAGGCGCGCCTCCGCCGGCTCGAGCTGCAGCGCGGCCGCACGCTCGCGCAGATCCAGCAGCAGGCGAAGCAGGCCGAGGAGCGGCTGAAGCAGGTCCAGCGCGACGAGCAGCGGCTCGCCGGCGTGATCGCCGCGCTCGAGGAATCGCGCCGGCGCGCCGAGTCGCGTCCGAACGCCGCGCCCGCCCCGCGCACGCTCACCACCGCCGACATCGGACAGCTCGACTGGCCCGTGCAGGGCACCGTCGTGTACCGGTTCGGGCGCTTCATGTATCCGGGCAGCACGACGTCGGGCCGGTGGAACGGCGTCGGCATCGGCGCGCCGCTCGGCACGCCGGTGAAGGCCGTGCAGGCGGGCGACGTGGCGCTCGCGGAGCAGTCGGGCACCTACGGGATGATGGTGATCATCCAGCACGGCGGCGGCGCGTACTCGATCTACTCGTCGCTCCAGACGGCGAGCGTGCGCCGTGGCCAGAAGGTCGCGAAGGGCGACGTGATCGGCACCGTGGGCCAGTCGGACCCGGACCTCCCGCCGCGGCTGCACTTCGAGATGCGGCCGAAGGATGGGGTGGCGGTGGATCCGCTCGAGTGGTTGCGGAGGCAGCGGTGAGATGACGAAGGCTCAATCAGGGAAGACGAAGGCTCAAGGAGGAAGGATGAAGGGCAAGCGCGCGAATGCCTCGGCGGCTCGACGGCCAGCCGCGAAGAAGACGGTCGCGAAGAAGTCGGCGGCCAAGAAGGCAGCGGCGAAGAAGCCGGTAGCCAAGAAGCTCTCTTCCAAGATGGCGGCGGCCAAGAAGCCGCTCGCCAAGAAGCCGCTCGCCAAGAAGTCGCTCGCCAAGAAGTCGCTCGCCAAGAAGCCTCTGCCGGCGGCGGCGAAGAAGAAGTCGAATCGCGACATCCGGCCCAAGGCCTCCCATGTCCGCCTCTCGACGGTGCCCAAGCCGGTCGTTCCCTCCCCCGATCCGCTCGGTCCGCTCGGCGCGCACGTCTCCACGCAGGGCGGCGTCGCCCTCGCGCCCCAGCGCGGCGACGATATCGGCGCGAGCGGCATCCAGGTCTTCACCAAGGTCCCCAATCAGTGGAAGGAGAAGGAGGTCACGGCCGACGAGGTCACCGCGTACCGCGCGGCGATGGCCGGGAGCGGACAGCGATGGGCCACCTCGCATGACTCCTACCTGATCAACCTCGCCTCGCCCGATCCGACCCTCCGCGCGCGCTCGCTCGAGAGCTTCATCATGGAGCTCCGCCGCTGCAACGCGCTCGGCCTCGACGCGCTCGTCAGTCATCCCGGCAACTTCCTCGACGAGCGCGCGAGCGGCATCGCCCGCAACGCCGACGCGATCACGCAGGCGCTCGAGGCGGCCCCGGGCCCAACGCGACTCTGCATGGAACTCACCGCCGGCCAGGGCACGGTGATCGGCTCGACCTTCGAGGAGATGGCCGACCTCCTCGCGCGCATCCCGCAGGGCCTGCAGCACCGCCTCGGCGTCTGCCTTGACACCTGCCACGTCTACGCGGCCGGCTACGACCTGCGCAACGACTACGACGGCGTCTGGGCGCGCTTCGCCGACGTGATCGGCTTCGCACGGCTCGGCGTGCTGCACCTCAACGACTCGATGGGCGCGCTCGGCAGCCACAAGGACCGGCATGCGCTCATCGGCGAGGGCGAGATCGGCGACGGGGCGTTCCGCCGCATCATGACGGACGAACGGCTGCGGCTGGTCCCGAAGATGCTCGAGACGCCGAAGGGCGACGACATGGTCTCCAACGACCGCCGCATGCTCACGAAGCTGCGCGGGTTCGCCGAAGCGGGCTGAACTCCGCGCGGGTCGGTCGCGCCGCAGACGCCGATCGGCCGACCCTCTCGGGCTTCGCTTCGCTCGCCCTGCGGCCGGGTCGTCCGAGTCGGCGCCTGCGTCGCTCCCTCCGCCGGGGCGTTCTGTCCTGCCGGGCACGCGAGCCGGGCACACGAGCCGGCGTGCGCAGCCCGCCCCACCGCGATCCCAGCCGCGGCGCGGCCGATGGGGGTCGCTACCGGCGATGCGGCCGCAGGACGAGCGAAGCGAAGTCCGAGAGCATCGACGGGGCGACCTCCATCGGTCGCGACGCCCGCGCGGATCCCAGCCCGCGCGGATCCCAGCCCGCGCGGCTGACACGACCGCGTCCGCGGGTCCAAATCGTGCCCAGTCCCCGCTAGGTTACCGACGTGCTCAAGCTGCTGACCAACGCCCGACTCTACGCCCCCGAGCCCAGGGGCACGTGCCACCTGCTCGTGGCCGGCGGTCGCATCGCGTGGATCGGCACCGAGCGGCCCCAACTCGGCGCGAGCCTCCAGGTCGAGGAGACCGACCTCCAGGGCCGACGCCTCATGCCCGGCCTCGTGGACCTCCACGTCCACCTCACCGGCGGCGGCGGCGAGGCCGGCCCCGAGACCAAGGTCCCGCCGCTCCCGCTCTCCCGCTTCACCCGCGGCGGCGTCACCAGCGTCGTCGCCCTCCTCGGCACCGACGACGCCACGCGCCATCCGCGCGAGCTCGTCACCGCCGTGCACGCGCTCCGCAACGAGGGCCTGAGCGCCTGGGCCTGGACCGCCGGCTACCACATCCCGCCGGTCACCATCACCGGCACCGTGCGCGGCGACATCGCCGCCATCGAGTGCATCATCGGCGCCAAGACCGCGGTCAGCGACCATCGCTCGTCGCAGCCCACGCGCGACGAGCTGCTGCGGCTCGCGAGCGAGGCGCACGTGGGCGGGCTCATGACCGGCAAGGCCGGACTCGTGCACTGCCACCTCGGGGACGGCGCGCGCGGCCTGGAGCCGCTGCGCGACGCGCTCGCGCACGCGGAGCTCCCGCGGCGCGTCTTCCATCCGACGCACGTGAACCGCAAGCGCGCGCTCTTCGACGACGCGGTCGCGTTCGCCAAGGAGGGGTCGCACATCGACATCACGGCCTTCCCCGTGAGCGAGGGCGAGGACGCGTGGGCGGCCGAGACGGCGCTCCTCCGCTACCTCGACGCCGGCGCGCCGCCCGAGCGCGTCTCCGTCAGCTCCGACGGCGGCGGATGCCTTCCCGAGTTCGATGGCGAGGGACGCGTGGTGCGCATGGGCGTCGGCGACCCGGGCGACCTCGCGCGGACGCTCGCGGCGCTCCTCGGCGCGGGCGCGCCGCTCGAGCGCGTCCTCCCTGCGTTCACGAGCAACCCTGCCCGTCTCCTGCGGCTGGCGCGGAAGGGCGCGCTCACCGTCGGCGCCGACGCGGACTGCGTCGTGCTCGACGACCACGGCACCGTCACCGACGTCATGGCCAACGGCACCTGGCACCTTCGCGACGGCGCGACCGTCGCGCACGGCACCTTCGAATCCCCCGGCAGCTTCGCGAGGCACGCATGAGTCCCTCCAAGGTCCCCGACGGCAAGGAACGGGGCTGGATCATCCCCATCGGCGGCGGCGAGCAGAAGGAGTACGACCGCCACATCCTCGACCGCTTCGTGCAGCTCTGCGGCGGGCGCGACGCGGCGATCATGGTCATCCCCACCGCCTCCAAGCTGGAGGACACGGGCGAGCGCTACCGCAAGGTCTTCACCGACCTCGGCGCCGGCGAGGTGCATGTCGTCGATTTCGACACGCGCCGCGACGCCTACGAGCGCAACCGCCTCGACGCGATCGCCGACTGCAACGGGATCTTCCTCACCGGCGGGAACCAGCTGCGGCTCTCCACCCTCATCGGCGGGACCGACGTCGCGCGCCTCCTGCGCGAGCGCAACGCCGCGGGCGTGCACATCGCCGGCACGAGCGCGGGCGCGAGCTTCCTCTCCGAGCACATGATCGCATTCGGCGAGGACAACGCCGCGCCGCATGCGGGCTCGGTCACGCTCGCCCCGGGCCTCGGGCTCACCAACCGCGTCGTGATCGACCAGCACTTCACGCAGCGCAACCGGCTCGGCCGCCTCATCACGGCGCTCGCGTTCAACCCGTTCCTCATCGGCCTCGGGCTCGACGAGGACACCGCGGCGTTCATCGGGCCCGACCAGACGGTCGAGGTCGAAGGGAGCGGCACGCTCACGATCGTGGACGCCGAGAAGCTGAAGTTCTCGAGCATGGACCAGGCGGGGCCCAACGATCCCGTCTCGATGCTCGGCATCACGCTGCACGTCCTCATCCGCGGGGCGACCTTCAACCTGCACACCCGGAAGGCCTCCGCGGGCACCCTCGCGGCCGTGAAGGGCTAGTGCCACCTTTGGGGCCATGAGAGTCCTCGACCGCGCGGTCTACGTCGGCCCCTCGCTCTATGCCCACTTCCCCGTCATCCGCCTCGAGCTCGACCTCGAGGCGCTCGAGGAGTGGCCCACCACGCGCCTGGGCAGCGCGTTCATCGACGGCCTCATCGCCGCACTCCCCGGCCTCGCCGAGCACGGCTGCTCCTACGGCGAACCCGGCGGCTTCATCCGCCGGATGACCGAGGACGAGGGCACGTGGCTCGGCCCTGTGCTCGAGCACGGCGCGATCGAACTGCAGAACATCGCCGGCCTCAAGGTCACCTTCGGCAAGACGCGCGGCGCCGGGCGCCCCGGCGTCTACCACGTCGTCTACGAGTACGAGCAGCGGGACGAGGGGCTGGAGGCGGGCGAGCTCGCGATGCGGCTGATCGACTCGCTCCTCCCCGCCGACCTGCGCGCCGCGGGCGATGCGCCGTTCGACTGGACGCGCGAGCGCGACGGCTTCATCCGCTTCGCGCAGCGGCGCGCGCTCGGCCCGAGCACCGCGTCGATCGTGCAGGCCGCCGAGGCGCGCGGCATCCCCTGGATCCGCCTCAACAGCCAGTCGCTGATCCAGCTCGGCTACGGCAAGTACCAGCAGCGGATCCAGGCGACGGTCACCGGCCGCACGTCGCACATCGCGGTGGAGCTCGCGAGCGACAAGGAGGAGACCAACAAGATCCTCGCCACGCTCGGCCTCCCCGTGCCCAAGCAGGAGCTCGTGCAGAGCGCCGACGCCGCGGCGCGTGCCGCGCGCCGCATCGGGTACCCGGTCGTGGTGAAGCCGTACAACGGCAATCATGGGCGCGCGGTCGCGATCCACCTCAAGACCGAGGAGGCGGTCCGCACCGCCTTCGCCGCCGCGCAGGAGGTCTCGCGCTCGGTCCTCGTCGAGAGCTACATCACCGGCGACGACCACCGCCTGCTCGTCGTGAACGGCACGCTCGTCGCCGCGACGCGCCGCACGCCCGGCCACGTCGTCGGCGACGGGACGCACACCATCGCCGAGCTGATCGACCTCGTGAACCAGGACCCGCGCCGCGGCATCGGGCACGAGAAGGTCCTCACGCGCCTCGAGCTCGACGCGCAGGCCGAGCGCCTGCTCACCGAGAAGGGCTGTACCGCCGCGACGGTGCCCGCCAAGGGCGAGGCGGTCTACCTCCGCTCGACCGCCAACCTCTCCACCGGCGGCACGGCCACCGACGTCACCGACATCATCCATCCGGACAACGTCGAGATGGCGCAGCGCGCCATCCAGGCGATCGGCCTCGACGTCGGCGGCGTGGACTTCCTCTCGGCCGACATCACGCAGTCGTACAAGAAGCACGGCGGCGCGATCTGCGAGGTGAACGCCGCGCCGGGCTTCCGCATGCACTCGGCGCCGAGCGAAGGCCGGCCCCGCGATGTCGCCGGGCCGGTGATCGACATGCTCTTCCCGCCCGGCACGCCGACGGTCGTCCCCATCGCGGCGATCACCGGCACCAACGGCAAGACGACGACGAGCCGCATGCTCGCGCACATCTGCAAGATGGGCGGCATGACGCCGGGCTTCACGACCACCGACGGCGTCTACATCGACGGCCAGCGCACGGTCGAGGGCGACATGACCGGTCCGGTGGCGACGCGGACCGTCCTCTCCGACCCGTCGATCGACGTCGCCGTGCTCGAGATCGCCCGCGGCGGCCTGCTCCGGGCCGGCATGGGCACGCGCTACGTGAACGTCGGCGCGGTGCTCAACGTCCGCTCCGACCACCTCGGCATGAAGGGCATCGACACCCTCGAGGACCTCGCCGAGGTCAAGCGCACCGTCGTCGAGGTGGCGCGCGACGCCGCCGTGCTCAACGCCGACGATCCGCTCTGCCTCAAGATGGCCGCGTACACCGAGGCGAAGCATCTCTGCTACGTGACGATGGACCCCGCGCACGCGCTGGTGCGCGAGCACATCCGCGCCGGCGGCCGCGCCGTCTCGCTCGAGACCGGCGTGAACGGGCAGATGATCACCATCTACGACAAGGGCGCGCACATCCCGCTGCTGTGGACGCACCTGATCCCGGCGACGATGGAAGGACGCGCGATGCACAACGTCTCCAACGCGATGTTCGCCGCGGCGATGGCCTTCTCCATGGGCCTCAAGCTCGAGACCATCCGGCAGGGCCTCCGGACGTTCGACACGACGTTCTTCCAGGCGCCGGGCCGCACCAACGTCTACAACGAGCACCCGTTCAAGGTCATCCTCGACTACGGCCACAACGCGCACGCCGTCGAGGCGATGGCCGACCTCGCGACGCGGCTCGATGTCACGGGGCGCCGGATCGTCGTCGTCGCCGGTCCGGGCGACCGCCGCGACGAGGACATCCGCGACATCGCGCGCGCGGTGGCGGGCCGCTTCGACCACTACATCTGCCGCCGCGACGACTCGCTGCGCGGACGCGATGGCGACGAGGTCCCCGGCATGATCGCCGCCACGCTCAAGGCGTCGGGCGTGGACGCGAAGCGGATCACGGTCATCCCCGAGGAGCAGGAGGCCGTGGAGGCCGCGCTCCGCATGGCCCGCGCCGGCGACCTGCTCCTCGTCTTCGGCGACGAGATCACGCGCTGCTGGAAGCAGATCATCCACTTCACGCCGGACGGCGCGCTGCGGCCGGTGACCGCCGAGTTCGCGGTGCCGCGCCCCGCGGCCGCGCCGAGCGCGCCGAGCGCGCCGACGGCGGAGCTCGTGCAGCGCGAGATGGGCTCGCTCGTCCGCGACGAGCGCGGCGTGCGGCTCGCACGCGAGAGCGACGACTGAACGCTCCGGTGCGGGATCCGAAGGCCCCGGTGTGGGAGGACTCGCGCCGGCTCTTCGGGGCGAGTCTCTGGCTCCCTGCGCCGGGGGCGGTGCTCGATGCCGCGCTCGACCCGAGCCAGGCGGAACTGGAGATCGAGGCGTGGCGCACCCACGCGCTCCGCCTCGCGATGCACGTGGGCTGGGAGCCGGACCTCGCGGTGCGGCGCACCGCCGACGGATCGCGCGCGGCCCTCGCGATCACCGCCCCCATCGACGCGCTCCTCGGCGCCACGCTCGTCAACGAATGGGCCTGGATGCGCGCCGCCACCGATGGCGAAGCCCGCGCCGCGAACACCGGCGATCCCGACGAACCGCGGCTCCCGTGGGACGAGACGGCGGCACGCGTGGCGCTGCGGGCATACCTGTCGGCGGAGGAGAACGCGCCGTTGCGCGCCCTCGAGCCCGCGGCGCGGCGCACCGGTGCGCCGCTCCTCTTCGACGAGACCGAGGTCTCGCTCGGCTACGGCACACGCGGGCGGACCTGGCCCATCGGCGCACTCCCCGCGCCGGCGGAGGTCCCGTGGCACACCCTTGGCCGCATCCCCGTCGCGCTCGTCACCGGCAGCAACGGCAAGACGACCACGGTC
>JBGATT010000106.1:0-11650 GCA_044229035.1 Gemmatimonadaceae bacterium | reverse complement strand
GGGAGGCAGAGCAGCACCTCGCGCCGGGGGAGCGGTTGCAGCGCCAGCAGCCGCTCCCCGCGGCCCCCGGCGAGCGCCAGCGGCGACTCGGCGGTGAGGAACGGCACGTCGGCGCCCAGGCGGAAGGCGAGCGTCGCGAGCGTCGCGTCGGAGACCGGCTTGGGTGCGATAGCGTTCAGGATGCGCAGCACCGCCCCCGCGTCGGCGCTGCCGCCGCCGAGTCCGCCGCCCAACGGGATTCGCTTCTCGATGTGGATGGCGAAGCCCGTCGGCCACCCCGTCTCCTCGAGGTACGCCATCGCCGCGCGCCAGGCGAGGTTCCGCTCCATCGGCCCCACGTCGGCCCCTTCGCACACCACCTCGCGCACCGTCGTGTCGGTCGCGACGCGCACGCGGTCGGCGAGGTCGATCCGCGTGAAGAGCGTCTCGAGCTGGTGATACCCGCTCTCCTCGCGCGCGAGGATGCGCAGGAGGAGGTTGAGCTTGGCCTGCGCTTCGAGCGAGGCGGTCGTGGTCGTCACGGCGTGGGCGGCGCCTTCGCCGGGGTGTTGAGGTCGCTGAAGTGCAGGTCGAGTCGCGTGAAGTACCACGCGCCGATGATGGTGATCGGGATGAACGAGAGGATGTGGAAGCCGATGCCCCACGAGACCGCGAAGGCGTCGTCCACGCCGTACAGCTTGAGTCCGACCGACGCCGCGGCCTCGAAGATCCCGAAGAACCCCGGTGACGACGGGATCGCGACCCCGAGGGCGACGATCCCCTGCACGAAGCAGGCGGTGGAGAACGGTGCGTCGATGCCGAGCGCGAGGAAGCCGAGATAGAACGCGGCGGCGTTGGTGAGCCAGTGCAGCACGGTCCACCAGGTCACCTCGAGCACCAGCCGCGGGTCGCGGAGGACCCCGAGTCCGCTCGTGAAGCCCTCGGCGAGGCCGCGCAGCTTCGTCCCGAACGCCGGCGACACGATGGCGCCCGCCCGCTCCGCGAGGCCCAGCATCGCGGCGGGGAAGAGCAGGAACGCATAGAGCCCGGCCAGCACGGCGCCGAGCACCGCGGCGGCGCCGAGCGCGATGTCGCCGGCCCCGAGGTCGCCGACGATGCGCGCATCGGACGGGAACCGCGGGTCGAGCGTCGCCGCGAGCATGAGCCCGAGGACGACGACGCCGTCGAAGATCCGGTCCACCGCAAGCGAGGCGAAGGCCGCGGTGAAGGGGACGTCGCGCCGCTCGCGCGAGATCGCGAACGCCCGCGCGAACTCCCCGGCGCGCATCGGCAGCACGTTGTTCACCATCATCCCGATCGCCGTCGCGTGCCAGAGCGGGGTGACCGGGATCCGGCCGGCGAGCGGCTTGAGGATCGCCTGCCAGCGGCGCGCGCGCAGCGGGAAGATCGAGGTCGCGACCACCGTGCAGGCGGCCCAGAGCCAGAGGTTCGAGCCGCCCAGGACCTTGGCGACCTCTCCGACCTGTCCGTGGAGCACGTACCAGAGCAGCAGCGCGCTCAGGGCGATCCCGAGCGCGCCGCGCCAGTCGATGCGCATGGTCAGTCCGCCGACGCGAGCTGCAGCAGGTCGTACAGCTCGTGGAGGCGGGCGGGATCGGGCGGCTCGGTCGACCCGCGCAGGTCGTCGCCGATGCTCAGCGCGCGCGCGAGCGCCTCCTTGCCGCGGTACAGCAGCTCGTCGATCGAGACGATGTCATCGTCCGGACCGGAGAGCGGGCTCGCGAGGTGCGTCGTCGCGAGCGGTTCGAGCCCGGCGATGCCCGTGGAGAGGAGCGCCGAGAGTTCGGCGCCGCGCACGCCGCTGTTCCCCTTGCCGCCCTGCGACGCGACGCCGAGCGCGGGCGTCCCGCGCACCGGCGTGCCGCGCACGGGCGTGCTCGAGATGGGCGTGGCCGAGACCGGCGTGGGCGACGACGTGCGGCGCTGCCGCGCCGGGATCGCGGTCACGGGCGCCGGCGGCGTCCCGGTGAGCCGGTCCACGAGCGCGCGGAACCGCTGCGCGAGCTCCTCCGGCGCGATCCCGATCGGACGGCTCAGTTCGCTCCCCGCCTCGTCGAGCACCCAGAGCGCGCGCTGGTCGAGACCGGCCGCGCCCCGCTCGGCGGCGAGGAAGAGGTTCGCGATCTCCGTCGCCGCGAAGCTCTGGGCCGCGCGCGCGAGCGAGCGGACCGCGCCGCGGAGCTCGCGCCCCACGCGGTCGCGCGTCGCCGCGTCGATCGCCGCGCGCCCGTCGGCGACGAGACGGCGCAGATGCTCCGCCTGGCTCACCACCTCGAGGCGGAAGCGCTGCGCGGCGGTCGTCGGCGGGTTCTGCGACGCCGTGATGTACGCGCCCATCGGGCCTTCGGGGAGCAATGTCGAGATGGGCACCACCTGATCCGTCTCGCGCTCGCCGGCGCGCAGCGTGTCGGCGGCGTGGGCGAAGTCGCGCACCGCGGTGGTGTCCGTCGGCGGCAGCCCGCCGACGCGGATCGCCTCGCCGCCCTCCACGAGCACGCGCGCCGCGGCGCGGAAGAGCCGGCGGCGTTCGGCCGTCGCATCCTCCTGCCCGATCTCGATCGGCTTGGCCGCGGCATCGACGGCGTCCACCACCTCGGCCAGCGGCGGCAGGTCCTTCAGCGCCGCCACGCCGCGCAGCGCGCGGACGCGCCGCATCGTCTCCGCGAAATCGTCGAGCGAGGTCGGATGATCCGCGTACGAGAGCAGCCCGGTCGCCGCCTCGGCGGCCGCGTGCGCGAGGAACGCCGCGCCCTTGCCGCGCTGATGCTGGACGAGGGTCCGCGGCGCGACATGATCGAGCTCGGCGACGCGGTTGGCGGCCCGGCGGTCCTCGGATTCGCCCCAGGTGCGGGCCCCGCGGACGAGGAACTTGAGGTCATCGACGGCCGCGATCGCGACGCCGCGCGAGGCGGTGTCCCACGAGAGCTTGCCGTCGCGGACCTGGCGCGCGAGGCGCTCGAGTCCGGCCGCGACGTCAGCGATGCCCTTGAGCTTCGCCATCGTCGCCGCGCCGCGCAGGCCGCGGGCCGCCCGCGCGAACGGGTCGGGCAGGGGCGGGGTGGCCGTCGCGCGCGAGACGAGGTCGTCGAGCTGGTCGACGTACTCGTTGGCTTCGAGCGTGAAGAAATCGAGCAGGCCGCCCGTCATCGCGTCTCCGCGCGTGGCTGGTGCATGGTAGGAACCCGTCGGGGAAGTGTGCCGTCGTGGGGTGCGTGGGTCAACGGGCGCGCGCCCGGTCCATGGCCTGTCGCATCGCCCGGACCGCCTCGGCGAGGCCGACGAAGACCGCATGGCCGACGATGCTGTGGCCGATGTTGAGTTCCTCGCACTCGGGGATCGCCGCCACGGGGCCGACGTTCTCGAGCGTCAGGCCATGCCCGGCGTGCACCGCGAGCCCGGCGGCGCTGGCATGGCGCGAGGCCTCCTGCAGCGCCGCGAGGTGGGCCGGCACCTCGGGGTGATGACAATAGGTCCCGGTGTGCAGCTCGATCGCCGCGACGCGGAGCTCGGCCGCACGGTCGATCTGCCGGCGGTCGGGGTCGATGAACAGCGACGTCCGGATCCCCGCCGCCGCGAGGGCGTCGAGGCAGGCCTGCAGCCGGTCGCGGTCGTGGAAGAGGTCGAGGCCGCCCTCCGTCGTGACCTCCTCGCGCTTCTCCGGCACCAGCGTGACCTGGTGCGGCCGCAGCCGCGTGGCGATCGCCGTCATCTCGGCGGTCGCCGCCATCTCGAGGTTGAACGGCGTGCGCGCGCCGGCGGCGAGCGCTTCGACGTCGGCATCCTGGATGTGGCGGCGATCCTCGCGCAGGTGCGCGGTGATGCCGTCGGCGCCGGCGTCCTCGCAGAGGCGGGCCGCGGCGACCGGATCGGGGTAGCGTGCGCGACGCGCCTGTCGCAGCGTCGCCACGTGATCGATGTTGATATAGAGGCGTTGCATCTTCATCTTTGCTTGGTGGTCCCCATCCTAATGAGGAGTCTGCCGGTGAAGCGCACCCTGACGTTCGTGCTGATGCTGCTCGCGGTGGCCGGGTGCCGCCGCGCCATCGGGGGGCCCGAACCCGGTGCCGCCGCATCGCAGGTGGCGATCCAGAACTTCCTGAATGCCGCGAAGGGTGGCGACATCCAGGCGATGTCCGCGATGTTCGGGAACGACGTCTCCCCGCTGCGCGATCGCGCGGGCCGCGAGGAGGTGGAACGCCGGATGCTCATCATGGCGTGCCACCTGAAGCACGACACGGCGAGGATCGGCGCGGCGCAGCCCGGCCAGAACGGACGGACGGTGCACCGTGTGGAGTTGACGCAGGGGACCAAGTCGGCGTCACCGCAGTTCACGACGATCCGCAACACGCGGACCGGGCGCTGGTTCGTCGAGGAGTTCGACCTGCCGGCCGTGCGGGATTTCTGCTCGGCGCCGGGCAACCCCGGCGAGTCGCAGTCCCTCGCGCTGGTCCATTAGTATTCGGAGAGTTCGACCAGCACGCCGTGGGTGGAGGCCGGGTGGAGGAAGGCGATGCGCTTGCCCTCCGCCCCGATCCGCGGCACCTGGTCGATGAGGCGGAGGCCGGCCGCACGGCAGCGCTCCAGGGTGCCGTCGAGGTCGTCCACCGCGAAGCAGATGTGATGGATGCCGGGACCGCGCTTGGACAGGAACTTCCCGATGGGCGAGTCGGATTCCTCCGGTTGGAGGAGCTCGACGAGCGACTCCCCGGCCGTGAGGCCGGCGATGCGCGCCCCATCGGCGTCGTCGAGCGGGACCTCGGGCATCCCGAGGAGGTCGCGGTACAGCGGGAGGATCGCCTCGAGCGATTCGACGGCGATGCCGATATGCGCGATGCGGGTCCCACGGAGTGGTGCGGTCATGATCGGTGGCGGTCCTGGTGGGCGGAGTGGCCGTTCGGGTCCTCGCAGGGATCGCCGTAACGTTAGCGGGGCCGTCCGGTGCATGGCACCAGCGGCCTGAACGAGGGAGTGAGAGCGATGTCGAAGACGGTGACGGTGACGGACGACAACTTCCAGGCGGAAGTCGAGCAGCACAGCGGGCTCGCGGTCGTCGATTTCTGGGCGACCTGGTGCGGCCCCTGCCGCATGATCGCGCCCATCCTCGAGCAGCTCAGCGAGGAGTTCGCCGGGCGGGTGAAGGTCACCAAGCTCGACGTGGACGCGAACCAGAAGACCTCGATGCGCTTCCAGGTGCGGTCGATCCCGACGCTCCTGTTCTTCAAGGACGGGAAGCTCGTCGACCAGGTGATCGGCGCGGTGCCGAAGCAGGCGCTCGCCGCGAAGTTCGAGCAGCACGCCGCGTGACCCTGTCCCATCCCTGATGGGCATCCCGCGCGACGCACTGCGGTATCCCGCCAAGCGGGTCCTGCTCCAACGGACCCGCTTGGCGTACGTGCATCTGCGCAACCTGCTCACCGACGCCAAGCGTGACCGCTCGGCGCGGGTCTACGGGTACGTCGCCGTCTGGCTCCCCGAGGAGCTCATCACGCTCTTCCTCGAGGAGGGCGAGGTGGTCAACGCGACCACCACCGCCGACGGCGAGAAGTTCACGCCCATCGCCATCAGCGACGCGATCACCCGCGTGCCGACGGCGGCCGAGTACGGGAGCGTCTGCTTCCACGAGGCGACCGACGAGCAGCTCGACACCATGTGGGCGACGCAGACGGGCACGCCCCTCGCCTGGCCGCGCGAGCTCAAGCTCGAGGACGGCGACGCCCTGCTCGCCTTCCTCTACGCCACCATGCACGACGGCGCGCTCGAGATCCGCGTGGACGGGCAGGTGCACTACGTCATGATCTCCGCCGGGTCGCCCGCGCGCGGCTTCTTCTCCGACACGCGGCAGGGCGACGTGAAGGCGCACGTGAAGGCCCTCGTCGATCCGCACGGCCCCGCGACCAAGCCGGTCGTGCGCCTCTGGCCACGGGCGGAAGCGCTGCCGGCGCAGGCCGCCCCCGCGCTCATCCAGGCGTACCGCGACCTCGTCGCCGCCCTCATCGCGCGCTTCGAGAAGGCCGGCCGCGCCGACGCGGCCGAGGTCGTCGAGTCGGCGCGGCGCCACGCCGTCGCCAAGTACGCGCTCCTCGAGCGCTTCTCGCCGAGCATGCCGACGGTGCGCGACCCGGTCACCGACACCGCGACCCTCACGAGCGCCGTCGCCGCCTGGTTCGCCGAGGCGCTCCCCGCGCTCGCGACCGAGGGACTCGAGCCGGAGCCAGCGCTCAAGGAGCTCACCACGCAGCGGCGCCACATGTTCGCCGCCGCGGGGCTCTTCGACGCGCTCCCGTGGAAGCCGCAGTGGTGACCGATCCCGGCGCGGCGACGCCCGGGACGCTCCACATCGTCAGCACCCCCATCGGGAACCTCGGCGACCTCACGCTCCGCGCGATCGAGGTCCTCCAGCAGGTGCACGCCATCCTCGCCGAGGACACGCGCCACTCGCGCGTCCTCTGCGACCGCCACGCGATCCGGACGCCGCTGCTCGCCTACCACGAGCACAACGAGGCCGAGGCGACGCCGCGGTTCGTCGAGCGCCTCCTCGCGGGCGAGTCGTTCGCGCTCATCACCGACGCGGGCACGCCCATGGTGTCCGATCCCGGCCACCGGCTCGTCGTCGCGGCCATCGCGGCCGGGGTGAGGGTCTCGCCCGTCCCGGGGGCGTCGGCGCTGCTCGCGGCGCTCGCCGCCGGCGGGCTGCCCACCGATCGCTTCACCTTCTACGGGTTCCTCCCGCGGAAGGGCGGGGAGCGGACCCGTACCCTCGCCGAGATCGTCGCGCTCCCGCACACCGCGGCCCTCTACGAGGCCCCCGGTCGCGTCGCCGAGACGCTCGCCGACCTCGCGGCCGCCGGCGCGGCCGGCCGGCAAACCGTCGTGGCGCGGGAACTGACCAAACAGTACGAGGAGTTCCGCCGCGGAACGGCGGAGGAGCTGGCGCAGTACTATTCGCGGACGGAGCCGCGGGGCGAGGTGGTGCTGCTCGTCGCCGGGGCGCCACCCGTGGCCCTCGACGAGGCGGCGTTGCGCGCCCAGGCGGCGACGCTGCGGGCCGAGGGGTTGAGCGCACGCGATGTGGTGCGCGTATTGATGGAGACCGCGCACGCCCCACGGAACCTCGCTTACCGGATCGCCCACGAGTGATGCGCCCCGCCCGCCTCCTGCTGCCTGCCGCCGGACTCCTCGCCGCGGCGTTGCTCGCCGGCGCGGCCGTGCCCGCGGCCGTGCCGGCGGACGCCGCCCGCGGACCCCGCCTCGCCGTCGCGCGCCTCCAGTACGAGGGCGATGACTGGTACGCCAACCCGTCGAGCCTCCCCAACCTCATCGCGGCGATCCGCGAGCGCACCACGCTCGCCGTCGAGCCGCGCGAGATCCGCACCACGCTCGCCGACGAGCGGCTCTGGGACTATCCGTTCCTGCACCTCACCGGCCACGGCAACATCAAGTTCAGCGACGCCGACGCGGCGCGCCTGCGCGACTACCTCCTGCGCGGCGGCTTCCTCCACGCCGACGACAACTACGGCCTCGACGAGCACTTCCGCCGCGAGATCGCCAAGGTCTTCCCCGACCGCAAGCTCGTGGACGTCCCGCTCGACCATCCGATCTACCGCATCGTCTATCCGTTCCCGGAAGGCCTGCCCAAGATCCACGAGCACGACGCCAAGCCCGCGCGCGGCTACGGGATCTTCATCGGCGACCGGCTCGCGGTCTTCTATTCGCACGAGAGCGACCTCGGCAACGGCTGGGAGGACATCGGCACCTACGCCGACGACCCGCCTTCGGCCCACGAGGCCGCGTTGCGGATGGGCGTGAACCTCTTCGTCTACGCCGTCACCAGCGGGCCCGGCCGATGAGCGTCCTCGAACTCGTCGCCGACGAGACGCGCCGGCTCTCGCGCTCGGCGCGGCTGCCGATGCTCTTCGTGCCGCTCGGCGCCGGTGCCGCGCTGCTCACGGCCGGCGCGATGTGGCTCGCGCGCGGGCGGTGGCTCGACCTCCCCGCGGCGGTGCCGTTCCTCGTCTGGATCGCCGCGCTCGTCGGCGCCGCCTTCCTCGCGCGCGTCGTCGGCAAGCGCGCCGCCGCGCGCACCGCCCCCAAGGCCATCGCGCAGGCGATCGAGGAGGAGCAGCGGTTGCGCCGCGGGGCGCTCACCGGGCTCCTCGAGGTCGCGGACCAGGGCGGGGCCTTCGTCCATCGCGCCGCCGACTCGCTCGGCACCGCGCTGAGCGGTGTCGCGGGACGTCCCGCGCCTCGGCATCGGAAGCGCATCGTGCGGGCGGCCGCGCTCTCCGGCATCGCCTTCGCGAACGTCGTCGCCCTCGCCACCGGCAGCTACGGCAAGCGCGAGGACGGCTGGCGCGCCCTGCTCAATCCCGTCGCCGCCTGGCGCGGCACGCTGCTCCCGGCGCTCGCGCTCCCCGAGGCGCCGCATCGCCTCCAGCGCGGCACCTCGGCCACCTTCACCGTGCAGGCGTCCGGGCGGCGCGAGGTCCACGTCCTTTGGCGCGTGACCGGCGCCGGCTGGCGCGACACCACGCTCGCCGTGGGACCCGACGGCATCGCCGTCGTCACGCTCGGGCCCATCGACGCCGACCTCGCGCTCCTCGCGAGCGACGGACGCGCCGAGAGCGACACCGCGCTCGTGCGCGTCGTCGACCGGCCGTTCCTCGGCGACGTCACCATCCGCGCGACCTATCCCGCCTATCTCAACCGCGCGAACGAGCGGCTCGACGCCGACCTGCCGCTCCGGCTCCCCGCCGGGACGCGCCTCGCGTTCGAAGGGCATTCGTCGGAGGCGCTCGCCTCGGTGTCGCTCGTGGCCGACGAGGCGCGCGTGAACTTCCGCGCCGAGGGCACGACCTTCACCGGCGCCTGGTCCCCCACGCGGAGCGCCACCTTCACGTGGGAAGCGAAGGGCGAACGCACGCCCATCGAGGATCTCCCCGCGCCACTCTCGGTGGAGGTGCTCGACGATTCGCTCCCGCGCATCGAGATCCTCGAACCCACCGGCGAGACGCTCGTGGGCGAGACCGATCGCGTGGGGATCGAGATGCTCGCGCAGGACGACCACGCGCTCACCGGCGTCTGGCTGCGCCGCCGCGTGCTCGGCGCCAATGGCGCCGTGCTCGACTCGGCGTCGTACCAGCTGAGCCAGGCGCGCGAGGCGGAGTGGGTGGGCGGGGCGGTGCAGGACATGGCGAACCTCTCGCTGCAGCCGGGCATGCGCGTGGAGTACGTGGCCGTGGCACGCGACGCGGCGCCGGGCGACCGCGAGAGCGTGAGCCGTCCGCTCGTGCTGCGCGTCCCGAGCACCGACGAGGAACGCCGCGCCGCGCAGGCCGCGAGCGACGCCGTGGTCGCGGCCGCCAACGCGGCGGCGCAGGCGCAGGCGAAGCTCGCCGAACGGACCGAGACCGCCGCGCAGAGCCGCACCGATCGCACCGCGCCCAACGCGCCCAACCCGCCGCAGCCCGGCACGCCCAACCAGAACGCCCCCGGCCAGCAGTCCCCGACCGGCCGCCCGATGAACTTCGAGGGCGCGCAGCAGGCGAAGGAGATCGCCGAGCAGCAGCGCGACCTGCAGGAGCGCGTCTCGGCGCTCGAGGAGGCGGCGCGCGAGATGGAGGACCGCCTCCGCGCCGCCGGCGCGCTCGACACCGCCCTCGCACGCCAGCTGCAGGATGCGCAGAAGCTGCTGCGCGAGGCGATGACGCCGGAGATGCAGGAGGCGCTCCAGCGCCTCGAGAGCTCCACGCAGCAGCTCGACGGCGATCGCACGCGGCAGTCGCTGCGCGACCTCGCCGAGCAGCAGCAGCGGATGCGCGAGCAGCTCGAGAAGAGCGCGGAGATGCTCAAGCGCGCCGCGCTCGAGGGACAGATGCAGTCGGTCGCCGACCAGGCGCGCGACCTCGCGCGGGCGCAGCAGCAGTTCGCCGACAGCACGCAGGCGGGGCAGCCCGATGCGCGCCAGGCGGACCAGCTCGCGCGCCAGACGCGCGACCTCTCGCAGCAGATGGAGGCGCTGCAGGAGCGCCTCGCCCGCGACCGGGCGCAGACGGGCGCGGCGCAGAGCGAACGCGCTACCGAGGAGGCGCGCCGCTCCGAGGCCGCGCTGCAGGAGGCGATGCGCCAGGCCCGCGAGGCGCAGCAGGCGCCGCAGGGCGCCCAGCGCGAGCAGGCCCAGCAGGGCGCGCGCGACGCCGCGCAGCAGGCGGCGCAGTCGATGCAGCAGGCGGCGCAGTCGATGCAGCGCGCCCGGGAAGGGCAGGTCGGGGAATGGAAGGGGGAGCTCAACGACGCGATCGACCAGTCGGTGCAGGAGATGCTCCAGCTCGCGCGCGAGCAGGAGCAGCTCGCCCAGCAGGCCCAGCGCGATCCCAACGACGCCAACCTGCGCGCGCAGCAGGCGGCGCTGCAGCAGGGGATGGAGCAGGCGCAGCAGCGGCTGAGCGACGAGGCGAAGAAGTCGGCGCTCGTCTCCCCGCGCACGCAGCAGATGATGGAGCAGGCGCAGCAGCGCGCCGAGCAGGCCACGCGCGAGGCGGCGCAGAGCCAGCGCGGGCAGGCGTCGCAGTCGATGCAGGAGGCGGCCAACGCCATGCGGCAGGCCGCCGCCCAGCTCACCCGCGACCGCGAGCGCTCCAACAACGCCCAGAGCGCCTCGGGGCTCCCCGAGATGATGCAGCAGATGCAGCAGCTCGCGCAGCAGCAGGGCGCGCTCAACGGCCAGATGCAGAGCCTCTTCCCGGGCGCGCAGTCGCGCCCGTCGCAGGACCAGATCGACGCGGCCAACCGCGCGCGGGCGCGCGAGCTCGCGCGCTCGCAGCGCGAGGTGGCCCGCGCGCTCGACGAGGTCGCCGACGCCGACCCCACCGGCCGCGCGACCGAGATGGCGCGCGAGGCGCGGATGCTCGCGCAGGCGCTCGACCAGGGCGTCGTCGATGCGGCGACGCAGGCGCGGCAGGAGCGGCTCTTCCGGCGGATGCTCGACGCCGGGCGCGCGCTCGAGCAGGAGCAGAAGGACGAGAGCCAGCGGCGCGAGTCGCGCGCGGCGCGCGGCACCGCGCGCTTCACGCCGCCGGGCGGCCCCGCGCGCGACAAGGCGGCCGACCGCTACACCGTCCCCACCTGGGAGGAGCTGCGCGGACTCTCCGCCGAGGAACGCCGGCTCGTGATCGAGTACTTCCGGCGCCTCAACGCGGAGAAGCAGCCGTGACCGCGCGGCCCGGCGCTCCGGCGCGCGGGCTGCGGGGCGCGGGGCTGCTCCTCGCCGGTCTCCTCGCCTCGGGTCCCCTCGCGGCGCTCGCCTCGCCCGCGGCCGCGCAGGAACCTGCCGCACCGCACGTCTCCCGCGCGCTCGAGGCCGAGTCCGCCGGCAAGAACCGCGAGGCCATCGCCGCCTGGCGCGCCGCGCTCAACTCCGGCGCGGTCACCGCCGCCGTCCTCGGGCTCGAACGCGTCTTCTCCGTGCTCGCGCAGGAGGATTCGCTCCTCCCGCTCCTCGACACGATCATCCCGGCCCACCCGCGCGACTGGCAGCTGCGCGCCGTGCAGCTGCGCATCTACTCCATCATCGGCCTCGACACGCGCGCCGCGCGCGCCTTCGCCGAGTGGCGCGACCAGAACCCCGCCGACGTCACGCCCTACCGCGAATACG
>JBGATT010000105.1:0-13873 GCA_044229035.1 Gemmatimonadaceae bacterium | reverse complement strand
GCGACCTTCCCCGGCGTGAGCATCGGCGCCGTGGGCTCGGGCTACACGCTCGTCGCGAGCGCGGCCGGGCTCGCGAGCGACACCAGCAGTGCCTTCGACGTCGGCAGCGCCGGCCCCGCCGCGCTCACCGTCGTCAGCGGCGATGCGCAGACGGGCTTCGTCTCCCAGCCGCTCGCCGCCCCGGTCGTCGTGCGCGTCACCGACGCGCTCGCGGCGCCGAGCGCCGGCGCGACGGTGACCTTCGCGGTCGCGTCGGGCGGCGGGGCGCTCACCGGCACGACCGCGACGACCAACGCCAACGGTGAGGCCGCGCTCGGCAGCTGGACGCTCGGCGCGACGCCGGGGGCCAACAGCATCACCGCGAACGTCGCGGGCGTCGCCCCGCTGACGCTCACCGCCACCGGCACCCTCCCGCCGCCGGCGATCGCGCTCGCCGTCGCCGGTTCCAACGTCGTCGGCTTCGAACGCGCCGGCACGCTCAACGTGCAGCTCCTGCAGCCCGCGCCGGTCGGCGGTCTCACCGTGACGCTCGCGAACCAGGCGCCCGCGGTGCTCGGCATCGCGGCGCCGGGCAGCGTGGACTTCACCGCGGGACAGACGCTCCGCACGATCGCGCTCAGCGGCCTCACGATCGGCAACGCGACGGTCGTCGCCACGGCGCCCGGCTACGCGCCCGACACGCTCGTCGTGCCCGTCTCGCTCAACCTCATCTCGCTGCCGCCGTCGCTCGTGGTTCCGCTCGCGCAGACGACGACGCTGCCCGTGCAGATCTCCACGCCGGCACCGGCCGGAGGCGCCACCGTCGCGGTCGTCAGCTCCGACCCCGCGATCGCGCGTCCGACCACCGACTCGGTGTTCATCGCCGCCGGCACGTCGTCGGTGAACGCGACCATCGAGGGGCTCGCGCTCGGCACGGTAACGTTCACCGCCAGCAACCCGAACTACGCGCAGGACGTGAGCACCGTGCGCGTGGCCGCCGAACTCGCGTTCACCGCCACCTCGGCGACCGCGAACGCGACCTTCGGTGGCGTGGCGACGGTGCGGCTGGAGAGCGGCGGCACGCCCGTGGCCGCGCCGGCCGGCGGCGTCGCGCTCAACTTCACCTCGCGCGACGCGACCTGCGCCGTCGCCCCCGCCACCGGCACGATCGACGCCGGTCTCGTGAGCACGAACGTCGCGCTGAGCTACGGCGGCAGCGCCGCCCTGCCCTGCAGCACGCGGATCGTGGTCTCCGGCCCGATCGGCTTCGTCACCGACAGCATCACGGTGAACATGGCGGTCGCGCCGACCTTCACCCGTGCCGTCTCCTCGCTCGGTCATGGCCTGCAGCGCAACATCGGCGCGTCGCTGACCGCGGCCAACCATGGCGGCGTCACCGTCCGCGTCACGAGCCTCGACAGCAGCATCGTGCTCGTCTCGCCGAGCATCGCCTCGGCGGGCACGGGCTCGTACGAGACCGCCATCCTCCCCGGCGCCACGTCGATCCCGCTGGTCATCAGCGCCATCCCCACCGGACGCGTCGCCGACACGATCGCGGTGCGCCTCGAGGCGCCCGGGTTCGTCACGCACGTCTTCAACGTCACGGTCTTCCAGCCGGTCTTCCAGCTCGTCGGGCTCGACGCGGCGACCAATCCGGTGGCGATCGACGACGCCATCTACGTCAGCATCGGCACGCCGTTGACGCCCACCGGCACGAGCATCTGGACCGCGGATGACGTGCGCGTGGGTGGCGGACCGATCGCCGTCTCGTTCGTCAACGGCGCCCCGGGGATCGCGACGCTCGTCACGTCGGCGCGTACCGCCGACTCGGTCGTCGCGCTCATCGCCGAAGGCGTGAACACCACGCCGACGACGGTCGCCGCGGGCGGCGTCGCGGTGCGTCCGCTCGCGACGGGCACCGCCACGATCAGTGCGCTCGTTCCGGGCGCGCGCGCGCTCGCCTCGGCCAGCGGCACGGTGACGATCACGCAAGCCGCGATCTCGCTCGGCGCCGACTACCTCGGCTCCGGCCTGCAGCGCGCCCGGACCGTCTCCACTCCGTCGGCACCGGCACCGGCCGGCGGCACCCCGATCACCATCACCGCGGCCAGGACCGGCGTGGTGCAGTTCGCGCCCGACGCCAACACGGCCGGCGTGGACACGCTCGTCGTCGTCGTGGCCGCCGACGGCATCGCGCAGGACAGCGTGGTGCTGACCGCGACCGCGCCGGGCTTCACCACCGCGACCGCGATGCAGCGCGTGTGGGCCGCGGTCTACGCGTTCTCCGGACTCAACGCGAGCGGCACGCCGCTCACCGCGGACGATCCGTTCTTCGTGTCGCTCGGCTCGCCGAACTCCCCGACCGGCACCTCCATCTGGTCGGCCGATGACCGCCGCGCCGGCGCCCCGCCGCTCGACGTGAGCATCGTCACCACCACGCCCGGCACCGGCACCCTCGTGCGCACCGGCCCCGTACTCGCCGACTCGGTCGTGGTGCCGATCGTGCCCGGGATCTCGAACACGCCCACGTCGGTCGCCGCGGGCGGCGTCGCCTTCCGCTACCTCGCCGCCGGCACCACGCAGGTCCGCGCGACCATCCCCGGCGCCGGCATGCGCGCCCTCGCCGGCGCGACCGCCACCGTCACCGTCAACTCCACCGCGCTCACCCTCGCCGCCGACTACATCGGCTCCGGGCTCCAGCGCTCGCGCACGGTCGGACTCTCCGCGCCTGCGCCGGCGGGCGGCGTGCCCGTCACCATCACCGCCGACCGGCTCGGCGTCGTGCAGTTCGCGCCCAACGCGACCACGCTCGGCACCGACACGCTCGTCGTCACCATCCCGCAGGGCGCCTCCACCGCGAGCTTCTTCGTCCAGGGCGCAGACGGCATCATCGCCGACACCGTCCTCCTCTCCGCGACGAGCCCCGGCTACGCGTCGGGCAGCGGCGAGCAGCGTGTCTGGCAGGGTGTCGTCGAGTTCGGAGGGCTCCTCACCGCGATGACCACCCTCGCCGCGGACGATGCGTTCACCGTCACCGTCGGCACGCCGGTCTCCCCGACCGGCACGCAGATCTGGTCCGCCGACGCGCGTCGCTTCGGGAGCCCCGTGCTCACGGCGACGCTCACGAGCGTGGCCTCGACCGTGGCGCAACTCGTCACCACCGCGCGCACCGGCGACACCGTCACCGTGGACTTCGCCTCGGGCCAGCGCACCACGCCGACCACCGTCGCGCTCGGCGGCGTGGCCATCCAGCCGCTCACCACCGGCACCACGGTCATCAACGTCACGGTGCCCGGCTTCCGCAACGTCGCCGGCGCGCTCGGCACTACGGTGACCGTCACCGCACCGGCGCTCACGCTCAACGCCATCACGAACGTCGGCGCCGGCCTCCAGGTCGGGGCGAGCGGCAGCCTGAACGCCGCGCAGCACGGCGGCGTCAGCCTCGTGATCCGCAGCTCCAACCCCGCGCTCGTGCGCGTCTCGCCCTCGGCGACGGTCGCCGCGACCGACTCCATCATCATCCCGCTCGCGAACGGCGTTGGGAGCTATTCCTACATCGTGGCCGCCGAGGACGGCGTGACCGGCACCGCGAGCATCACCGCGAGCGCCGTCGGCTTCACGCAGGATGTCGCGACGGTCACCGTCGTGCCCTCGGCGATCCAGCTCAACGGACTCGTCGCGAGCCGCACCGCCTTCGGGGCCGACGACCCGTTCCAGGTGCAGGTCGGCATCCCGCTCGCGAACAACACCGCGCTCAACGTGACGCAGGCTCGGCGCGCGGGTGCGCCGCCACTCGTCGTGACGCTCAGCAGTGCCAACCCGGCCGTCGGCTCGCTCGTCACCACCGCGCTCGTCGATGACACCGTCACCGTCGAGATCCCCGCGGCGGCCTCGGCGTCCGCGGCGACCGTCGCCGCCGGCGGCGTGGCGATGCGCTACCTCACGCCGGGCACCACGGTCGTGCGCGCCACGCATCCGACGCTCCCGACGATGAGCACCAACGGCGTGCAGACCGTCACGGTCACCACGCCGACCGTCACGCTCGCCGCGATCCCCACCGTCGGCGCGGGGCTCCAGGTCGCCGCGACCGGCTCGCTCAGCGGCCTCCAGCACGGCGGCACCACCGTCGTCATCCGCAGCAACGACCCGAGCCGCGTGCTCGTCGCGCGCAACGCGACCGAACTCGCGAGCGACTCGATCGTGATCGCCGTCGCCGACGGCATCACCGCCTTCAGCTATGTGGTCGCAGGCGTCGAGGGCACCACCGGCACGCCGACCCTCACGGGCCAAGCGGTCGGACACACCGCCGGCGTCCAGACGGCGACCGTCGTCGCCCCGCGGCTCGACATCAGCGGACTCGTCAACTCGCGCGCGGCCGGCGGCGCCGATGATGCCTTCGCGGTGCGCGTCGGCATCCCCAACGCGACCAACACGACGCTCGCCTCCACGCAATCGGTCCGCTTCGGCGTCGCGCCGCTCACGGTCACGCTCACCTCGAGTGCCCCTGCGGTCGGCACCCTGACCACGACGGCCCTCACCGCCGGCACGCTCACCGTGCAGATCCCCGCCGGCGCCTCCATCTCCCCCGCCACCGTCGCCCTCGGCGGCGTCGCGTTCCGGTATCTCACCGCCGGCACGAGCACGGTGCAGGTCTCGCATCCGAGCCTGCTCGCGGCGACCACCGCCGGCACGGTGACGGTCACCGTGACGCCATGACGACGCTGCGGCTGTAACGCTTCGTTCTACCGCTGGATTCATTTGATATAGGCCGCCGGCACCAGCCGGCGGCCTATATCGTTCCATGACAACGAGTTGTCCGACACGAGTAGGACGGCACCAAGGTTGCCTAGTGAAGTATCGCCGGATCGAGCGATCCCGCCCCCTTCACTCCCCACAGCCCCGCCGCCGATGCGACAGCTCGTTGCCCTACTCGCCGTCACGCTCACCCTCGCCGCCTGCGCCGACGTGAGCACCACGTCGCCCGATCTCTCGAACGCCTCGTCCGCCGCGCTCGCCAAGGGCAACGATGCCCGCGGCGGCGGCACCACCACGCCGGTTCCGCAGATCCTCCCCACCACTGCCCCCGCCCCCGGCGTCCTCCTGCGCGAGTCGTTCGGCCAGGCCGATCTCCTCCGCCCGCACGGCGGCAAGGGCACGCTCCGCGAGACCTACATCCACACCACCTTCGGCGGCTTCTGGCTCGAGTGGCCCGGCTCGAAGAACGCGCAGTGGATGACGCCCAACGGCGACCAGACGTGGAAGATCGCCGCCTGCACCGACGACCCGTACGAGACCCTCCCCGCGCCGCTCCAGCTCACCTACGGCAACGGCTGCATCTCCTCCGAGTGGTTCGACGCGGTCACCGAGTACCCGGCGGCGCTCCAGCCCTTCCGCGCCCCGTCCACCGCGTACGAGGTGAGCATCGACACCTGGGTCGCACCGATCCCCGGCGCCTACATCGGGCTCGGCTTCACCAACTCCAGCATCCTCCTCAGCAACCTCGCCACCTCGGCGCCCATCTGGATCCGCATGACCGATCCGCTCGATGGCGGCGACCTGCAGTACGAGCTCCGCACCAACGGCATGTCGGGCCCGGTGCTCGCCAGTGGCCGCGGCGGCGTCTCCGGCTGGGATCCCATCGCGCTGCGCTATGACCCGGTCGCGCAGACGGTCACGCTCCGCGTGAACGGCGAGACCATCGGCACCTATCCGTTCACCATGGCCCCGCCGCGCTACGTCGGCTTCGAGGGCATCGGCGTGCTCGACAACTTCGTCGTGCGGCAGTAGCACGCACGGCGACACCGGATGCACCAAGGGCGGCCCCGCATCGCGAGGCCGCCCTTGTCGTCGTCCAGTGGTCAGCGCGGGCGCGAGATGGGATTCGTCCGTCGCCCCGCCGCCTCGTCCAGCGCCTCGGTGATGTCCGGCGCATGGTCGGTGTACTCGCGCTTCCCCTTCGCGCGCTCGCTCGCCGCCGAGGCGGTGAGCTTCGTGCCGAGCGCCTTCGCATCGGCGGTGCGGCCCTGCGCCGTCGCCGCGCGCATGCCGAGCGAGAGGCCGAGCAGGTGCGTGGGCTGCGCCTTGAGGATGGTGTCCGCCTGCGCGCGCGCCGTCGCCGGATCGCCGGCCGCGAGACTGATCAACCCGAGATCGTAGCGGCGGTGCTCGTCGAGCGGCATGAGCGCGGCGAGGGCGTTGATCGCCATCGGCGCGAAGAACTCCACCGAGTCCTGCTGGCCCGCCGCGGCGAGCGCCATCACGCGATTGAAGAGGCGATCGACGCGCTCCTCGGGCGAGAGCGACGAGATGTCCGGGGCGGCGATGATCGACGGGTCCTGCGCGAACGGCGCGCCGCCGGCCGCGACCGCCGCGGAGGCCGGGGCGCTTCGCGTGCCGATCACGTAGCCCACGCCCACGAGCATCAACGCCGAGAGCACGAACCAGGGGACGAGCGTCGCGAGGTTCACCATCACCGCGCCACCCGCGGGCGCCTGTGCGCTGGCGGCGGGTGCCGACGCCGCCGCGGTCGCGTCGAGCGTGTTGCCGCAGTTCGCGCAGAAGCGCGCGTTGGGGGTGAGCGGGGTGCCGCAGTGCCGGCAGAACTTGGGGGTCGCCATGACGGTCGATGTCGCGGGTGGGGGAGCGGACGGGCGTGGGCGGGAATCTACGCGCCGCCGTTCAGCGCGGCGCGCCGAACTTCGTGTCGATCGCCACGCCGCACGCCTGCAGGAAGGCCGTCGGGAGCTCGCCACCGGCGAAGACGAACACGAAGTCGTTCTCCACCACGACGTCCGCGCCCTTGATCTCGTCACGGTACCGCACCTCGGTGCGTCCGATCTCCTGCAGCGTCGTCTTGTACAGCACCTCCACCTGTCCCGCCTGGATCGCCTTGTCGATGCGCGCGCGGTTGGCCGGCTTGAGGCGCGCGAACTTGTCGCCGCGATACGAGAGCTGCACCGTGTTCCCCGGCTGCGCCGAGAGCGCGAGCGCGGCCTCGATCGCCGAGTCGCCACCACCGACGACGATGATCCGGTCGCGGTTGTACGCCTCGGCCTCCGCGAGGTGGTAGAGCACCTTGGGGAGCTCCTCCCCCGGGATGTTGAGCTTGCGCGGCGTGCCGCGCCGGCCGATCGCGAGGACCACGCGCTTCGCGCGGTACATCCCCTGCCCCGTGAAGACGTCGAATCCGCCGTCACGCGCGACCACGCGGTCCGCGCCCTCCTGCGTGTTCACCGTGAGCCCCGACTTGTGGACGATGTCGCCCCAGATGTCGATGAGCCGCTCCTTGACGATCTCGGGCCCCGTGAGCCGGCCATAGCCCGGCACCGAGAGCGGCCGCGTCATCACCAGCTTCTTGCGCGGGAAGAGCCGCACCGTGCCGCCGATGTCCTCACGCTCGATCGTCGTGAGCCCCAGCCCGCGCTCCATCGCGTAGAGCGACGTCGCGAGCCCCGCGGGACCGCACCCCACCACCAGGATGTCCGCCGCTCCCGCCTCGTTGGAGATCGACCCTTCCTTGATGATGTTGTCCACCACCTGCTTCCCCTGCTCGAACGCGTTGCGGATGAGCCCCATCCCCGCGAGCTCGCCCACGATGTAGAGCCCCGGCACGTTCGACTCGAAGTTCCCCTTGATGCGCGGCAGGTCCACGCCGCGCTTCGACGTGCCGAAGACGAGCTGGATCGCATCCACCGGGCAGCTCCGCTCGCAGAGCCCATGCCCCACGCAGCAGGCCGGCTGCACCGGATGCGCCTGGCCGTTCTTCATCACCAGCACGTCGCCCTCGGGACAGACGTCGATGCAGCTGCCGGTGCTGATGCAGCGCGTCACGTCCACCACCGGATGCAGCGTCGCCGGCTCGTCGAGCCCCAGTTCCTTCGCCTCGGCCTCGGCCTCCTCGGCCACCCGCTCCTGCCGCCGCGAGCGCAGGATGAACGGCGTCATGATCCCGCCGATGAGCACCACGGCGATGCCGTAGAGGAGCATCGTCTCGTCCATCAGAACCGCACCTCGAAGCTCGTGAAGACCGTCGTGCTGGTCATGTTGTGGCCCACGCGCTCGGTCACCTGCAGGACCCCGTTGATCCGGTCGCCGAACGGCTTCCAGAGCCGGAAGTCGATGCCGTGGGTCTGCATGGTGTACGCCGGCTGCGCGACCGAGTAGAACTGGTAGCCGCCGCGCAGGCGCGACTGGCCCAGGCGATACTCGAACGAGGGGCTCGCGAGCAGGCCGGAGCCGCGGCCGTCGTCGAACCAGCTCGTGTGGAAGGCGAAGGTCCCGGCACCGATCGCGCGCGGCACCGAGACGGTCGCACCCGCCGCCGTCCCCCGCTGGTCGCCGCTCGGGTCGTTGATCGACGCGTTGAAGTCGACGTAGCTCCCGTTGGCGAGCGACATGCTGAAGCCGGAGGTGAGCCGTTCGCGCCGCGTGAAGGCGGCGAGGATCGTGGTGTCGAGCGGCGCGAAGCGGTCGCTCACCGCCGTCGCGTAGAGCGTGCCGCGCGGCCCCGCCGGCAGCGACGCGCGCAGCACGAAGCGCGAGATCCCCCAGCGCCCCATCGGCGTGGGCGGCGTCGCCTCGAGGTCCTGCGAGAGCGAGAACCGCCCCACGCGCAGGTGCATCGCGAGGTCCGCCCCGGCGCGCCACTGCGTCCGGTCCTTGGGCATCGTCTGCGTCACCGCGAGGTCGGCGATGAGGTCCATCCGCCCGCGCGTGTGCCGCGTGCCGACGAAGGCCGCCGCCTTGGGGCGCGTGAAGGTGATCTCCTCGTTGCCGCGCTCGGGCTCGAAGCCCGCCGCTACGCCGGCGCTCACGCCGCGCCCGTCGCCGAAGCGCACGCTGGCGCCGTCCCAGAAGGCGCTCTGGTGGTCGAAGTCGGAGTAGAACCGGCCCATGGTGAGGCGCGCGGCGCCGATGGAGCGCTCGAGCCGCGCCTCGTAGATGCGGATGCGCGTCGAGCGGTCCCACACGCTCGTCGGTCCGGTGCGCTGCTGCGCGCGCATGCTCAGGCGGAACCGCGTCCGCTCCCCCGACACCATCGTGTTGACGCGCACCGCGGGCATGCCGATGTCGCGCGTGGTGCGGATGGGGTCGGCGCCGAGGCCGACGGTCTCGCTGTGCGAGCCGTACATCTCCAGGCCGATCGCGCCATCCACGCGCGGCCCGGCGGCGACCACCGGCGGCGCGCGCGGACGCGCCGCCGCCACCGCGACCGGCGCGGGCATCCCCGTCACCGCGTCGCGGGGACGGGCCGAGATGAACAGCGTGTCGCCACGCGTCACCGGGAACGGCGTGCCGGCGAAGGTGAGCACCGAGCGGGTGCGGGTGGCGGAGACGACCGTGAGGGCGCCGACCGGTGCCGCGTCGGCGCGGCGGCGCACCGCGACCGTGTCGCCGGTGACGACGCCCGAGTCGGCGCCGAGGCTCAGGTAGACGTTCGCCCCCGCGATCTGCACCACGACGGTGGGCCGCGGCGCCTGTGCGTCGACCGCACGGGCACCGAGGACGAGCAGCACCGCGAGCAGCGCGCGACGCATCACGCGCGACCGTTCGTGTGGCACGAGTAGCACCGCGCACTGTCGTACGAGTACCCCGAGCGGCCGGAGTGCTTGGCGTTCATGCTCGTCTGGTTGTGCTCGTGGCACGTCAGGCAGGTGAACGCCTTGTAGTCGCCGGGCGTGGTGTGGCAGGTGGCGCAGCTCGCCCACTGCCCGCGGTGAGCACCCGAGTTGATCGGGAACTCGTTCGCATGATTGAACGTCGAGCTCCAGTTGTTCTGCGTATGGCAGCTCGTGCAGGTCTGCGGGAACTGCTGCGCCGCATGCTCCCGCTGCCAATCGGGGAGGTGGCATGAGACGCAGTCGCTGTTCCCCGCCGGCGCCGGCGCGAACTTGAGCGCGTTGCTCGGCTGGATGTGGCACGCCGAGCAGGGCTTGCTCGCGTGGACGCCCTGGAGGGCGAAGCCGCCGGCGACCGCCACGTGGTCGAAGGTCGCGCCGCCCCAGCTGTTCACGTTGTGGCAGTCCGCGCAGGTCGTCGAGAAGCCGCCCCCCGCGTGCTCGCGCGCGTAGTCGTCCTGGTGGCAGGCGACGCAGTCCTGGTTGGTCGCGGGCGGCGGCGAGAAGGTCAGCGCGAAGCCGGGCGTGGTGTGGCAGGCCGCGCAGCGTTGCACCGCGTGCGCGCCTTCGAGCACGTAGCCGCCCGAGACCGTCACATGGTCGAAGCTCGCGCCACCCGACCACGAGAGCGTCACGTGGCACTGCGTGCAGTCCCGCGGGAAGCCGCCATGATCCACGCCCGACGCCGACGCCTGGTCGAGCGCCGCCTGGTGGCAGGCCACGCAGTCGCGCGGCACCGCGGCGAAGACGCCCGCGCGCTCGGTCTTGTGGCACGCCTCGCAGGGCGTGGTGACATGCGCGCCGGTGAGCGGGAAGGCGGTCTTCTGGTGGAGCGAGAGCGACTCGACGTCGCGGAAGTCGTTCGTGTTGTGGCAGCTCGTGCAGTTCTGGCCGAGGTTGCCGCGATGCACGTCGGCGTGGCAGCTCGCGCACTGCGAGGCCTCCACCTTCGGCTCGTCGAAGCGCAGGTCGAGGTGGCAGCTCGCGCAGGTGACCGTCGCGTGCGCGCCGGTGAGCGAGAAGCGCGTCTCGCGCGAATGGTCGAACTTCGGGTCGCGGCGGAGCGTCTTCCAGTCACTGCCGGTGTGGCAATCCGAGCAGTCGGCCCCGGCCTTCAGCGGCCCGTGCGGATTGGTGGGCATGGGGGTCTGCTGCCCCTGCCCCGTACGGAACGGCAGCGCGAGCGCCGCCACCAGCATCGCCACCCTGATCGTGCTCATGGACGCCTCGGCGTCGTCGCGCCATGACAGGCGCGACAGGTTGTCTCGAGCGGACGGTACTTCGTGACGGCCGCACCGTTGAGACCGGTCGTCACGGTGTGACACTTGGCGCAGGCGACGTTGCGATGCGCCGCATCCAGCGGGTAACGGGTCTTCGCGTGATCGAACTGCGCGACCTTGAACGTCTCCGTCACGTGGCATTCGGTGCAGGCGCGCGTGCCGAACTGCCCCGCGTGCGGATCGACCGTCGTGTGGCACGAGGCGCAGTCGCGCGACGGCAGCTTGAACTGCGGCGGGCCGCCCGGGCGCACCGGCTGGTGGCACTGCACGCACGCGACGGCCACGTGCGCGCCGGTCAGCTCGTAGGTCTCCCTGTTGTGCCGCGCCAGATCGTACACGCTCGGCAGCCACCGCGTCTCGTTGTGGCAGTTGGCGCAGTTGGCACCGCCGGGCGACCGCGCGAAGGTCCCGTCGTGCGCATCCACGTGGCAGGAGGCGCAACTCGTCGCGTTGGGCGCGGGGTACATCGCGCGCAGCTGCGCCGGCGCCCAGGTCATCTTGATCGTCGCCGTCGCGCGCTGGCGCGGGTCATGGCAGGTCGCGCAGGCGAGCGGCGCGTGCGCCCCCACCAGGTCGAAGTCGGTCCGCGCGTTGTGGTCGAAGCCCGACTCGAACCCCGAGCGGTTCTTGAGCGCGCGCCAGCCGTCGGTGCTGTGGCACTGCTCGCACCGCTGCGGCATCGCGCCCTTGTGGTAGTCGGCGTGGCAGGTGGTGCAGGTCTGGGACCGCACGCCGTTGTAGCGCGTCACCGGCTCGGCGATCCCCGGCACCGTCATCGGCTTGTGGCAGTCCGCGCACTCCACCGTGCGATGCTTCCCCGTGAGCACGTACTCCGACGAGTCGTGGTCGAAGAGCGGAGCCTTCTCCCACGTGGCCTCGTCGTGACAGGCGGTGCAGGTGCGCTGGCCGAACTGCGTGCCGTGGACGTTGTCGGTCTTGTGGCAATCCATGCACCCCGTGCCGAGCCCGAGGTAGGTGCGGCCGAGCACGCGGTGGCGCGTCGCGTAGGTGCGGACCGCCGCGTTCACCACGAGCTCCGGCTTGTGGCAGCTGCGGCACCCTTCCTCGCGGTGCGCGAGCCGCAGCTCGAAGCCCGCCTTCTTGTGGTCGAAGGTCGCCGTGTCGAAGCGCACCAACTGGAAGTCGGTGCCGAAGTGGTCCTTGTGGCACGAGGCGCAGCTGCGGTTGCCGTAGGTCGCGTGCAACCCCTCGCGCGCCTGCACCCGCGCGCGCAGCGTCTCGTGGCACTGCAGGCACTTCGCGTTGGAGATGCCCGGCTTCCCCAGCTCGTGGCACTGCGTGCAGTTGCTCATCCCCTCGAGCGACGCGTGCGCCTGCGCGAGCTTGCCCGGCGAGAGCAGCTGGGCCGCCGCCGCGCGTGGGATCGCGAGCGACACCACCGCGCCGAGGACCAGGCCGAGCCAGGTCCCCAGGAGCCGCAGGTGCCGCCGCGCGCTCCGCATCAGGTGAACCCGAACCCGAAGAGCGTCGCCACCGTCACGTGCACCGCGACGATCACGAACATCGCGATCGCCAGCGGCAGGTGGAGGATGTGCCAGTAGCGGAAGAGCTTCTGGAACGGCATCAGGTGCGCCATCTGGTGCTCGACCGTGAGCTGCCGCTCGACGAGCCGCAGGGCGCGCGCGCGCTGCTGCGCCGTGAGCGGCGCCTTGGCGAGCACCTGCTTCACCTGCCGCACCGTGCGGCCGTGCGTGAGGTCGAACATGAAGGCCGACCAGATCGACGCGAAGAGCCCCTCGTTGGGCTTCGTCGGGGGCGCGGTGATGAGCTTCTCCACCTGCCCCGCGCGCGGTCCGAGGTCCGCCGCGAGCTCATCGAGCAGCTCGGCGCGTTGCACCCGGATCGCCGCGAGGTCCGCGAAGCTCCCCTGCATCGTCTTCGGGATGCGCACGTAGACGTAGCGCCCGAAGATCCCCGAGAGCGCGACGATCGCCATCGACCAGAAGGCGATGGAGACGAGCCCACCGACCTTGAAGCTCGTGTGCAGCGTGACGAGGAACGGCCCGACCGTGCAGAGGAAGATGTGGAACTCGAGCCAGAACTTGAGCTTCCCCAGCCGCGCGAGCGCCCTGATCCGCTTGCGCGCCGTGTACATCACCACGCCCGCGGTGATCAGCCCGAAGCCGATGATCCCGTACCGGAGGCCCAGCCGTCCGGCCGGCCGCAGGTCGTCATAGAAGTCCGAGAAGGGGCGTTCGGAGAACGGGAGCGTGTAGTAATCCACCCCCATCCCGAAGCCCACGACGGCGACGAGTGCCGCGGTAGTAAATAGGAAGAGCACCCAGAGCCGGCTCGCGATGCGCGGTGGCCGTTCCGTGGGTGCCTTCGGGGGAACCGCTGCGGTCACCGGTAGAAAGATTGCAGGTAAAGTAGTTTTATCCGTAAGTAACCCGTGGGGGAATCTCGGACATCCATTGGACTCGCGGAATCGGGATTCCCCTTACGGAATACTCTCATGACGAGCGAGAGGTCCTAACGTCCGTATCGGCATCACGTTGTGATGCTTGCGCGGGGAGCGTGTGACGGCGCGCCGGGACCGTGCCGCGGCCGCGCCGCTGTCTCGGCTGGAGGCCACGCATCACCCGATTCCGGGCCTTTTTCTGGATCGGCAGGCGAGACTCCGAGGCGGTCCCGCCCTTCCCGCAGAGCGTCCCGCGCCTTTCCGGGGCGGATCCATCGAACTCCAAGACGTTCCCGTGCTTGCGTCACGCGCGCCCGCTGGTCCGTCAACCGCGCCCTCGATTGCGTCACGCGCGCCCGTGCTTGCGTCACGCGCGCCCGCTGGTCCGTCAACCGCGCCCTCGATTGCGTCACGCGCGACCGCAGGTCCGTCGACCGCGCCCGCGATTGCGTCACGCGCGCCCGCGAGTGCGTCACGCGCGCCCGCGAGTGCGTCACGCGCGCCCGCGATTGCGTCACGCGCGCCCGCGATTGCGTCGCACGCGCCCGCGCTTGCGTCACACGCGTCCGCGCTTG
>JBGATT010000104.1:0-11769 GCA_044229035.1 Gemmatimonadaceae bacterium | reverse complement strand
GGCGACTCGCCGGTGATCGGCGCGGGGCAGTACTGCGACAACACCGTCGGCGCGGCGGGTTCGACCGGCCGCGGCGAGGCGAACATCAAGGTCTGCGGCGGCTTCCTCACCGTCGAGTTCATGCGGCAGGGGCTCGCGCCGGAGGTCGCCGTGCTCAAGACGCTCGAGCGGCTCGTCGCGATGACCGAGAATCGACTGCTCCGGGCCGACGGGCGCCCCAACTTCGACATCCAGTTCTACGCCGTCGCCAAGGACGGCCGCTACGCGGCGGGCACGCTCTACGAGGGCGCGCAGTTCGCGGTGTGCGACGAGAAGGGGGCGCGGCTGGAGAAGTGCGTTCACTTGTATCCGAGGCCGGCGCGCTGAATCCTGGCGCGGCGGCGGATGAAGGCTGAAGGATGAAGGGGGGCAGGCCCTGCGGCCTGCCCTTCGTGCACGCAGGAGCTCGTGAACGAAGAAGGCGAGGCCGCATGGCCTCGCCCCCTTCATCCTTCAGCCTTCATCTTGAGGTCATCCGCCGAACGCCGCCGCCGTCCCCGTCACCCGGTCCGCCGCGTTCACCAGCGCGTTCGCCGCCGCCGCGATCTCCTGCGTGCTCGCGCTCTGCTCCTGGCTCGCCGCCGCGACGTCGTGCATCGCGTTCGCGAAGCTCTGCGTCCCCGCCGAGAGCGAGTCGAGCTTCGCCGTGATCTCGGCCGCCAGCGCCTTCCCCGACGCCGCCGTGCCCGCCATCGTGCCGACCCACTTGTCGGCGCCGTCCACCGCGACCTCCACCTGCGTGAAGGCCTGACGCCCGTGCGCCGTCGCCGCGCGCACCGTCTCGACCGTCGTCAGCGACCGCGCGCTCGTTTCGCGCGCGACCTCCATCTGCGCGATCAGCTCCTGCATCAGCTGGTCCGTGTGCTCAGCCGCCTCGGCGCTGCTCTGCGCGAGACGCCGGACCTCGTTGGCGACCACCGTGAAGCCCTCGCCCTGCTCGCCGGCGCGCGCCGCCTCCATTGCGGCATTCAGCGCGAGCAGCTTGGACTGCCGGGCGATCTTCTGCACGAGGACGACGAAGCCGCGGATCTGGTCGGAGGCCGTGGCGAGCGACTCGGTCGCGTTCGCGCTGGCCTGCACATCCATCAAGAGCGCATCGAGGCGCCGGGCGCTCTCGTCGAGGCGCTCGTGGCTCTCCTGCGCGAGGGCCTTGAGCCGCTGGTTGCGGGCGATGCCGTCGGCCGCGCCCTCGGACACCGTCGAGGCGAGCGCGTTCAGTCGCCCCGCGTCGAGCGAGAGGAGGCGGATCGTGTCCGCCATGTCCGTCGCCTGCATGCTGAGCGCGCTCGCCGTCTCGGCGATCCCCGATGCCGCCGCCGCCATGTGCTCGGTACCGCCCGTGATCTCGTTCGAGCGGCGCGCCGTCTCCGAGGCGTTGTCGCGCAGGAGCGTCCCCATCTGCCGCAGCTCCCCGGACATCACGACCATCGCCCGGGCGAGCCGCCCGAGCTGCCCGCCCGCATCGATCGCCGAGGGCGTGCGCGTGAGGTCACCGGCGGTGATGGCCTCGGCGACGTCGGCCAGGTCCTTGTTCTGCAGGCCGATCGCCGGGGAGATGAACCACCGGAAGATCCCGGCCGAGAGGCCGAGGGCGAGCGTGAGTCCGAGGGCGAGGAGCAGCACGAGGCCGCCGCTCTGGGCCATCGCGGCGACGCGGGTCCAGAAGACGATCAGGAGGAGCGTGAAGGCGGCCAGTCCGCCGATCGCCGCCCACCCCGAGAGCCGGTCGAGGATGTGGTCCCGGACCGGCGCCTGGGCGGCAGGGTCTCGCAGTTTGGTGCCGGGTGCCGCCGCGGATAGATTGCTCAGATTCCCACTCACAGACGATGACCGCTCCCGTTGAACCGATCGGCTACGAGCCGTCGGCCGTCGAAGCACGCTGGCGCCAGCGTTGGGCCGAGCGCCGCACCCACCAGACGGACATCGCCACCGGCGAGCGTCCGTTCTACGCGCTGATGATGTTCCCGTACCCTTCCGCGGAAGGGCTCCACGTCGGGAACCTCTTCGCCTTCACTGGCTGTGATATCTACGCGAGGTTCCAGCGCCTGCAAGGCCACACGGTCTTCGAGCCGCTGGGCTACGACGCGTTCGGCATCCACTCGGAGAACTTCGCGCTGAAGGTCGGGAAGCACCCGATGCAGCTCATCCCGAGCAACATCGCGAACTTCCGCCGCCAGCTCGACCGCGCCGGCCTCATGGTGGACTGGACGAAGTCGGTCGACACGACCGACCCGTCCTACTACAAGTGGACGCAGTGGGTCTTCCTGCAGCTCTACAAGCAGGGGCTCGCGTACAAGAAGGCCGCCGCGGTCAACTGGTGCCCGTCGTGCAAGACCGTGCTCGCCAACGAGCAGGTCGAGGGCGGCACCTGCGAGCGGTGCGGCACCGTGGTCGAGCAGCGCTTCCTCGAGCAGTGGTTCTTCAAGATCTCCGACTACTCGGCACGGCTCCTCGGCAACCTCGAGCGGCTCGACTGGTCGGAGACGACGAAGCAGGCGCAGCGGAACTGGATCGGGCGTTCCGATGGCGCACGGCTCCGCTTCCGCGTGCTCGACGCCCTCGCCGACGCCGGGAGCGCGGCCGTCTCGGTCACATCGGAGACGCGCGTCGACGAGCCCGTGATCGAGGTCTTCACGACGCGCCCCGACACCATCTTCGGGGCGACCTACCTGGTCCTCGCGCCCGAGCATCCGCTGGTCGACGCGATCACGACGCCGCAGCAGCAGGGCGTCGTCGCGGAGTATCGCGCGCGCGCCGCCAAGCAGGACATCGTGAGCCGCAAGACGACGAAGGAGAAGACGGGCGAGTTCACCGGGGCGTACGCGGCGAACCCCGCGACCGGCCAGCTCATCCCCATCTGGGTCGCGGACTACGTCCTCATGGAGTACGGCACCGGCGCGATCATGGCGGTGCCGGGGCACGACGAGCGCGACTTCGAGTTCGCGACGAAGTTCGACCTGCAGATCGTGCGCGTCGTCGCGGGCGAGGGGCAGGACGCGCGCACGCCCTTCGGCGGCGAGGCCTACGTCGGCGACGGCAGGCTGGTCAACTCGGGGCAGTTCGACGGCATGCCGGTCGACACTGCCAAGCGCACCCTCACCGAGTGGCTCGAGGGGATGCACGCCGGGCAGTCGGTGACGAACTACCGCCTGCACGACTGGTGCATCTCGCGGCAGCGCTACTGGGGGCCGCCGATCCCGATCATCTACTGCGACGCCTGCGGCACCGTGCCTGTGCCCGAGTCGCAGCTGCCGGTCGTGCTCCCCAACATCCCCGACTTCAAGCCGGACGATTCGGGCATCTCGCCGCTCGCGCGGCACGAGGAGTGGTTCCACGTCCCGTGCCCCACCTGCGGCAAGCGGGCGCGGCGCGAGACCGACGTGAGCGACACCTTCCTCGACAGCGCGTGGTACTTCCTGCGCTATCCGAGCGTGGGGCGCGATGACGTCGCCTTCGATGCCGCGACGACGCGGAAGTGGCTGCCGGTCACGACCTACATCGGTGGCAACGAGCACGCCGTGCTGCACCTGCTCTACTCGCGCTTCATCACGATGGTCCTGCACGACATGGGGATGCTCCACTTCGAGGAGCCGTTCACCAAGTTCCGCGCGCACGGGCTCATCATCCGCGAAGGCGCGAAGATGTCCAAGTCGAAGGGGAACGTGGTGAACCCCGACGACTACATCGACCAGTGGGGCGCGGACTCGTTCCGCACCTATCTGATGTTCCTCGGACCCTTCGAGGAGGGCGGCGACTTCCGCGATGCGGGCATCAGCGGCGTGAAGCGCTTCCTCGACCGCCTCTGGGCGTCGGTGCGCGACTGCACGAGCGAGGATGCGCCCGACCCCGAGGTGATGAAGAAGCTCCACGCGACCATCAAGAAGGTCGGCGAGGACATCCCGGCGCTGAGCTACAACACGGCGATCGCCGCGATGATGGAGTACATGAACACGCTGCGGAAGGGCGAGCGCACCTGCCATCGCGCCGAGGTGGAGCCGGTGGTGCAGCTCGTCTCGCCGTTCGCGCCGCACATCGCGGCCGAGCTGTGGGAGATGCTGGGGCACGCCGAGAGCGTGTTCGACGCCCGGTGGCCCGCGTTCGACCCCGCGCTGCTCGTGAGCGACACGATCGAACTGGTCGTGCAGGTGGGTGGCAAGACCCGCGGGAAGCTCGTCGTCGCCAAGACCGTCACGCAGGACGAGGCGCTCGCGGCGGCGAAGGCGGACCCGGCGATCGGGAAGTTCATCACGGGGGAGCCGAAGAAGGTGATCCTCGTGCCTGGACGCCTGCTCAACGTCGTCGTCTGAGCCCCCGCCACTCCCGCGACTGCGACGAGGGGCTCGCACCGTCCAGGTGCGAGCCCCTCGTCCGTTCCGCCGTGCACGGCGCCCACGACGGGGCGCCGTCGAGCCCTACCGCGAACTCCGGCTCGCCGACCCGCCCTTCTCCGACACCACGCTGACGGTGAAGGGCCCCGTCCCCTGCACGAGCCACTTCACGCGCACGAGCCCGTTGCCCGGGATGTTCCGCACGAGCAGGGTGGACGGGTCGCGCTTCTGCTCGGTGGCGTCGCCGTTGAGCGGATTGTCCACGAGGAACCCGGCGATCACGCGCCCCCCCGTCAGCGTCACGCGGTCGGGACGCGAGATGCGGTTCTCGAGGTCCTGCTGGGTGTGCGTCGGGGCGAGCTTGGTGTTGAGCACCACGGCGGTCACCTCCGTCACCCCGCCGCCGAGCGCGCGCGTGGTCACCGAGTCGACCGCGACGAGCGGCATCTGCGACGTCTGGAAGAGCGTGAACATCATGTTGCGATGCGCATCGCTCTGGAGGAGGAATCCCGGCTCGACGCGGCCGAAGTTCTTCTTCGTCCCGCCGACCTCGATGCGCCCGTACTGGGGGTGGTCGACGGTGGTCCATTCGACGAACGCCTCGCCCATCAGCAGCAGGCGATTGAAGCGCGACTCGGTGGTCTGGTAGCGGCGCGCGTTCGGATCGAACGGGCCGTCGTCGTCGGCGTTGGTCCGGTTGAAGTAGAGGAACGGCGTGAACAGCTCGTTGCTGAACGTCAGGATGCCGCGCGCGCCGTAGAACCAGTCGAGCTCGCCGCCCCACACGGTGTAGAGGTCCTTCCAGACGATCATGTAGCGATAGCCCGGGAGGATCTCCTCGCCGGTGCGCCCGATCACGTCGAACACCTGCACGTCCTGGGGACGGTATTCGTCCTGCGGGACGCCGGGGCCGCGCAGCAGCATGCCGCCCGAGTTGTGATAGCTCTGCGCCCCGGCGATGTTCGGGTGCGCGGTCACGAACCGGATGATGTTCTGCGTCTCGACGAGCGAGGTCGGGTACGGGTCGGACCCGCCCTGCACGTACTGCGGTGCCCAGCGCCACGGCCAGTTGCGGTTGGGGTCGTACCCGCCGTCGGCGTCCTCGTTCACGAAGCCGTCGCCGTCGTTGTCGAAGCCCTCCTGCCCGAGCAGGTCGTACTCGCCGCGCTCGCCCGGCCGCACCGGCACCATCAGGCGCGGATCCTCCGGCGAGACCCGGAAGCGCCCGTTCACGTTGCGCCGCCGCATCTGCGTGATGTGCCCGTCGCCGTTCAGGTCGTCGAGGTTGTCCTCATCCACCCGCCCGTCGCCGTCGCTGTCGCGCGGGGAGAGCCCGGTGCGGGGCGAGCTCGCCGTGTTCGGCTTGTGCATGAAGTGGTCGCGCGCGTCGGGGTTGATCGTCGGCACGATGTAGAGCGTGTACTGGTCGAGCAGCGAGTCGACAGCCGGCACGCGCTCCGCCATCTCGGCGAGATACCAGGCCGTGTAGAGCGAGAACTCGGCGCCCTGGATCTCGTTGGAGTGGATGTTGCCGTCGATCCACATCGCGGGTTTCCGGTCCGCGTCACCGACGGCGAAGTTGGTCACCGTGAGGAGCACCATGTCGCGGCCGAGCGTGCTCTTGCCGATCGACCCGACCTTGATGCGGCCGGGATGCGCCGCGCCGAGGCGACGGGCGATCTCGACGATCCCGGCGTGGTCGTAGAAGCGATCCCACGCGACCGCGACCTTGGGGTCCGGCGGTGAACCGAGCGCGGCGAGCGCACCCGCGATCGGCGCCTGCGTCGCGCGCGCGGTCGGTGCCTGGGCCTGCAGCGCCAGCGGCGCGAGGCTCGTCACCGCGAGAAGGAACAGCATCTTGCGCATCGCGGCTTACCTCGCCCGAAGGGTGATGGTCTCGGTCGCGCTGCCGGCATTCGGCGCGCCCACGGAGAGGGTGACGGTGGCGCCGGCATCACCGACGACCAGCCACTCGAACCGCTGCACCGAGCCGCTCCCGCGGAGCGCGTCGATGTACTGCACCTTCCGTCCGCCGGCGAGCGACTGCCCGGCGCCGAGCGCGATCTCGACCTTCACGCGACGCGGGAGTCGCGACCGCACGCCGATCGCGGCGTTCGTCGGCAGGTACCCGCCATTGGTCACCTCGGCGCTGATGCGCCATGTGCGCGGCCCGACCGCCTCGACCTTCGCCGGGCCGGTGAGCGCGACCGACGGGAGCAGCTTGACGAGATCCACCACCCAATCCGCCTGCTTGCGTCCGAGCGAATCGAGCGTCGACGCGGCGGGGTTGAGCGCGGCGCCGGGGGCCATGCCGCCGACCTCGACCGGCTTCCCGTCGATCGTGTACCCGGGGACCACCTTCCACTCGACGAATCCCGCCGGGTCGTTCGCCTTGAGCCAGCGATAGTCGTTGCGCTCGGTGGCGAGCGGATCCGGCGTCGGCGCGCGACGGCCGGCCGCGGTGTCGGCCGGGGCCTTCCCCGGCCACCACACGCGCGAGCCGAACGCGAAACGTCCCATATGGAAGTAGGACCAGGAGAGCGGATCGCCCGACTCGGCGGCGCTCACCGGATCCTGCCCCGTGACCGGCCGTGGCGCGCGCTTGGCGATCTCGGCGAACCACGCGTTGTCGGCCGGCAACGTGGCCGTGAGCGGCCCACCCGCGCTCGTGCCTTGCGGGTTGCCGCCGATCCCGGGGACGGTCCGTCCCTCCCACGGCTTCACGAGGTTGTCCTGCATCCCGAGCACGTACACGGCCGCGATGTTCAGGCGCGCGGTCACCAGCTCGGCGATCGCCCGTGACTCCGGAGCCGAGAAGGCGTGCTGCCCCGCGCCGGGAGCGAAGAAGGTGTAGTTGTGCGCGAAGTTGAGCGCGAGGTCGGTGCCGCCCGGCCCGTCCTCGTTGTACGCCTCGTCGCCGTCGTCATCCTTGCCCTCGACGAACAGGCGGTGCGTGCCGCGCTCGCCCTTGGTGGCGTCGGCGCGGCGCATGAGGGCGGGGTCGACCGGGTCGACCATCCACTCCCCGCCCGCCTCGACCTTCACGCGCATCATGGTGATGAGGCCGTCGCCGTTGAGGTCGTCGGGCGCATCCTCGTCGAGCGCGCCATCGCGGTCGTCGTCGTCCTTGCCATCGTTGCCGCGACGCTCGGCGCGCACCGGCGCGAAGAACGCCTCGGCGGCGTCGGGATTGAGGCGCGGGACGACGTAGACGGTCCGAGCGGCGCCGCGGCCGTCGGCCGTGCCCGCGCGTCCGGCGAGTTCGCGGATCAGTCGCAGCGCGACCTCGCTCGAGGCGACCTGCGGCCCGTACGCGCCAGCGAGCACGAGGAGCGCCGGCTGGTCGTCGGCGGTCCCGATCCGCACGAGGTGGACCGGCCGCCCGCCGGGCGACGTGGCGATGGTGGAGACGGTCACGACGCCGGGCTTGGCCCGCGCGACGGAGTCGAGGACGGCGGCGAGGCGTGCGGCGGTGTGGTACCCCGCCGTGCGCGCCTGGGCGCCGAGAGGGATCGTGCCGAGCGCCGCGACGGCGAGCCCGGCGATCCAACGGACCGAGGATGTGGTTGGCATGGACCGACTGAGGGTGATGGGGACGAACTCGGAACATACGCAGGCGGGGCACCCACGGTTGACCTGCCGCGGACGCGGCGTATGCTACGGAGAGGATCCGCGCCCATGACCATCCCCGCTCCCGCCTCGCTCGCCGAGACGCTCCAGCTCGTCGTCGGCTGGCGCCGTCACCTGCACGCCAACCCCGAGCTCTCGTTCCACGAGACCGAGACCTCGGCCTTCGTCGAGCGCACGCTGCGCGAGATGGGCGGCCTCGAGGTCTCCAAGCCCACGCCGACGAGCGTCGTCGCGCGTCTCCTCACCGGCCGTCCCGGCCCGGTCCTCGCGTTGCGCGCCGACATGGATGCGCTCCCCATCACGGAGGAGACGCGGCTCGAGTTCGCGTCGACCAGCGCCGGCATCATGCATGCCTGCGGCCACGACGGCCACACCGCCATGCTGCTGGGTGCGGCCCGTGAACTCCTCGCGCGGCGCGACGCATTGGTGGGTGAGGTCCGGTTCCTCTTCCAGCACGCGGAGGAGGTCTTTCCCGGCGGCGCGGAGGAGATGGTGCAGCGCGGCGCGATGGATGGCGTGACGCGGGTGATCGGGGCGCACCTGTGGGCGCCGCTCGCGGTGGGGACGGTGGGCGTGCCGAGCGGCGCGGTGAGTGCCGCCCCCGACACCTTCTGGATCACGATCCGCGGCAAGGGCGGACACGCGGCCATGCCGCACTTCACCGTCGATCCCGTCGCGGTCGCCGCCCAGGTTGTGGTGAACCTCCAGCACCTCGTCGCGCGCGGCGTCGACCCCCTCGACAGCGCCGTGGTGAGCGTCACGCAGTTCCATGCCGGCACCGCGCACAACGTCATCCCCGAGGTCGCCGAGCTCAACGGCACCGTGCGCACACTCGACTCGCAGGTGCGCACCGAGATCGCGGCGCGGATGGAGCGCGTGATCCGCGGTGTCACCGAGGCGCATGGTGCGACCTATGAGTTCACCTACGAGCGCGGGTACCGGCCGGTCGTCAACGATCCGGCCGTCACCGCGGAGATGGCGCGGGTCGTGGCCGACGTCTGCGGCCGCGACGCGCTCGTGCCGATGCGCCCCGTGATGGTGGGCGAGGACTTCTCCGCGTTCCAGCAGAAGGCGCCGGGGACCTTCTTCTTCGTCGGGGCGGCGCGCCCGATCGACGGCGCGGTGCACCCGCACCACCACCCGAAGTTCGACGTGGACGAGCGCGCGTTCGAGACGGGGGTGCGGGTGTTCGTCGAGGCCGCGACGCGCTACTGCGCGCCGCGCTGAGTCAGGGGCGGGTCACTCGGCCACGTAGCGCCACGGCGCATCCGGTGACGCGCGGTGCCAGATGGTGAAGAACGGGATCCGGGGCTTCGCCTGCCCGGCCGGTGCCGCCCCGTTGGGCGTGATGTAGCCGAACGTGATCCCGAGGTCGCCGCTCGACGCGACGATCGCCCGCTCGGGCCACCAATCCACCGGGCTCCTCGCTTCGGTGGAGCCGTCCGAGACGAGCGCGGCGATCGCCGTGTTGCCGACCGTGAAGCCCGCCGTGGCCGGGCCGCCCAGGTTGATCGCGCGCGCGTCGCCGAACGTCGCGAAGCCCGCCTGCAGTCCGATGATCTGCGACTCGCGCGCGAAGGCGCGCTCGGCGAAGAGCAGCGAGGCACGGTGCCGCTCCACCACCGCCGCATCGGTGACCGGTGGCATGAGGGCCGCCGGCCGCAACGTCGGCCGCGCCGTCGAATCGACCGCGCCGGCCGCGCGACGGATGCGCCGGTACGCCATCATCCGCCAGCCGCGCGCGTCCTTCACCCAGTAGGCGAGGTACTTGCCAGCCACGGCAGTGCCGTCCGGGCGCCGCGCCGTGCTGTAGCCGTAGGTGAACCCGTGCAGTCCGTCCGCGGAGAGGCCGCCGCCGATCGGCGACCACTTGACCGACGCGCGGCCGTCGAGGGTGTCGCGCATCCACTCGGCACGGACGGCGACCAGTCCCTCGACCAGGCCCCGTCCCGGCATCGGGACGGTGACCTCGGGGGCCATCGCCCCCGTCACCTCGCCGAGGAAGCCGAAGGTGCGGTCGGCGTTCATCAGTTCGGCGAGCGCGGCCTCGGGCGTGCGGGGCTGTGCGGCCGCGACGAGGAGGACCCCCGCGATCGGCAGGCATCGGAGCAGTACAGCACGGAATCCCAGTCTCGTTCCCACTTCTTCCTCCAGGTGAACGGCCGGCCGCACGCGCGGCAGTCCTTCACGGGAAGCTCGGACTTCTTCCGCATCTTCGCCATGCAGCGCCGGTCAGAGCAGGGTGAGCGCCCGGGGCGGCGCGCCGCCCCCGGCGCGGATCGCCGCGGCACGCGAGCGGATGGCCGCCCGGTCATCCGCATCGATCCGCTCGATGTTCCGTACCTGCAAGGCCATCCGTTGGTTGCTTCTCAGGGTCGCCTCGTGGCGCATGAGGAAGTCCCAGTAGAGCGTCGTGAAGGGACAGGCATCCTCGCCGACCGACTTGGCCGGGTCGAATCGGCACCGGGAACAGTGGTCGCTCATGCGCTGGATGTACTTCCCCGTGGCGGCGTACGGCTTGGAGGCCATCACCCCGCCATCGCCGTACTGCGACATGCCCAGCGTGTTCGGGAGCTCCACCCACTCCACCGCGTCGACGTACACCGCGAGGTACCACTCATGCACGCGCGCCGGGTGCACGCCGAGCAGCATCGCGTAGAGCCCGGTGACCATCAAGCGCTGGATGTGGTGCGCGTACCCGAGCCGCAGGGTCTGGCCGATCGCGTCGTGGAGGCAGGCCATCTCGGTGTCGCCGTCCCAGTAGAATCGCGGCAGCGGCTCCTGCGCGTCGAGTGCGTTGCGCTCGAGGTACCCTGGCATGAAGCGCCAGTAGATCCCGCGGACGTACTCGCGCCAGCCGAGGACCTGGCGGATGAACCCTTCGGCGGCGGCGAGCGGCACGCGCCCCTCGCGGTATGCCGTCTCGGTCGCGGCGATGACCGCGCGCGGGTCGAGCAGCTTGAGGTTCATCGCCGCGGCGAGCCGCGAGTGGAACAGCCAGGGCTCGTCATGCCACATCGCGTCCTGGTACTCGCCGAAGCGCGGGAGGCGGTGGACGACGAAATCGTCGAGCGCGTGCGTAGCCTCCGCCGGAGTCACCGGCCAATCGAACGCGGTGAGGTCGCCCGGGTGCGAGGCGAATCGCGCCTGCACGAGCGCGAGCACGTCGCGCGTGAGCGCATCGGGCGGGAAGGCGGCCGGCGCAGCGTGGGGCGGTGGGCCGGACTTCGAGAACGCGCCGCGATTATCCGCGTCGTAGTTCCACTCGCCGCCCTCGGGCCGGCCGTCGGCGTCGAGGAGGATGCGGTGTGCGCGTCGCAGTTCGCGGTAGAAGTACTCGAGGCGCAGCTGCTTGCGCCCGTCCGCATGCGCGTCGAACTCGGCGCGCGTCGAGAGGAAGTGCCGGTCCGTGCGGACCTCGAGGGGGAGCCCAGCGCCGTGCGCCGCGGCGATCAGCGCCTGCTGCACGCGCCAGTCCCCCGGCTCGGTGATGATGAGTGAGGCGGGGCGATGCGCCGCGATCGCCCGCGCGAGCTCACCGGCGAGCGTGCCCGTGTTGCCCGGGTCGTCGAGCGCCGTGTAGAGGACCGTCCGTCCCAACGCGCGCTGCGCGTCGCGGAAGTGGCGCATCGCCGCGAGGAAGAGCGCGATGCGCGGCTTGGACGACCAGACGTGCGTCGATTCCTCCGCGACCTCGGCCATCCACAGCGCATCGCGCGACGGGTCGAAGCCGTCGAGCGCGCTCGACGCGGGATCGAGCTGGTCCCCGAGG
>JBGATT010000103.1:0-11942 GCA_044229035.1 Gemmatimonadaceae bacterium | reverse complement strand
GCCGCAGCAGCGCGAGTTCGTCCGAGTCGCTCACGTACTCGATCCGCGCCTCGCGCCACGCGCCCTGCTGCCCCTCGAAGATCACGCCCACGCGCGTCGCGCGCGCGCCGTTCGGCGTCTGCACCACGTGACGGTTGGTGACGATGAGCCCGCTCGGCAGGATGTTGAACCCCGTGCCGCTCGAGGGCGAGCCGTCGGGCATCTCGACGGCGATGAAGACGATCGCCGGCTTGTTGGCCTCGGCGATGGCGGCGTAGTCGGTCCCCGCGAGGCTCGCCGTGCGCTGCTGCGACGAGCGCATCGCCGCGGAGAGCGCGCTCACGTCGGCGCCGGCCGCCTGCTGGGCGCGGAGCGCCTTGTCGAGGCTGTCGCGCTCAGCCCGCGCGGCGGAGAGGGCCGCGTCGGCGATCCCCGTCGCGCGGAGGCGCGCCTCGAACGAGCGCGAGAGCGAGTCGTTGGCCGCGAGGAGCGCCGCGACCTGCTTCTGCGCGAGGTCGGCCTGCTTGGAGAGGACCCAGGCCGCGCCGGCGCCGCCCACGACGACGAGCGCGCCGAGCGCGATCACCATCTGGCGGAGCTTTCCGGTCTGCTTCTCGACCGCCATCGCGACGCGGACCTCGGTGTTGAGGCGCGGCTTGGCCTCGGGCGCCTTCGCGGCGGGGGCCTTGGGCGCCTCGGGCTTGGCCGCGCGCGGCGCCGCCGTCGTGCGCACGGGCCCCGGGTTCGCCGGCGCGGGGCGGTCCGCCGCGTCCACGCGCGTGGCGGGCGAAGGGGCGGAGGCCGTGCTCACCACGTGGAAGCTCACCTGCGGTCCGCCGGCGCCGAAGGTGACCACGTCGCCGTCCGCGAGCTCGCGCTCGGTGATGCGATCGCCGTTCACGAAGGTGCCGTTGGTGCTGCCGATGTCGTGCAGGACATGACGGCCGCCCACCGAGCGGAGCTCGGCGTGGCGGCCGGAGACGTCGATGTCCTTGTTCGCGTCGAAGCGCAGGTCGTTCATGGGGTGGCGTCCGATGGACACCACCGACTTCTCGAACCGCTCACTCGCGCCCGCGCGGGCCCCGGTGGTGATGCGGAACTCGACCGACATCACTCGCCCTTGAGGACGAACCAGCGCAGGACGTACACGACGAGCACGAGCACCGCGAGCGTGCCGAAGATGAGCCGGAGCTGGCTCGTCTCGACCTTGGGCTGCTTGGGCGCGGGCTGCGGCCGCGGACGCGCAGGCGCGATCTCCACCGTCTCGAGCGGCGGCGTCCCCGACGGCGGGGCCTTCGCCGTGCCGACCTTCACCGGACCGGCAGCGACCTCGCGCGGCGAGACCTCCACCGTCTCCGCCGACGGATCGACCGCGGCGTTGGTGCGCGGCGTGCGCTGCTTGCCGATCGAGAGCTCGGTCTCGAGCGTCGGCATCTCCGAGATGTCCATCGCCGCGAGGGCGGGGACCGACCCGCGGTCGAGCGGCACCGTGCTGCGCTGCTGCTGCGAGCCGCGATAGACGCGGTGCGCGGGCTGCTCGGCGCCGGTCTCCACGAGGCCTGCGCCTTCGAAGCGCGCCGCGACCACCGTGATGTTGTCGGGGCCGCCCGCCTCGTTCGCGAGGTCGATCAGCTTCTTGCAGACCTGCACGAGGTCGGTGTTCTCCTTCACGATCTGCGCCATCTCGTGCGCGCGGACCTGGCCCGAGAGGCCGTCCGAGCAGAGCACGAGCGTGTCGCCGCGCTTCACCTGCTGCGACGTGAGGTCCACCTTCACGATCGGCTCGGGGCCGAGCGCCTGCAGGATGATGTTGCGCCGCTCCGAGACCTCGGCCTCCTCGGCGGTGAGCTCGCCGGCCTCGACGAGCTTCTGCATGAGCGACTGGTCCTTCGTGATCTGCGAGCAGACGCCGTCGCGGACGAGGTAGGCGCGCGAGTCGCCCACCTGGCAGACGTAGAGCGTGTCGTGGAGCAGCCCGACGATGGTCGCGGTGGTGCCCATGCCGCGGTTCTCGGGGTGCGCCTGCGCGTAGGCGTGGATCCGCGTGTTGGCGACCTCGGTGGCGACGCGCAACGAGTGCGCGAACATCTCCGGGTCGTGGTCGTCGGAGATGCGCCAGCGCTTGTCCATCTCCGCGAGCACGACCTCGGTCGCCATCGCCGAGGCGACCTCGCCCGCCGCCGCGCCGCCCATGCCGTCGGCGACCATGAAGAGCGTGCCGCGCGAGCCGGTGACGTGCGTCCGGACCTCGGGCTGCAGCGACGCGTTCATGGTCGTCAGGTCGGCGACGGTGAACGTGTCCTCGTTGTGTTCGCGCGTGCGACCGACGTCGGTCCGTCCGAAGACGTGAACGATGACGTCACCCTGCGGCGTGTTTGGTCCCGTCACGAGGCGCGAGTACGAGGTGGAAGAGAAAGGGTTACCAGCATTTTACTGGACAGAGGTCGGATGCGACAGTATGTCGTTGTGGGGCAACGTGATGCAGGTCACGGATCGCAGGAATTCCTGAGGTAGTCGCCCGCCTTTGCCCGCTTCCCGGGGTCGCTGCTCCTCTGTTGCACTTCCCGGGCCGCGCCACAAGTGCGGTTGTCCCCCTGGATCGCGAACGCCTCCATCTTCACGAACCACGCGTCCGCCATCAGATCGCTGGGCAAGCGGTCCCACACGGCGTCGATCTCGCGCTGCACCCGTGCGCCGACCGCCTCGTTGGCTCTGGTCGGGTCGAGCTCTCGAATCCAGGCCGCGATCGAAGCGCGATAGTCCGGCGCGGCTGGCGTCGTCGGGTTGCTTGGTGCCGGCGCCGGAGCCTTCGTCGTCGGCGGCGCCCCCGACTTCGAGAGCAGATTCGGATCCGGCCGCGGCGGCGTCACCACCTTCGTCCCCGCCCCCGTATCCGACGCGGCCGGCGTCGGGTCCGGCACCTGCGCCACCGTCGACTCCGATGTCACGGGTGCGGCAGGCCCCTCGGGGTTTCCGGCCGGCTTGTTCAACGCGAACTGCCAGTAGAGGCCTGCCACCACCGCGAGCCCGCCCACGCCCCCGAGCACCATCGGCATCGCGCTCTTCTTGGCCACTTCCACCGGCGCCGCCTTCGCCGCGGCCTTCTTCGCCGGCGCCTGCATCGGCATCGTGTTCGCGCTCGGCCGCCCCTCGGGCGCCACGCGCGTCTTCGCGATCTCCTTCGCCGCCGCACCCGCCGCCGCCGCGTTCACGATCATCGTGCCCGCCTCGACCGCCTGCGTCATCGGCATGTCCGCGATCGCCGCCGCGAAATCGCGCCCGAACTGCGCCGCGCTCGCGTACCGGTCCTCCGCGTCACGCGCCAGCGCCTTGTCGAGCGTCGCCTGCAGCGACTCCGGCCAGCTCTTCTCCGGCACCATCTCCGCCAGCGTCTTCGGACGGTCGGTGAGGCGCATGATCATCGCCTCCTGCGCCGAGTTCGACGGGAAGGGGAGCGTCCCCGTGAGGCAGTTGAACGCGACGAGACCCAGCGAGTAGATGTCCGACCGCCCGTCGAGCTTGTCCCCCGCGAGCTGCTCGGGGCTCATGTACTCCGGCGTGCCCACCACGAGGCCCGTCTTCGTCACCTTCTGTGCGTCGCTCGAGCTCGCCTTCGCGATCCCGAAGTCCACCACCTTCACCTGGTCCGACCCGTCGCGGCTCTTCGCGACCATGATGTTGTCGGGCTTCAGGTCGCGGTGCACGATCCCCGCGTCATGCGCCACCTGCAGCGCGTCGGCCGTCTGGTGCACGATGCTCGCCGCGCGCGGCGCGGCGAGCGAGCCGCCCTTCTCGATCAGCGACGTCAGCGACGAGCCCTCGATGAACTCCATCGCGAGGTAGATCAGCCCTTCCGACGTCTCGCCGAAGTCGTAGATGCCGCAGATGTTCGGGTGGCTCAGCCGCGACGCGTTCGACGCCTCGCGATTGAACCGGGCGATCGCGTCCGGGTCGGTGTTCATCCCCGGGTTCATCACCTTGAGCGCGCTCTTGCGCCCCATCTTCACGTGCTCGGCGAGGTACACCGTCCCCATGCCGCCTTCGCCGAGCTTCTTCAGGATGTGGTAGCGGTCGGCGATCACCGACCCGAGCAGGTCCTGCGTGTTCGACGACCGCAACGCCGTCCCGTCCCGCGGGCAGAAACGCTCGCTGAGCGGGTACTCGGTGCCGCAGGTCGGACAGGTCTTCTGTTCGCTCACAAGCTCTCCACACGCAGGGTCTGGTCACCGATCAGCAGCTTCTGCCCGGCCTTCACCTGACGCTCGCCGCGCACGGCGATCGCGATCCCGTTCCGGCTGCCAAGGTCGAGCACGATGAAATCGAGGTCCTCGCTCCGGATCTCGGCGTGCCGGCCGCTCATCGTCTTGTCGTACGCGAACACCCAATCCCCCTCCGCCCGGCCGATCACGACGTTCCGGCTGGGCGAAAGGTGGCAGTTGTCGCGCGCGCTGCCGTCCGCCCGCAACTGCTGCAGGACGGCGATGTCCGCACTCGGGGTGGACGATCCAAGGCGCCTCGTGGCATCGGCCTCGGCCGGCTGGGGGCCCGGGTAGCCGAGGCGCCGGAAGCGGAGCAGCTGCGAGCCGACGAGGATGGTGTCGCCGTCCGCCAGCTTGTACGGCTCCTGCATGAAGAGCCAGGTCCCGTTCCGCGACCCGAGGTCGCGGATGAAGAGCTGCCCGTCGCGCATGGAGAACTGCGCGTGCACGGGGCTCATGAAGGTGTCGTCGGGGAACCGGAGCTCGCCGTCGGAGCGGCCGAGGGTCGCCTCGGGGCCGGGGAGGGTCTCGGTCTTCTTCACCGCGCCGGTGCCGTCGAGGAGCGCGAGCTTGGGGCCGAGTCCGGCCCCCGCCGCCGAGAAGACCGCGGTCCCCACCGCCGGGGTCGGGGCGGCGACCGTCGCCGCCACGCGCGTCCCGCACCGCGCGCAGAAGACGTCCACCCCGGGGACCACCGCGTTGCCGCACCCACCGCACACCGCACGCGACGGCGCCGGCTGCGGGGGCTGTCCCGCCACACGCCCGCCGCACTTGGGGCAGAACGGGAGCGAGGGGTCCACGGCCGTCCCGCAGGTCGGGCAGGGGGCCTTGCCGGGCGGCATCGACGAGAGCGGCGGGATGGACGGTCCCGGCCGCGCCGGACCCGTCGAGCCGAGGCCGGCCGCCGGGGGCGCGCTCGCCGAGACGCGGGTCGCCGGAACCCCGAACTTGGCCTTGGGGTCTTGGTGGTACACGCCCCCGATCGTCTCACCGAGCGCCGCGCTCACCGCACCGCTCGGGGCGATGGGCTTGCCGCAATCGATGCAGAACTTCGAGGCCGGGTCGTTCTCACGGCCGCAGACTGCGCATCGGGTGGTCAAGGGATCCAGGGGCGAGAGGGAATCCGGCGAATATATGGCTGGCGCGGCCACTACGGGAGAAGCCGCGCCGAGGATGCACACCACCCTTGGGAGGGATAGACTTTGGCCCCGTGCACCTCATGACCCGCCTTCGCCTGGTCGCCTTCGTGGCGGCCCTCCTGCTCCCCCTGCGCGCCACGGCGCAGGTCCGCCCCGATCTCGAGTGGCGCACCCTCACCACCGAGCACTTCCGGGTCCACTTCACGCCGGAACTCGAGGCGCTCGCCCGCCGCACGGCCGCCAACGCCGAGTTCGCCTGGGCCGAGTTGCGCAACGAACTGGTGCCGCCGCGCACCATGGTCGATATCGTCGTCGCGGACAACGCCGACTACGCCAACGGCTACGCGACCCCGTACCCGACCAACCGGATCGTCGTCTATGCGCGGCCGCCGGTCGAGGAACCCGCCCTCCGCAATCACGAGGATTGGAACCGCCTCCTCGTCACGCACGAGCTGGTGCACATCTTCCACCTCGACCGGGTGAAGGGGATCTGGGCCCTCGGGCAGCGCGTGTTCGGGCGCGCCGCCCCGCTCTTCCCCAACACGTACGCGCCGCGCTGGCTCACCGAAGGGCTCGCCGTCCACTACGAGAGCAAGCTCGCCGGCGGAGGCCGCCTCCGCGGCACCGAGTTCCCCGCCTACGTGCGCGCGGCCGCCATCGAAGGCCGGCTGCCGTCGCTCGACGCGCTCTCCCTCGAGACCCCGTTCTTCCCCGGCGGCAACGCCGCCTATCTCTTCGGCAGCTACGCGGTCACGCGCGCGGACTCGGCGCGGATGGGGCGCCTCGTCGAGGCCTCGAGCGCGCGCCTCCTCCCCTGGCGCCACGACCGCAACGCCAAGGACGCCTTCGGCATCGACTTCACCGCGCGTTGGGCCGAGTGGCGCGACTCGGTGGTCCGGCGCGAGACGGCCATCCGCATCGCCGTCGACCCCGCGACGACCCTCACCGACGAGGGCTTCACCGCGCGCTTCCCGCGGTTCGTGCGCGACGATGCGCTCCTCTACGTCGCCGACGAGGCGCGCCGGACACCCGGCGCCTATGAACTGGACCTCGAGGGCAAGCGCGTCCGCCTCGGCCGCCGCAACAGCGTGGACATCAGCGCCCCCTTCGGCGACCGCGGCTCGGTGCAGGGCGAACTCGACTTCACCGACCCGTACACCCTGCGGAGCGAACTCTACACGGGGAGCGGCCTCCGTCGCCGCGCCGTCACGCGCGGCGAGCGGCTCTCCTCTCCCGACGTCCACATCGCGAGCGGGATGATCGTCGCCGTGCGCACCGATCCCGGGACCACGAGCCTCGTCACCGTCGATCCTTCGGACGACTTCGTCACGCGCGACGTCGTGCTCGGCTCGCTCGACCGCACCTGGGCCGAGCCGCGGTTCTCGCGCGACGGGCAGCGCATCGCCGCCGTGCGCTGGGAGCGCGGTGGCCGCAACGCGGTCGTCGTGATGGATCGCGCCGGCCGGCCGCAGCGGAGCTTCGCGCCGCGTGGCGAGCGGATGACCGTCGTCTCGTCTCCCGTGTGGGAGCCGGGGGACACCACGCTGCTCTTCGTGAGCGATCACGAAGGGCGCGCCCTCATATATAGAGGCGACGTGCGGACGGGGGCGTACGGCCGCGTCTGGACGAGTGCGACCGTCCTCCACACGCCGGATGTCTCGCCGAGCGGGCGGCGCGTCGCCGCGGTCGAGCTCAGGGCCGATGGCTACCACGTGGTCGTGCGCGATCGGCCGGCATCGGTGCCGCTCGAGCTGCCCGCCGCGGATACGCTGCCCGATCCGCTCCGACCGCTCGCACCCGCGGCCATGGCGCGCGACGCGATCGAGTCCGACTACTCGCCCTGGGAGCAGCTCTACCCGAGCTGGTGGCTGCCGGTCGTCCGCACGACCGGCCCAGGCACGGCGTCGATCGGCGGGATGTCCGCCGCGCACGATGTCGTCGGACGGCACGCCTGGGCGCTCGAAGCCTCGGTCGAGTCGAACCGCGAGGAGTGGACCGCGCACGGCGCGTACGCCTTCGCGGGGTTCGGCGTCCCCGTGCTGCAGCTGGACCTGTTCAACGAGTGGGAGCACGGCGTCATCCGCGACACCGGCGGTGACTTCATCGGCTACCTCGGCCAGCGCGCGCAGCGGGTGGAGTTCAACGTCATCGCCGAGCGCCCGCGGATCCGCTTCTCGAGCTATGCGGTCCTCGGCGGCGAGTTCCAGGCGGTGCGGTACCGGTCCTATCCGGCCGGTCTCATCGCCGGCCTGGGCAACCTCGCGCTCGAGCGCGTGAACTACTCGCACGCCGTGCAGGCGACGCTCGGGTTCAGCACCATGCAGCGGCCCGCCAACGCCGTCTCGTCCGAGGATGGGATCGCGGGGAGCGTGACGCACCGCGAGCGCTTCAACGTCGGGTTGAACTTCGAGGACGTCGCCGAGACGATCGTGGGCGGGTCGGCGGCGAAATCGATCCCGTTCCCCGGCTTCGCGCGCCATGTGCTCGCGGTGCGCGGCGCCTACGGCGTGACGGGTCACGCGACCACCGCGGCCTTCGCCGCGGGTGGCGTGAGCGGGAGCTCGCTCGAGGTGCTGCCCGGCATGGTGATCGGCTCCACGCGGCGGACCTTCGGCGTGCGCGGCTTCCCCGGCGGCGCGCAGCTCGGCGTGCGCGCGCTCGCCGCGAGCGTGGAGTATCGCGCGCCCCTCACGCTCGTGGGGCGCGGCGTGAAGCTGCTGCCCGTCTTCCTGCAGAAGACGTCGCTGACCGCCTTCGCCGACGCGGGGCGCGCCTGGTGCGAGTTCCCCGTGGCGGACTCGTTCATCTGTCCGGCGACGCTCCCCGAGCGCACGACGCTGGCGTCGGTGGGCGGCGAGCTCGGCGTGGATGCGGCCATCCAGTACGACCAGGTCTATCGCTTCCGGCTGGGGTTCGCCCATCCCGTGCGCGGCGAGGCGTACGCCGCCAAGTCCAACACCCTCTACTTCTCGCTGGGGAGTTCGTTCTGACCACCGCACGCGACCCGCACGAGGTGGCCTTCGGGACACCGACCATCCATCCGACCGCCTGGGTGCATCCCACCGCGGTGATCATCGGGAACGTCACGCTCGAGGAGGACGTGAGCGTCTGGCCCGGCGCCGTGCTGCGCGGCGACGTGGAGTCGATCCACGTGGGGCGCGGGAGCAACGTGCAGGACGGCGCGGTGCTGCACTGCGACGCCGGGAAGCCGTGCGTGGTGGGTGCCGGGGTGACGATCGGGCATCGCGCCGTGGTGCATGGCTGCACGGTGGAGGACGGGGCGCTGATCGGGATCGGCGCGGTGGTGCTGAATGGCGCGGTGGTGGGGATGGGGACGCTGGTCGCGGCCGGCGCGGTGGTGGGCGAGGGGCGCGTACTGCCGTCGGAGGCGCTGGTGGCGGGCGTGCCGGCGAAGGTGATGCGTGCGCTCACGGAGGAGCAGCGGGCGCGGGTGTCGGCGAACTGGCGGACGTACGTGGCGTTGAAGGAGCGTTACCGCGGCGTGACCGCGGAATAGTTGCGTCGGGCGAATTAAGACCGTCGGTCCTACAGCACGTCGCGCTTCCGAGCAAGGACTGGCGTGCGGAAAGGGGGTGGGGTACGTTGCGTCCCCCGAGCGAAACGGGCCCGAAGGTTCGTGTAGGGGAATCGGTCGTAAGTCGTTCGGGTGTAGTGATTTGCGACGCTGGATTGTAACGGACCGGATGGCGTCACGGTGTCGTTCTTGTGGTAGGGACAGGCGACAGTCCTGGTGGCGTGGAAAAGCCACATCCTGTGACCGATTCGTGATTGACCTCTTGTAACTCGTTGTTTCGTAGGACCTTACAAAATGCTTGCGCGGCCTCACGATGGCCGTATGTTGCTCGCCCTCGCCCTCGCCCTTGGTCCAGAACCCTTCGTTGGAGAAGTTGCAATGCCGCTTCCGGTGAATCCGCCCGCCACGCCCGCGACGCTGTCCCAGAATGCCCGGACGGTGCTCGAGAAGCGCTACCTCGTGAAGGATCGGGCCGGGAAGGCGGTGGAGACTCCGGAGGACATGTTCTGGCGTGTCGCGACCACGGTCGCGGAGCCGGAGCGTCGGTATGGCGCGACGGACAAGCGCGTCGAGGAGGTCGCGAACAAGTTCTACGAGCTCATGACGCAGCGTCGGTTCGAGCCGAACTCGCCGACCCTCATGAACGCCGGGCGTCCGCTCGGCCAACTCTCGGCCTGCTTCGTGCTCCCCGTCGAGGACGCGCTGAGCAACGGCCACAGCGGCATCTATGACACGCTGCGTTCGATGGCGCTCATCCATCAGTCGGGCGGCGGCACGGGCTTCTCGTTCTCGCGGCTGCGCGCGCGCGGCTCGATGGTGCGTTCCACCACCGGCGTGGCGAGCGGCCCGATCTCCTTCATGCAGCTCTATGACGCGTCCACCGACGCGGTGAAGCAGGGTGGCACGCGCCGCGGCGCCAACATGGGCATCCTGCGCGTCGATCATCCCGACGTGATGGAGTTCATCGCGTGCAAGGAAGACCTCACCAAGATCACCAACTTCAACATCTCGGTCGCCATCACCTCCAAGTACATGGAGGCGCTCAAGGCCGGGGCGTCGTACGACCTCATCGACCCGATCAGCAAGAAGGTCGTCGGGCAGATGGATGCCAAGGAAGTCTGGGACAAGATGATCGAGGGGGCGTGGCGCACCGGTGAGCCCGGCGTCTTCTTCATCGACGAGGCCAACCGCTACAACCCGGTCCCGCACCTCGGCGCCTACGAGGCGACCAACCCCTGCGGCGAGCAGCCCCTGCTCCCGTACGACGTCTGCAACCTCGGCTCGATCAACGTCGGCTACTATGTCGTCGACGGGAAGATGGATTGGGCGGCCTTCGCGACGGACATTCACCTGTCCACGCGGATGCTCGACAACATCATCGACGCCAACAAGTACCCGCTCCCCGAGATCGACGCGCTCGCCAAGCGCATCCGCCGCATCGGCCTGGGCGTGATGGGCTTCGCCGACGCGCTCATCCGCCTCGGCATCAAGTACGACTCGGCCGAGGGCGTGGAGTTCGGGCGCAAGGTCATGGAGTTCGTGGACGTCGAGGGCAAGAAGGAGTCCGAGCGCCTCGCCGACGAGCGCGGCTGCTTCCCCGAGTGGGCGCAGTCCATCTGGGGCCCCGACCAGACCTGCGCGCGTGACGAGAACGGCGAGCGCATCCGCCCGATGCAGAAGCTCCGCAACTGCAACGTGACGACCGTCGCGCCCACCGGCACCATCTCCATCATCGCCGGCTGCTCGTCGGGCCTCGAGCCGCTCTTCGCCGTCGCCTTCATGCGCAACCAGGCCGGCGTCATGATGCCGGACGTGAACGAGGACTTCGTCGCGATCGCCAAGAAGGAAGGCTGGTACTCCGACGCGCTCATGGAGCGCATCGCCAAGACCGGCTCGGTGATCCACGCCGAGGTGCCGAAGAAGTGGCAGGACGTGTTCGCCACCGCGAACAACATCACGCCCGAGTGGCACATCCGCATGCAGGCCGCGTTCCAGCAGCACTGCGACTCGGCGATCTCCAAGACGACCAACTTCGCGCACACCGCGACCAAGGAAGACGTCCGCGCGATCTACGAGCTGGCGTACGACATGAAGTGCAAGGGCGTCACCGTGTACCGCGACGGCTCGCGCGACGGCCAGGTGCTCTCGACCGGTGCGACCGCCGATGCGGCCGCCAAGCGTGACGGGGCGAAGGAGGATCCCTCGCTCAAGCGCGAGCTCGCCGAGCTCAAGGGCCAGCTGGCCGAGATCACGAGCGACAACGATCGCCTGAAGAAGCTCCTGTTCGACGCCGAGGCCGAGAACCTCCAGCGCCGCCAGAAGCGCTCGCGTCCCGACATCCTCCGCTCGACGGCCATCCGCAAGGAGACCCCGCTCGGCACGATGTTCGTCCACGTGACCGAGGACGACAAGGGCCAGCCGTTCGAGGTCTTCATCAACCTCGGCAAGGCCGGCGGCAGCGCGATGGCCGACGCCGAGGCGATGGGCCGCCTGATCTCGCTCGCGCTCCGCTCGGGCATCTCGATGCCGCAGGTGCACCGCCAGATGCGCGGCATCTCGTCCGACCGCGCCGTGGGCCTCGGCCCGAACAAGGTCCTCTCGGTGCCGGACGCGATCGGCCTCGCGCTCGAGGACTGGATGCGCACCAAGAACGGCGTGCAGCAGGAGCTGCTGACCACGACGGCCGAGCAGCAGGCGCCGTCAGCGCCGTCCGCGGCGCCGGTGATGGTGACAAGCCAGGGCGGGGCGCAGATGCAGTTCGAGGCGATGAGCGGCGGGGATGCGTTCATCGGGACTTGCCCGGATTGCGGGAGCCAGCTCGAGTTCGCTGAGGGGTGCGTGAAGTGTCATGTGTGTGGGTTCTCGGAGTGCGGCTGAGCCTGCATCAGTTCGGTTGGATTCCACAGGCGGGGCGTCCCAAAAGGGGCGGCCCGCCTCGCTCACTTCGGTCAGTGCTGGCTACTGAATCAACCGCACTCCGAGAACCCGCACACATGACACTTCACACACCCTTCCGCGACCTCGAGCTGG
>JBGATT010000247.1:0-2619 GCA_044229035.1 Gemmatimonadaceae bacterium | reverse complement strand
CTGACCGCGTGCCGGCGACCGCTCGCGCTCAGGCGACCTTCACCCCGGCGGCGGCCCAGGCGGCCGCGTCGCGCTCGATGTCGATCGCGGTCGTGGTGTCGACCACGACCTTCCCGCCCTCGAGCCGGACCGGGTAGCGGTCGAGGCTCCGCGGCGACTTCCCCTGGATGCGCGTGCCTTCCGGCTGGAAGGTGCTCTTGTGCTTGGGGCAGTAGAAGCGATTGTTCGCCGGCTCCCACTGCACCATGGTGCCGCGGTGCGGGCACTCGAGATTGAACGCGTGCACCATGCCGCGATAGCGGACGAGGATGAGCCTGTTCGCGCGGTCGATCGTCGCGCCATCGGCGGCGGGGACGGCGAAGGTGACGGTCCCGAGCGCGGCGAGGCCGGTCGCGTAGTCGCGCGCCATCGCCTGGAGCGGAGCCGCGCCGCCGGCGATCGCGGTCAGCGCCGCCACCGCCATGAGGCCGTCGCGGAGGAAGCCACGGCGGCCGGTGTCATGGTCGCTGTCGTGATCGCACTCGTGACCGCAGGCGTCCGGCGCCGCGGCGGAGGTCGTGTGGGGGTGCTGGTCGTGCCGATCCGACATTCGCGCTCCGTGTTTCGGTTGCATATTGGACGCCGTCCACCAAGAGACGTTACCCCAGCACCGACCCGCCGTGCCACGCCGCGCCGCCCTCGCGTTCATCTTCGTCTCGCTGGTGCTGGACATCGTGGCGTTCGGGATCGTGATCCCGGTGCTTCCGCAGCTGATCAAGGGCTTCCTCGGCGGCGACACGGCGCGCGCGGCGGAGTGGTACGGGATCTTCGGGACCACCTGGGCCGGGATGCAGTTCGTCTGCTCGCCGCTCCTCGGCGCGCTCTCGGACCGATTCGGTCGGCGGCCGGTGCTGCTGCTGTCGATCCTCGGGCTGGGGCTCGACTACTTCCTGATGGCGCTCGCGCCGAGCCTGCTGTGGCTGTTCGTGGGCCGGGTGCTGAGCGGGATGACGGCGGCGGGGTTCGCGACCGCGACGGCCTACATCGCGGACGTGACCCCGCCGGAGAAGCGTGCCGGGGCCTTCGGGATGGTCGGCGCGGCGTGGGGATTCGGGTTCATCGTGGGGCCGGCGGTGGGCGGACTCCTCGGCGCACAGGATCCGCGCCTCCCGTTCTACGTCGCCGGCGGGTTGGCGCTCGTGAACGCGCTCTACGGGTTCTTCGTGCTGCCGGAGTCGCTCACGCCGGAGAAGCGCGCGCCGTTCGACCTGGCGCGCGCCAACCCGGTGGGTTCGCTGCAGCTGCTCAAGGGACACCCCGAACTGCTCGGCCTCGCGACGACGAGCTTCCTGTACAGCCTGGGGCACACGGTCTTCCCGAGCGTGTTCGTGCTCTGGGCTGGCCATGTGCTCGCGTGGGACGCCAGGCAGGTCGGCTTCGCGCTCGCGCTCGTGGGCGTGGCGAATGTCATCGTGCAAGGCGGACTGGTGCGCCCCTTCGTGAAGCGGCTGGGCGAGCGTCGCGCGCTCGCGATCGGCGCGACCTTCGGCACGCTCGGGTTCTTCCTGTACGGGATCGCGGGGACGGTGCCGGTGTTCTGGCTCGGGGCGGTCTGCTACGCGCCGGCGGGGTTCTTCAACCCGTCACTGCTCGGGCTGATCTCGCAGCGCGTGGGCCCGTCGGAGCAGGGACGGGTGCAGGGCGCGAACAGCAGCCTGATGGGGATCGCGGGGATGCTCGGGCCGGGGCTCTTCACCGCGGCGTTCGCGTGGGCCATCCGCGACGGGGCGCGGTGGCACCTGCCGGGCCTGCCGTTCCTCATCGCGTCGGCGCTCTTCGCGATGGCCGGCGCGCTCGCCATGCGCACGACGCGTCCGGGGCGCACTGGCGCGGCGGTGACGGCGCACGCATCGTAGCAGGGCGGGGCGCAGCACCCACACTCCAGGAGGCGCGATGACGTTCACGGTGGAGGCCCAGTCGATCTGGGACCAGGTCCCGGAGGCGACGCGCGCGAAGCTCCTCGACAGCGGCTTCTGCGCGCACTGTCTCACCACGCGGCACTTCGAGCTCCTGGAGGGTGAGATCCGCGGCAAGGACCTCGCGCTCATCGGCAAGTGCGGCACCTGCGGGCACCGTGTGGTGCGGCTCATCGAGATCTGACCCTCTTCCCCTCGCCCCATGCGGATGCTGCTTCGGACCGTTGCGCTGGTGTGGTCGCTCGCTCTCGTCTCGACGCGCGCGGAGGCGCAGCGATGGCGGGAGATCGGGACGACGTCGGATGGGAACAAGGTGTATGTGAATCCGGCGACGATCGTGAGGACGGATTCGGTGGTGTCGGCGACGGTGAGGGTGGTCTATGCGACGCCGAAGGCGACGCCGAAGGGGCCGATCACGGGGTCGCGCGCGGTGGCGATGTTCCGGTGCCGGGAGAGGCAGGTGGCGGTGAAGGAGACGATCATCTGGCATGATGAGGCGAAAGGGACGGTCTTCGAGAAGCGGACGCCGCGGGTGCCGGGGTATGGGCCGGTCTTCAACTCGAACTTCTCCGGGGTCGCGCTTCGGTATCTCTGTGAGGCGCCGGCCGCTCGGCCGTGATGCGAGGGGCGGGATGCGGGGTGGGAAGGGCGATGCGGGGTGGGA
>JBGATT010000102.1:0-12054 GCA_044229035.1 Gemmatimonadaceae bacterium | reverse complement strand
TCGGCGCCGGGCCCCGCGTGCATCCGTTCCTGGCGAGGCCGACTTAGCCTTCTTGGTCCTCGTACTGCGCCTTGAGCGAAGCGACCACGCTCGGATCGGCCAGCGTCGTCGTGTCCCCCAGCGCCCGCCCCTCGGCGATGTCGCGCAGCAGGCGCCGCATGATCTTCCCCGACCGCGTCTTCGGCAGGTCCGCCGAGAAGAGGATGTCATCCGGCCGCGCCAGCGCGCCGATCTTCGTCGCCACGAACTCGCGCAACTCGTCGCGCAGCTCCGACGACTTGGTGAAGCCGTCCCTGAGCGTCACGAACGCGCACACCGCCTGGCCCTTCAGCTCGTGCGCCTTGCCCACCACGGCGGCCTCTGCCACCGAGGGGTGCTCGACCAGCGCGGACTCCACTTCCATGGTGCCGATCCGATGCCCGGCGACGTTGAGCACGTCGTCCACGCGCCCGAGGATCCACCAGTAGCCCTCGTCGTCCAGCTTCGCGCCGTCCCCGGCGAAGTAGAGGTCGGGCCGACCGGGCCACTTGGAGAAGTAGGTCTCGACGAAGCGCGCGTCATCGCCCCAGATCGTGCGGAGCATGGACGGCCACGGCTTCGTGAGGGAGAGCAGCCCGCCGCCCACCGGCATCGCCTCGCCCGCGTTGTTGAGCAGGGTCGCCGTGTACCCGGGTAGCGGCTGCGTCGCGCTGCCCGGCTTGGTCGCGGTCACCCCCGGAAGCGGCGAGATCACGATCGATCCCGTCTCCGTCTGCCACCAGGTGTCGACGATCGGGCACCGCGACCCGCCGATGTGTTCGTGGTACCACATCCACGCCTCAGGGTTGATCGGCTCGCCCACCGAGCCCAGCAGCCGGAGCGACGAGAGGTCGTGCTTCCGCGGGTGCTCCACGCCCCATTTCATGAAGGCACGGATCGCCGTCGGCGCCGTGTAGAGGATGGTCACGCCGTGGCGCGCGATGAGCGACCAGAACCGGTCACGCTCCGGCCAGTCGGGCGCACCCTCGTACATGACGCAGGTCGCCCCGTTCGCCAGAGGGCCGTACACGAGGTAGGTGTGGCCGGTGATCCACCCCACGTCGGCCGTGCACCAGAAGACGTCGTCCTCCTTGAGGTCGAAGACGTACTTCGTCGAGCTGGCCGCCCCCACGAGATAGCCGCCGGTCGTGTGCACGATCCCCTTCGGCTTTCCCGTCGTGCCCGACGTGTAGAGGATGAAGAGCACGTCCTCCGCGTCCATCACCTCCGGCTCGCACTTGTCGTGCGCATGCTGCATGAGGCGATGGTACCAGTGGTCGCGCCCCTCGACCATGTCGACATGCGCCTCGGTGATGGGGCCCGACGTGCGTCGCTGGACGACGACCACGTGCTTCACCGTGGGGCACTCCTCGAGCGCCTTGTCGGTGTTGCGCTTGAGCGGGACGATCTGGCCGCGGCGGTATCCACCGTCAGCGGTGATCACCACCTTCGCCTGTGCATCGTTCATCCGGTCGCGCAGCGACTCGGGACTGAATCCGCCGAACACCACCGAGTGCACCGCGCCGATGCGCGCGCAGGCCAGCATCGCGATCGCGGCCTCGGGGACCAGCGGGAGATAGATCCCCACGCGATCCCCCTTCTGGACGCCGAGGGACTTGAGGACGTTCGCGAACGTCCGGACCTCGCGTGCCAACTCCCAGTAGGTCAGCGTGCGCCGGTCGCCCGGCTCGCCTTCCCAGACGATCGCCGCCTTGTTGCGCCGCGCGCCCGCGAGATGCCGGTCAAGGCAGTTCTCGGCGACGTTCAGCTTGCCGTCGACGAACCACTGGGCGTGCGGTGGCTGCCAATCGAGCGCCCGCGACCAAGGCGCGCGCCACTGCAGCGTCCGCGCCTGTTCGGACCAGTAGTGGATAGGGTCGAGGGCTGCGGACTCGTGCAGCGTGCGGTCCCGGACGTGGGCTTCCCGCTGGAAGTCGCTCGGCGGCGGGAAGCTCCGCGTCTCGCTGAGCAGGACGGAGATGTCGGTCATGGGACAATGGTATGAAGGCTCGGCCGGGTTGGGCAGGCCGCAGCGACAGGTGTCGCGCGTCACGAAGGCCGTGTGATGCTCCAACTGTCGTGAATGATTACACTGTCTTGTAAAGTGTCGCAATCGCCGCGCAATCCGCGAAATCCGCCGTGAATCACGATGTGATAGCCGTTTAACTAACTGCAATATAAAGACTTACGTCCAGTGGCTTGTTGGCACATTTCTCGCTCCTTGTCTCCCTCGGAAGCGTAGAATGCCACATCGGCGATTGCGATCGATGGAACGGCTCTTCCCTGCGCCGGAGAACACCGATGACCCGTTCGACCCTGATCCCTTCGGAGGCCACTGTGCAGCCGCTCGTAGCGCCTTTTCGACTCACCTCGGACCATCGCCTCGAGTTCCGGCGCGCGGTCCTTGAGTCCTTGGAGGCGGCCGCCGCGAGTGGCGATGCGAGCGTGGCAATCGACCTCGCCCGCACCATCGAGATGGATGCCAGCGGCCTCGGCGTCCTCGTCCTCCTGCAGAAGCGTGCTCGTGAGCGCGGGATGCGCACGCAGCTCGTCAATACGCCGCGCGCGGTGCAGGACATGCTCCAGATGACGCGCCTCGATTCGCTCTTCGATCTCGCGACCCGCGCCTGAGCGGGGGAGCACCGAGCGGCCGCGTCCGTTCCGTGCGGATGGCTCTGGCACTACCCTTCACGGATGAGCGGATCCGGGGGGAACGCACGATGACGGCGCGCGTCGAGGCCGCGGGTCTGGTCCGCGCCTTCGGGGCGCGCCGCGCCGTCGATGGCCTCTCGTTCTCGCTCGCGCCGGGCGACTGCCTCGCCCTCTTCGGCCCCAACGGGGCAGGGAAGACGACAGCCCTCCGGCTCCTCGCCGGACTCCTTTCGCCGACCGCCGGCACCGCGTCCATCGAGGGCGTCGCGCTCCCCAAGCCCGATGCCCGCGCCCGGGTCGGACTCATCTCCCATCGCGGGATGCTCTACGAGGCGCTCACCGCGCGCGAGAACGTCCGGTTCTCGGCCCAGTTGCATGGCCTCGTCGATCCCGACGGCGCGACACAACGGGCCCTCGAGCAGCTCCGGGTGGCCGACCGCGCCGACGTGGCCGTGCGGGCGCTCTCGCGCGGGCTCCAGCAGCGCGTCGCCATCGCCCGCGCGATCGTCCACGGGCCGGACGTGCTCCTCGCGGACGAGCCGTACACCGGCCTCGACGAACAGGGCGGAGCAGCGCTCACCGCGCTCCTGCGAGAGCGGCGCGACGCGGGGGCGGCGCTCATCGTCGTCACGCACCACCTGCACGAGGGGCTCGCGCTCGCCACGCACGCCGCGATCATGCGCGCCGGCCGGTTCGCGCGGTTCGAGCGCACCGAGGGCCTGGAGCGCGATCGGTATGCTGCCGACTATCGCGAGCTCGTGGCGTGAGCACGCGCTCGCCTGGGGTACTCGCCGCCGCCTGGATCATCGCCCGGAAGGATCTCGCCATCGAGTTCCGCACGCGATCGGCCTTCCTGTCGGCGCTGGTGCTCTCGCTGCTCTCGATCGTGATCTTCTACTTCGCCTGGGATCCAACGGCGATCGGCGCCGCCGACCTCGCACCGGGAGTGCTCTGGGTGACCTTCACCTTCTCGGGGCTCCTCGGGATGCACCGCTCCTTCGGGGTGGAGCAGCATGACGGCGCGATGGATGCGCTCCTCGTGGCGCCGGTGCCGCGCGAAGGACTGTTCCTCGGGAAGGCGCTCGCGAACCTCGTCTTCGTGCTCGGCGTTCAAGCGGTGGCGCTCCCCGCGGTCGCGCTCTTCTACAACCTGCCGATCGGGCCGGCCTTCGGGGCGCTCGCGCTGCTCATGCTCCTCGCGTCCGTCGGGCTCGTCGCGGTCGGGACGATGTTCGCGGGCATGACCGCCAACACGCGCCTCGCCGAGCTGCTGCTGCCGGTGCTCGCGATGCCGTTCTTCGTGCCGATCGTCATGCCGGCAGCGAAGGTCACCGCCTCGCTGCTCGGTGGGCGGCCGCTCGAGGAGGCCTTCGCCTGGCTCCGCATCCTGCTGGCCTTCGACCTCGTCTTCTCGTACGTCTGCATGCTCCTGTTCCCCCTCACGCTCGACGACTGACCGGATGACCTCTCCCGCCCAGCCCGCGCGCCGCGCCGGCCCCGACTGGTTCCTGCTCGCCGCCGCCGCCGCGATGGCCGCGGCGTTCGCGCGGGCGATCTGGTTCACGCCGCCCGAGCGCCTCCAGGGCTACGCACAGAAGATCTTCTACGTGCACGTCCCGTCGGCCTGGGTGGCGTTCCTCGCCTTCGGCTGCACCGCCCTCGCCGGGGCGTTCTGGCTCTTCCTCAAGGACCCGCGGCTCGACCGCTTCGCGGAGAGCTCGGCCGAGGTCGGCGTGATCTTCACCACCGGCGTGCTGGTGTCGGGACCGCTCTGGGGCAAGCCGATCTGGGGTGCCTGGTGGGTCTGGGATGCGCGACTCACGCTCACGCTCTTCCTTTGGTTCCTGTATCTCGGTTACCTCGTGCTGCGCGGTGTGGTCCCCGAGCGAGAGTTGCGGGCGCGCTACAGCGCGATCGTCGGCATCCTCGGCGCGGTCCTCATCCCGTTCATCCACCTGAGCGTCTATCTCTTCAACACGCAGCATCCCATGCCGGTGGTCGCGAATCCGGCGGGGATCCAGATGCCGGGCGTGATGGTGACGACGTTCTTCCTCGCGCTGGGCGCCTTCACGCTGCTCTATATCGCCCTCGTCCGTGCGCGCTACGCGCTCGCGGCGGAGCGTGACGCCCTCGACGACGAAGCCACCGCGGAGCGCTGACCGATGCCCGACAACGCCGCCTACTACCACGCCGCGTACCTCGTGCTCGCGGCACTCTATGCGGGGTACACGCTCTCGATCGTGATGCGCCGCCGCGCCCTCGACGCGCGCCGGGCGCGGCAGGACGCCGCACGTCAGGGAGGGCGCGCATGATCCACCCATGGAAGGACCTCCCCGCCGGCAAGCATCCGCCCGAGGTCGTGACCGCGGTGATCGAGATCCCACAAGGCGCCCGCAACAAGTACGAGCTGGACAAGGATTCGGGGATGTTCCGCCTCGACCGGGTGCTCTATTCCGCCGTGCACTACCCCGGCGACTACGGCCTCATCCCGCGCACGCTGCACGAGGACAATGACCCGCTCGACGTCCTGGTGATGATCAAGGAGCCGACCTTCACCGGTTGCCTCATCGACGTGCGCCCGGTGGGTGTGCTCAAGATGCTCGACAAGGGCGAGCCCGACGACAAGATCCTCGCCGTCCCCTGCGATGACCCGGCGCATGGAGAGTACTTCGATATCGCCGACCTCCCGCAGCACTACCTTCGCGAGGTCGAGCACTTCTTCGCCATCTACAAGGACCTCGAGGGAAAGCGCGTCGAACTCCTCGGCTGGGAGAAGAGCGACGTCGCGATGCGCGTCATCGAGGAGAGCATCGTCCGGTACGCCGAGGCGTACCTCTCGCAGGGGCCCTAGCCGAGGAACTTCTTGAGCTGGCTTCGCCAGCTCTCGAGCCGTGCGGCCTTGGGCAGCGTGGTCTTCACGACGATGCTGCCGAACAGCGCGCTCCCGCGGACGCGGACCACGGGCGCTTCCGGCAGGCCGCGTTTGGACTTGTCGGTCACGTCGCCGAGCATCGCCGAGGCATCCACGTCGGCATTGAGGCCGGGTGGCAGCAGGACCTTGCACTCGCCGAAGAGCACGTCGAGGTCGAGCGTGATCCCCTCGGCCGGGATCTCCGCCTCGCGCAGGTCGAGGAGCATCGAGCCGAAGACGACGCGTCCGAGGATCATCGGCGCGGGGACCCAGTAGCCCTCCTTCTTGACCTCGGCGAAGACGGACAGGTAGCGCTTCTCGCCGGGGGCCAGCGAGCCGGTCGGGGTGGGCGCCGCCAGCTGGTAGAGCGGCACCGGCGCGAGGGACGTGCGCGGTAACGCCGGCAGCCCGACGAGCACCGTTCGCAGCTGGTCAGCCGATTCGGCCTTGTAGACGCGCTCGAAGCGCGACTCGAGCTCGCCGGTGGTGAGGTGGTCCTGCGCGTAATGCGCGCAGAGCGTCTGGACTGCCTGCTCGCGTTCGACCTCGAGGCTCATGTGCCCACCCTCGCATACCGGCCGCGGAAGTAGAGCAGCGGATCGCCGTCCGCCACGTCCGCCTCGAGCACCTCGGCAACGACGATCACGTGGTCGCCGCCCCCATGTCGCTCCACGATCCGGCATTGGAGCCGTGCGAGCGCACCGTCGAGCAATGGCACGTCGCCGACGCCGCGTCTGACCTCGAGGCCGGCGAAGCGGTCCGATTCCGTGCCAGCGAAGCGGCGCGACAGGTCCTCCTGCGCCGCAGACAGGACATGCACCGCGAGATGCGTCGCATGCTGGAGCGGCGAGGCCATCGAGGCGTCGCGGTCGACGCAGACGAGCACCATCGGCGGCTCGAGCGAGACGGCGGTGAAGGCTGTCGCCGTCATGCCGAGGTCGCGCCCGTCGTCGGTCCGCGTGGTCAGCACGGTGATCCCGGACGCGAAGCGCGAGAGCGAGGCGCGGTAGGTCGTCGGATCCACGGCCGCGCGCGTCACGTGACCATCCGCGAGAATCCGACGGCGGCGAGCGCGCCGACCGCCGTCGCGAGGAGATTGACGGTATCGTTGGTCATCCAGCGGAGACCGCGAGCGTGTTGGGTGCGGTATTGGCATGTGTGGACGCGGCGTTCGGTCCACGTACGGCACTGTTCGCACCAGCGCTTCGACTGCAGGGTCGCGCCGAGCACGCTGTCGGCCAGGCTGCCGAGCACACCCGCCCCCGTCAGCGCACCTGCCGCGCCGGCGGCGGACGCGCTGAGAGGCATCGATCCCGGCGCGCTCAGGGCGACGCCAGGCAGGGCCACCAATGCGGCGGCCGCGATGCCGGCGGCCGTCCCGACCAGGGTCACGCCGCCGGACATGCCCGGCTCGATCGTTGCGAAGGAGAGGACGTGTCGGGGCGTCCCGCCCCACAGCGTTCCGATCTCCGTGGCACAAGTGTCCGCTGCTGCGGCGGCGAGCGCCCCGACGGCCGCCACGTGCAGGAGCGGTTGCTCCCCGAGCGTACCGAGCAGTGCGAGGGCCGCGAAGACGCCCCCGTTCGCGCCCACCTGCGCCGCGTTGCGGGCCCGCACGTCGGGAAGGACGGACGCGGTTCGCGACGCTTTCGTTGTCGCGCCGACCCGCGTGAGCGCGGACGAGACCACGAAGTAGCCGATGAGCAACACCGCCCAGCCCCAGCCGGCGATGGCGGCGAGGGTCCCCACCGCGAACGCGGCCCACCGCCCGCGCGGCGTAAGGCTCCCCGCGCGCTCGGCCGCGCCGGCGATGACGCCGGCGAGGAGGGCCCCGAGGAGCCCGCGGAGGATCAACGAGTCCGAGATCCGCGCACCGCCTGCAGGATCCCGTGCACGCGGGTCCGGAGCGCCTCGGGGACATGGGTCCTTCCCCCGAGCTGCTGCAACCGCGCGCGCTGAGCGCGCGCCAGCGCGAGCAGCCCCGCGCACGCCCCGCAGTTCGCAGCGTGCGCCTCGGTCCGCGCGACCGACAACGCGTCCGCCTCGCCGTCCACCACCGCGTGCAGCACGGCGTGAACGGCAGAACAACCCTCGAGGGACGATGCGTCGGGTGGCGAGAAGTGCATGGGGGCTTGGGGGATTCTGACCGATTCCCCGCCGGACGCGCAAGCGCCACGCGGGGAGCCTCCCCATGAACGCCGGTTCGCGCCGATCGGTGCCGTGCGGGCGGGCCGCCGTACCATTAGCTTGCTCCCCGGTTCCCCACCCTCAGCCCCGCGCATGTCCACGACCGTCGATCCGCTCGTCCCACTGGTCCTGCTCGAGGCCGTCCGCGCCGTGGACATGCCCGATGGTGACCTCGAGGCGGAGTTCGTGGACGAACTGCGCACCAAGCGCTTCGGGCTCAGCGATACGGTCCTCGCCCAGATTCGCCGGTACAACGAGGCCGTCAAGCGCGGTCAGCGTCTCCCCTTCGAGGAGGCCTCGGGCATCGCGAAGCTGATCGGGCGGCGACCGGACGCCGAGGCCGTCTTCCGCGAGGCTGGACGCGTCCTCGCGCGGATGACCTACGCGCGCATCCCGGGTCCCACTCGGGCGCTCGTCCGCTCGCTCCCGACGCTGCTGGCGCGTCCGCTCGCGCTCCGCCACCTCCGGAGGATCGGCGCGCGATTCCTGGCGGGCGCGGTGCGCCGCGTCGGCGCGACCATCCTGCTCGACGTGCCCGGCTCCCCGATGCTCGACGCGGCGCCTCGACAGGCTGGCTGCGCATTTTACGAGGCGATCCTGCGCGAACTCATGCAGCTCCTCGTCGGCGGCGTCGGCGCCGTGGAGCACGTCCGCTGCGCGTCCCGCGGCGAGAAGACCTGCGAGTGGCGCGCCGAGTGGCGCTCCATCCGCTGAGCGAGGTCCCATGCTTACCCCTGCAAGCCTGCCCGCGCTCCAGTCCGCCCTCATCGAGGCCGGACTCGACGGCTGGTTGCTGTACGATTTCCGCGGGTTGAACCCCGTCGCCGGCTCGCTTCTCGGCCTCCATGGGATGGTGACCCGCCGGATCTTCTGTTGGCTCCCCGCGGCGGGTACGCCGGTGGCGATCACGCACGCGATCGAGCAGGGGCCGTGGGCCGACTGGCCAGTCGAGTGGCAGAAGGTCGTCTACAGCTCGTGGGAGGCCTTCGAGGCGGCGCTCCCGCCGCTGGTTCGGGGGAAGCGGGTCGCGATGGAGTACTCGGCGGGCGATGCGGTGCCGGTCGTCGATCGAGTTCCTGCCGGGGTGCTCGAGATGGTGCGCGCCGCCGGCGCCGAGGTGGTGACGAGTGCCGAACTCGTCACGCGCTTCTTCGCCGTCTGGAGCGAGGCCGAGATCGCCTCGCACCGCCGGAATGCGGAGGCGTTGCGCGAGATCGCCCTCGAGGCCTTCGCGCGCATCGGCCAGGCAGCGCGCGCGGGGAAGCCGCTCCACGAACATGAGGTCGCGGCGCAGATCCGCGAGGCCTTCGCGGCGCGCGGATTGGAGGCGGATCATGGTCCGATCGTCTGCGCCACCGAGAACGGGGCCAATCCGCACTACGAGCCGTCGGCCGCGTCCCCACGTGCCTTCCGCGAGGGCGACGTGGTCCTGATCGACCTCTTCGCGACCGCACCCGGCGGGAGGGGGATGTGGGCGGACCAGACGTGGATGGCGAGCATCGGCACGCCGTCCACGCGCGCCCTCGAGGTCTGGGCCGCCATCCGCGACGCGCGTGACGCGGCGATCGCGGTGCTCGAGCGCAAGCTCGCGGCAGGCGAGGTGGTGCGCGGAGGCGAGGCGGATGACGCGGCGCGCGCGGTGGTCGTCGCACGCGGCTTCGGACCGTACTTCACGCACCGGACCGGGCACAGCATCGACGCCCGTGGCCTGCACGGCATGGGCCCCAACATCGACAACCTCGAGACGCGCGAGACGCGGCGCCTCGTTCCCGGGGTCGGGTTCTCGATCGAACCGGGGATCTACCTCTCGGGAGAGATCGGGATGCGGACCGAGGTGAACGGCTTCGTCGATCACGACGGACGCCTCGTGATCACACCGGCCGAGATCCAGCGGGACCTGATCGTCGTCTAGGGCGACCCGGAGCGGTCGCGGGTCGCGAGGCTCAGCGCCCGAGCCAGTCGACGAGGTGCCGGTCGACCACCATCGCGAGGAAGATGAGCGCGAGGTAGAGGAGCGAGTAGCCGTAGACCCACCAAGCCGGTTTCACATAGTCCGCGGCGACGCGCACGCGGTGCACGCCGTGCAGCAGGAAGCCGCCGAGCACGAGCGCCATGACGAGATAGGGGAGGCCGAAGGCCCCCCACGCGACCGGCAGGACGGTGAGCGCCACGAGCAGGATGGTGTACCACCACATCTGCGCGATCGTCTCCCGCTCTCCCCAGACCAGCGGCGCCATCGGGACCTTCGCGTTCCCGTAGTCCCGCTGCTTGTTGAGCGCGAGCGCCCAGAAATGCGGCGGCGTCCAGTAGAAGACGATGAGGAAGAGGAAGAACGCGGTGAGGTCCAGAGACCCCGTCACCGCGGCCCAGCCGACGAGCGGCGGAAACGCCCCCGCGGCCCCGCCGATCACGATGTTCTGCGGCGAACTGCGCTTGAGCCAGCGCGTGTAGACGAAGACGTAGAAGTAGAAGCCCGCGAGCGCCAGCGCGCCGGTCAGGACGTTCACGAAGGTCGCGAGCATCCAAGTCGCCGCCGTGGCGATGAGCACGCCGAAGGCGAGCACGAGTCGCTCATGCATGCGCCCGCTCGGGATCGGCCGCAACTTCGTCCGCGCCATCACGTCGTCGATGTCGCGGTCGAGGTACATGTTGACCGCGTTCGCGCCGCCGGCCATCAGGTAGCCGCCGAGCATGACGAGCAGGACGACCTGCCAGCTCGGGTCGCCCGCCACGTACATCGGAGCGGCGGTGGTGACGAGGAGGAGCGAGATGATGCGCGGCTTCGTCAGGGTGACGAAGTCCTGCAGCAGCGTCCGTTCCACCGGGACCACGGGAACGGGGGCGCCCGGTGCGGCCGCGCTCATGACCGGATCTCCCCGGGGACCGTCGGCAGGTCGACCTCGACCGAGGGCGGCGCCATCGTCGCCCGCCACGAGAGGAAGAGGACGAGCGCCAGCACCAACGCCGGGCCGACCGCGAAGGTCCACTCCAGCACCGGGCGCTCCGGGGCCGCAGCGCGCAGCACGCGGGCGGAGGAGCGCAGGATCATGAGCTGCGCCACGACCACCGCGGCGGCGGCGGACCAGAACAGGACGGCGACGAGGACGGCGGGCATCGGTGAATTATCGCCGTCGCCCCTCGCCGGAGGGAGCCCCACGGCGTACTTTCGGCGGATGAATGCCACCCCCCCTCCCGCGACACTCGAGCGGCGCCTCGGCCTCTGGAGCGCCATCGCGGTCGTCATCGGTTCGACCATCGGATCCGGCATCTTCCGCTCGCCGGCCGGCATCGCGGACAAGTTGCCCGGTCCCGTGCCCATGCTCCTCTCGTGGGTGGCCGGCGGCATCTTCGCGATCTGTGGGGCCCTGACGCTCGCCGAGGTCGCAAGCGCGCTCCCGCAGACGGGCGGGGTGTACGTCTTCGTCCGGCAGGGCTGGGGTCGGGTGCCCGCCTTCGTCTTCGGCTGGAGCCAGCTCGTGATGATCCGTGCCGCGTCGCTGGGTGCGATCGCGATCACGTTCTCGGAGTACTTCTGGCGCGTGCGGACCGGCTCGGCGGCCTCCGATGAGCAGGCGATGATGGTGCGGTACATCGCCGCCGCGGCGATCCTCCTGACCGGCCTCTTCAACATCGTGGGCGTGCGCGTCGGGTCGGCCTTCACGAACCTCACCGTCGTGGCGAAGTACGGCGGGTTGATGTTCATCGTCCTGGTCGCGTTCGCGGTCGGATTGCCGCAGACGGGCGGCTTCTACACGCCGGCCCTGCCGGAGGGAAGCTTCACCATCCCCGCCTTCGGACTGGCGCTCGTGAGCACCCTCTGGGCCTTCGACGGATGGGCCGATCTCTCCTACAATGGGGGAGAGGTACGGGACCCGCAGCGGAACCTGCCGCGCGCCCTGATCGGCGGCACGCTCATGGTGATCACGATCTACCTGCTCGCGAATCTCGCGTATCTGGCGGTCCTGCCGATCGAGGAGATCCGAGTCTCCAAGCTGGTGGCGGCGGACGTCGCCCAGAAGGTGATCGGCCCGGCGGGCGTGGTCTTCGTGTCGGTCACGGTGATGATCTCGACCTTCGGGACCTTGAACACCGTGCTGCTCACGAGCCCGCGGGTCTTCTTCGCGATGGCGGCCGACGGCCTCTTCTTCAAGTCGGTCGCGGCGGTGCATCCGCGCTTCGGGACGCCCTGGGTGGCGGTGTCGCTCACAGCCCTCATCGGGGCGACCTTCGTGCTGCTCCGGAGCTTCGAACAGCTGGCTGACGCGTTCGTGACGGCGTTCCTCCCG
>JBGATT010000101.1:0-12096 GCA_044229035.1 Gemmatimonadaceae bacterium | reverse complement strand
GCTGCCGGAGCGCGGTGCTGCCGGCGAGCGCGGAGTCGGCGAGCTCGGTGGGGGTGGCCGCGAGCGCGCCGATCTCCCCGGGCGTGAGGAGATCGTCGAGTCGGCAGGTCGCGACAGAGCTCGCGGCCAATAGGACCGCGAGACTCGCGAGACGACGCCGCGCCTTCAGGGAGACGCCGGTCACCCGGCTGGCCTCCGAACCATCGCGGGGCCACCCAGGACCGGCAGATGCCGACCGAACAATCAGGACTCCAAAGCCACTAGGCAGAAGAAACTAGCCGAGCCTGCACTCCAAGGAAGAGTGCCCAGTGGATTGGTAACGCAAATGGCGTGCTCGCCGATCGCGGTGGCTAGCGGACGACCTCTCTAATGGAGGGAGCCGACCCGGGAGAGAATCGGATGAAATCGGCCTCCAACCCGAGAAGTGCCGCTATGGTGGCGGCTACCTGTCCCTGTTTGATGGGCGTTCCGCCGCGGATCTCGCCAAGATGCGGGGTGTCCGGGCCAAGCACCGCCACCCAGATGTCCTCGGCGCCGTCGACCCGCTCCCCGTGCGACGTCCAGTCATCCCCACCGCTCCCGCGCCCGTGGTCGGTCGTGATGATGAACGTCGTCTTCCCGCGGTACTGCCGCATCCCCTGCATGAAGCGCCAGAGGTCGGCGATGAAGGCGTCCACCGCGTGCGCCGAACGGAGCGTGAGGTCGTAGCGCCGCGCATGCGCCCATTCGTCCGTCTCGCCGTAGCCCACGAACAACACCCGCGGCTGCTTGAGCCGGATGTACTCCTTGGTCGCGAGCTGCATCGGCGCGTCGAACGCGACCTCGTCCCAGTAGCGCAGGCTCGTGCGATAGAGCTCGTTGACCATCGCGCGCCGCGGGTCGCGCCCCTGCGCTCCGGGGAACGGCTCCTCCCATCCATCGAGCACGTCGATCCCGGCACGCGTCTCATTGATGACGTTGCTGATGACGTCCCACGTGGCGACCGCCCCGACCTTCCCGCGGAAGCGCGGCTGCCTGGCGAGCCACTCGAGGACGGTGACGTTGGGATTGGCGGGATAGCCGTTGCTGTCGATCCGCGGATCGAAGAAGCCGGTGAGGAGCTCCGAGTATCCCGGATACGAGAACTTGAAGGTGTTGGTGATGCGCGCCACGCTGCCCACGTCCTGGTTCCCGAAGAGCGCGCCCTTGGCGGCGACCTCACCCCAGAGGAACGGGAACAAGCGGGCGCGCCGCTCCTTCGGGTCGTCGCGCCAGAACTCACGGATGAGCTCGGTCGTGTCGCCCACGCCGCCGAGCGCGCGGCTCATCAACCGCCGCTCGGGTCCGCGATAGAGATCCTGCCATCGCAGCCCGTCGGTGACGATGAGCACGACGTTCTCCGTCCGGCGCTGGGCGGCGGCCGACGAACAGGGGATCGCGAGGGCGACGAGCGCCGACACGACGAGTGCGGCAGCGAGGCCGCGCGGACGGCGGATCATTCGTACTTCCAGTTGCGGGACTTGCCCTCGGCGAGCCACTCGAGCGTCGTCGCGAGGCGCCGTTCGCGCGTCGCATCGGTCTTCGCCTCGGTGATCCACTCGATGTACTCGCGCCGATGGCTGGGAGAGAACGCATCGAACGTGCGCTTGGCCTTCGCGTCGCGGCCGAGCGCCGCCGCGAGGTCCTTGGGGACGGGGAGCGGCTTGCGGGCCGCGGCCTTCTTCTTGGGGACCCGCTTCACCCCCGCCTCGTTGAGCCGCATCGCGGCCTTCACGAGTGCCATGAGACGGGCCTTCGACGGCAGATCCTTCATCGACTCGATGCGGCCGAAGTCGCCCATCACGGCACCGTGCTGGTCGGTGACGCCGGCGAGCTGCCGTCCGCGCCAGAAGCCGAAGGCGCAGTGCGCCTTGAAGGCCGCCATGCTGCAGAGGATGCTCCCGCGATACATGAAGTTCGGGAAGCTCCACTTGATGGTCTCCTCCACCTCGGGGCAGGCGGCGTGCACGATCGCCCGCAGATGCTCCAGGATCGGCACGGCGAAGGGCTGGGCCTTCGCGATGTAGGCGTCGATGCGCTCGTCCCTGCTGGCCACGCACTGCTCCGGTATGGGTCGAGGGAGAGCTACGGGTCCCGGCCGCGGGTGTCAACGCGCCGCCGTCGCGCTTGCGTATCGGTGTGCTGCCCCCATACGGTTCCGCCATGCCTCGTCGCCCCTCGCGTTCCCGCCTGCTGCTGGCGACCCTCGTCGCCCTCGCGACCGCGCCGACACTGCACGCGCAGCAGTTCATGGGCACGGTGGTCCTCCCCGACGGCTCCACGCCCGCCGCCGGTGTCCTCGTGGTCGTCTCGGACTCGGCGGGCCGCGCGGTCGCGCAGGGCGTGAGCGGGGTCGAGGGGCGCTTCGCGCTCTTTGTCGATTCGGCGCGCACGCTCACGCTCACCCTCCACCGCACGGGCTTCGCGCCGACGGTCGCCGCGACGCGGCGGCTCGCCGGCGATGAGGTCGCGGACCTCGTGGCGGTGCTCGACGCGACGCCCATCCGCATCCCGGCGCTGCGCCGTGGCGCGACGACCTGCGGGCGTGGCAGCGCCGAGGAGCGCGCGGGGCTCGCGACCGCGCTCGGCGAGGTGCGGAAGGTGCTGCTCGCGGCGCAGTCGATGATCGCGCGCAACGACGTGAGCACGCGCTTCGCGACCTTCGAGCACCGGGTGGCCAAGACCGGCGAGGACACGCTCCGCTCGGTGGTGCGCCGCGGGACGGGTGCCCTGCCCTCCCTGTTCCGTGCGACGACCACGGAGGAGCTCGAGGCGGGCGGGTTCTTCGCGACCATCGGTGGGGAACGCGTCTTCCGCGCGCCGGAACCGGCGCTGCTCGCCTCGGAGTGGTTCACGTCCACGCACTGCTTCACCGCGCAGCCGCAGGGCGACAGCGTCGTGCGTCTCGCGTTCCGGCCGGCGCGCGAGCGGCGCGGCCTGGTCGACCTCGAAGGGGCCTACGTGCTCGAGGCGCGCACCCTCGCGCTCCGGCGCGTGGAGTTCACGTACCAGGGATTGCGCGACGAGGAGCGGTTGGCCGCCGCGGGTGGTGTGCTCGAGTTCCTCCCGCTCACCAACGGCGACTGGCTCGTCACGCGCTGGTACCACCGCTTCCCGCTGCTCGGCTACCGCACGAGCGACGGCGCGACGACGCTGGTGCGCACCTCCATGACGCTCATCGACATCGTGGGACATCGCGTGATCGGCGGGCGGGTGCTCGCCGTGCTGCACGAGCAGGCGCCCCTCATGCGCGCCGACCCCGTGGAGGGCGCGCTCGCCACGAGCGAGTTCGGCCGCGCCTGCGCGGAGCGCCTCGGGCGGCAGAACACCGGCGCGGCCCGCGGCCTGCTCGCGCCGGTGGACTCGGAGTCGGTGAGCGGGATCCTCGTGCGCGTCACGTGGGACGAGCCGGTGGTGGTGGACCGCACGCTCTTCACCAAGCGCGAGCACCTGCGCGAGGCGTTCACCGACGAGCGCGGCGGGTTCCTCCTGTGCGACCTTCCCGCGCGTCGCGACCTCACGCTGCGCTGGGAGGCCCGCGGTCAGGAGCGCACGATCCCGTTCACGCTGCCCGCCGCGGGGACGGTCGTCACCGTATCGCGCTCGCCGGCGCCCTGAGCAGCGCCTCGTACGCCTTCCACCGCGCGTCGGGTCCGGCGCCGGCGCTGGCCTCGACCCACCGCTGCACGCGATCGCGCCCGTAGTTGTAGTTGATCACGTAGCTGCGATAGGTGTCGATGAACCGCACCGTCTTGGCCGCGGCCTCCGGCGTGCTCAGCCAGTAGCGGGCCATCGCCGCCTCGGCGCCGGCGCGGTCGAGCTGGCCGCCGAGGTAGCGCCGCGCGACCTCGTTGCGGGCGTAGTTGAGGCGTTCGTTGATCCGGCTCACGCGCGCGTTGACCTCGGCGAGCGACGGATCGAGGCCGGCGAGGGGGAAGAGGGAGTCGCGCTCGAACGCGAGGCGCTCCGCCGCCGGGAAGGCCATGTCGATGCCGAGGTTCGCGCTCCCCTCGGCGATGAGCGACTGCGGCGAGTAGAGCGGATAGAGCGAGAACTCCACCCAGCCCTTGCCGTCCACGAGCGTCTCCTCGATGAGCGCGTTGTAGACGTGGTGCCCCGGATAGCCCTCGTGACAGGCGAGGTCGAGGGCGCGGTCGATCGCGATCGGCAGGTCGGTGTTGACCTGGATGAGCGAGTGGTAGCGCCCCTTGTACCAGTTGTAGGCGTTCCAGCTCGTGCCCTGCACGTACTCGAGGTCGAAGCGCTCGCCGGGCGGGAGCAGCAGGTGCCGCTGCGTCCGCGCGCGGCACTCGGCGATCGCGCGCCTGAAGACGGTGTCGACCCTCGCGGAGGGGATGGTGACGCGCGCGCGGAAGCGCTGCAGCCGCTCGGCGAGCGGCTCGCGACCGGGGAGCAGCGCATCGAGCTCCGAGAGGAGCGAATCGAAGTAGGTGTCGGGATAGGCCGGCGGCGCGGCCCCGAACAGCGCGCGCGCCTCGTCGTCGAAGGCGAGCGTGTCGCCTTCGAGGAAGCGGGCGCGGGCGATCATCGCGGTGACCTGGCCGCGGAGGTAGGCATGGCGGAGCCGCGTGAGGCTGTCGCGCTTGACCCCGGTGGAGTCCCCGAGGAAGGCGAGCAGCGACTCGGCGACGACGCGGATCGCCGGGACATCGAGCGAATCGCCGATGCGCCCGCCGATGGCCTTGAGCGTGTCGGGCCCGTAGTAGGCGTCCACGTACGCGGGGTCGTGCTTGCCGAGGGCGATGCCGAGGATGACGAAGCGTCGCGCGGCCGCGTCGAGATCCACCGGACGCTTGGCGAGGTAGATGACGACGCCGAGGAGGAGCAGGACGGGGAGGAGCAGCTTGGGGCGCATGCGGGTGGCGAGGAGGGTGTCCCCAACCTAGCGCGTCGGGGTGCGCCGGTCAGGGCGCCCGGAGCGGGAACTGCCGGACGCGTTCGACGTCGTTCGAGTCCGGGTCGAGCACGAGCAGGTAGGTCGATCCCCAGTCGAGGTACTCGTCGAAGCGGCGGGTGTCGAGCCGGCAGCGGAAGCGGCCGTCACGCTCGAAGGCGATCCAGTGATGGGCGACGGTGTCGGTCGGATGCGGGAACTCGCGGATCCAGATGGCGCCGTCGTGCGCGAGGCGGAGCTGGCCGAAGGCGGGGAAGCTGTCGGCGACGGGACGCTTCTCGGTGATGAGCGGCTCGACCATCTGCTCGCGCATCTCGGGCGGGATGGTGGCGTACTGCTTGAGCGTCGCGGCGCGGTACGCGGCGATGTCCGCGGGGCTGATGGCGCGCGGACCGGCATTCCAGCGGATGATGCGCTCGACGGGGAGGCCGGGCGCGTCACTCCGGACCTGCAGTTCCGCGCGCGAGGCGTGGCCGCTCACGATGCGATCCTTGCGCGCCGCGACCTGCGCGAACGACTCGAAGAGCGGGAAGATGAACATCGCGTTCCGGTCATCGCTCATCCGGCCGTACCGGCCGTTCTCCACCGTCAGGAGCGTGTCGGTCAGCTTCCCGGCGCGGTCGTAGACCTCCATGGTCATCATCCGCGGCGCGAACGGGGCCAACTCGCGGAAGCTCGCGGCGTCCTCGCGCCCCAGGACGAGCCGACCGTCGGCGAGGATGTTCATCGAGCGCGGCGTGTTGACCTCCATCGGATCCGGCCGCACGGTCCGCACCCAGTCGCCCTTCTCGTCGAACACGAGGAACTGGAAGGGCCGGAAGTCGCCGACGTAGATGGTGTCGCCACGGAGCGGCTGGATGTAGAACGGTTCGGAGAACTCGCCGGGCCCCTGCCCGCGTCGTCCCGACGACCGGATCCAGGTCCCGGTGGAGTCGTAGTACCGGATCTCGTCGCTCTGCCGGTTGGCGAGCACGATGCGACCGTCGTCGAGCCGGATCGCCCCGCCGACCTGCGCGAGCATGTACGCCTCGTCCCCCTCCTCCACCCCGATGGAGAGCGTGGGGGAGTCGCCGAGGGTGCAGGTGGCCGCGAGGCGCGTGAGGTCGTGCTCGAGGATCGTGATGCCGCTGCTGTCGCGAACGATGGTGGCCGACGCGCTCGCCCCGTCGGCGCCGCAGGCGACGGTGAGGAGCGTCAGGACCCCGATCCAGGCGCTCCGCGAACGGCGCCGACCGGTCGTGCGCATGGGGATCGTCATCCCCTACTATGGGAACCGGCACGGGCGCCCGCCAGCGCTGCACGGTTTGCCGTATGTTCTGCCCCATGGACCGCCGATCATTCGTCGCCGCCCTGGGCGGCACCCCGTTCGCGCTCGACGCCGGCGCGACCGCGCTGGTGCGAGAGGCCAACCGCGCCGTCGCCGGCCGCTCCGCGCGCGCCGTGGCCGAGGACGAGAGCTACTGGCTCCGCGTCCGCGCCGCCTTCTCGCTCGACGCCAACCACGTGAACCTCAACTCGGGGAGCGTGAGTCCCGCGCCGCGCGTCGTCTCCGACGCGATGCAGCGGTACTGGACGCTCACGAACATGAGCCCGTCCTACTACGTGGACGAGATGCTCTACCCCGAGGTGGAGCTCGTGCGCCGGCGGCTCGCCGCCGTGCTCGGCTGCGGCACCGACGAGCTCGCGCTCACGCGCAACACGAGCGAGTCGCTGCAGATCGCGCAGCTCGGGCTCCCCTTGCAGCGCGGCGACGAGATCGTGAGCACCACGCAGGACTATCCGCGCATGATCACCGCCTGGCGGCAGCGTGAGCGCCGCGACGGCGTGGTGCTCAAGCTCGTGAGCTTCCCCACCCCGCCGCCGTCGATGGATACGCTGTACGATCGCGTCTTCTCCGCGGTCACGGCGCGGACGAAGGTGATCCACATCTGCCACATGACGTACACGACGGGGCAGATCTTCCCGGTCAAGCGCATCTGCGACGAGGCGCGCCGCCGCGGGATCCTCACCATCGTCGACGGCGGGCACACCTTCGCGCACTTCCCGTTCACCATCGCCGACCTCGGCTGCGACGTCTACGGTTCATCGCTGCACAAGTGGCTCTGCGCGCCGGTGGGGAACGGCCTGCTCTACGTGCGCCAGCCGCTGATCGAGCGGATCTGGCCGCTCATGGCCGCCGACCCGGCGCAGGACAAGGACATCCGGAAGTTCGAGGCGATCGGGACGTACCCGATCTCGCTCCGCACGGCGCTCTCCGATGCGCTGGCGTTCCACGAGGAGATCGGCGCGGAGCGGAAGGCGGAACGGTTGCGCTACCTGCGGGAGCGCTGGATGCGCGCCGTGGAGTCGGTGCCGGGGGTGAAGCTCCTCACGAGCCACGACCCGGCGCAGGCCTGCGCGCTCGGGGCGATGTCGCTCGAGGGCGTAGGCGCGCAGCGGCTCACCGACGAACTGCAGCGGCGGTGGCGCATCCATGTGCGTCCGCGGTTCGTCGCGAACGAGTTCGAGTGCATCCGCGTGACGCCGAACGTCTTCACCAAGCTGGACGAGATCGACCTGTTCGTGGAAGGGATCCGCACACTCGCCACCGAGAGGCGCTAGATGACCAAGGGACCGATCTCGCGGAAGGAGTTCTTCGGCTTGAGCGCGGTGCTCGCCGGCGCCCTCGGCGCCTCGCGGTTGCCGGCGCTCCCGGCCCCATGGCGCGCCGACCCCGGGCCGCCGCTGCCCGCCCGTGGCGGCGGGATCGAGGCGGACCTCATCGTCGTGAACGCACGCGTGCTGACGCAGGACGCGGCGCTGCCGCGCGCCGAGGCGTTCGCGGTGAAGGAGGGCCGCTTCCTCGCGGTGGGCTCGAATGCCGACATCCGGAACCTCGCGACCTCCCGCACGCGCGTGATCGACGGCGCGCGGATGTGCGTCGTGCCGGGGTTCATCGACTGCCACAGCCACCCGAGCGGCGTGTCGGAGCTGTTCGAGGCGAACGCCAACGTGCGCACCCTCGCGGAGCTGCAGGCGAACCTCCGCGCGCGCGCGGCGACGACGCCCGAGGGGACCTGGGTGGTGGGCGCGATGTTCGACGACACCAAGCTCGACGTGCCGCTCACCATGGCGCACCTCGACGCGGTCTCCACGCGGCATCCCATCGCGGTGAACCACCGCGGCGGGCACACGAGCTTCTACAACGCGAAGGCGTTCGAACTCGCGGGAGTCACGCGCGACACGCCGGATCCGGACCACGGCCGGTTCTTCCGCGACGCGAGCGGCGCGCACAACGGCCGCGTGGCGGAGCTGGCGCGCAACGTCTTCAGCCGCGTCGGCACGCGCGAGCGGTTCACGCCGGACCAGCAGCGGGACCGGGCGCGGCAGGGGATGGCGCACATCTCCAAGCTCATGACCGCCGCCGGACTCACCACGGTGCACTCGGCGGGTTCCAACAGCGCCTCTATCAAGGCGTACGAGGATGCGCGCGCCGAAGGTTCGCTGCGGCATCGCGCGTACCTGATGATCCGAGGCGCGTACACGCAGCTCCGGGATGCGGGCATCCACACCGGCTTCGGCGACGACGTGATCCGCATCGGCGGGGTGAAGTACGCGGCCGACGGCTCGGCGTCGGAGCGGACGATGCTCATGAGCACGCCGTACGTGGGCACCAACGACCACGGCATCCAGACGATGACGCAGCAGGAGATCCACGACGCGGTGGACGACGCGCAGCGCAACAACTGGCAGGTGGGGATCCACGCCAACGGCGACACGGCGATCGAGATGGTGCTGAACGCCTACGAGCGGGCCGCGGCGCAGTGGCCCCGTCCGGACCGCCGGCACCGGATCGAGCACTGCTCGCTGGTCACGCCGTCCATCCTCTCACGGATCGCGAAGGGCGGGATCATCCCGACGCCGTTCTGGACCTACGCCTACTACCATGGCGAGAAGTGGGAGCAGTACGGTGACGAGAAGATGCGGATGATGTTCGCGCACCGGTCGTTCCTCGACGCGGGGATCCGCGTGGTGGGCGCGAGCGACTACGGGCCGGGACCGTTCGAGCCGCTGATGGCGCTGCAGTCGATGGTGACGCGGAAGGACTACCGCGGGAAGGAGTGGGGCCCCAACCAGAAGGTGACGCTCGACGAGGCGCTCCTGATCACGACACGGAACGGCGCCTATGCCTCATACGAGGAGCGGACCAAGGGGACGATCACCGCGGGGAAGCTCGCGGACTTCGTGATCCTCGAGAAGGATCCGCACGACGTGCCGCCGGACACGATCAAGGACATCAAGGTCGTGCGGACGGTGGTCGGCGGGCGGACGGTGCATCCGGAGCTCGAGCCGGCGGGGTGACGTTCCACACCCGCACGAAGACCTCTCCTTCCTCGGTCTCGACGTTCTCGATCGCTACTCCAGGCTTCACGAGCGCGATCAGCATCTGACTGAATCGTCCGGACCAGACGATCCTTCCCGCCACCGGATCGAGGACCTCGATGATCGAGTCGAATCGACGACTCAGCTCGCCGGTGCTCGGCATTCCTCCTTCGCGCCCGGCCGCCGCCGCAGGCGCCCAGGCGGCATCCGCTACGGAGATGAGCGTCCAGACGAGGCCCGACTCGTCGACGGCGATCGACATCAGCCGTGGAGGTGGCGGGCGTTGATCCGAGCGGCTATTCCAACTGCTCCACGGCGGGAACCAGTCGGCGTCACGGATGAGCGTGCGGGTCAGCTGACCGTCCGACGTCCAGAACTCGATCTCGTACTGATTCACCTTTGCGCCGATGAAGCCCTCCGGACCGTATGGAGCGACTGCCCGTTGGTTGGCCCAGGCGCTGACCACAGAGATGCGCGCGGGCAGTCCGAAGGATCGATCGATGCGTCCGTCGGCCCCGATGACGTGGAACGGCTGCCCGTATGCATCCGCGGAGTTGACGCTCCCGACCGCGAGTCGCTTGCCATCGCGAAGCGCGATCACCCGAGAGACCGACAGGAGATCGGGAAGAGCCTGTGTTCGAAGGTGCCGACCGTCCGCCGCGAAGGTCCAATGTGCGTTCCCGAACGCGTGGAGCGTGTCGCCGCGTGACGGCAGGATCGCGTTGATGAACAGGAACTCGCCTGGTGCCTGGCCTCGTCGTCCGATGGTCCGGACGTATCGTCCGCTGCGATCGAACACGCGGACACCGAGAGTGCCGAAGGGATCGTTGAAATAGTACCAACCGCGGTGATCCTGCTGGAACCCGAACGGCGACACGAGTGCGACAGTCGTGTCCGGTACCCGGAGATCGAGAGGCTCCGTGAGTCGTAACTCACAGTTGGCGCACGTCGCTCCGGCACCGCGCACTGTCACCAACGGTTGCGCGCCCATCGCTTCCAGGGCAAGCGACGCGATCGCGCTCCAAGCGGTGATCGCGAGTCGCATGAGCGGGGGAATCGGACTGAAGCGCATCATCACCTCGACCGACAGGGGAACACAGACTCACGCAGTATTCAGTAGGTCGATCGCATTCCTCAAGCAATGCGGAGGAAAACGTCTCACGCAATACGGCAATCCCCGACGACCTTCGGTCCGCGCGGCCGTCAGCGCGCGATCGGGTCCGCCGCCACCCCTTCGCGCGTGATGCGCACCGGTTCGATCCGCCCGCGCGCATCGAACCGCAACTCGTCGAGACTCACGACGCGATGATCGCGGTCGGTCTCGCCGAGCGGACGGCGATGGTAGGCGATGTACCACTTCCCCGACGGCGAGTGCAGCACCGAGTGGTGCCCCGCCCCGGTCGCGACGGTGGAGTCCTGCTGGAGGATCTTCCCGATCCGCTCGAAGGGACCGAGCGGCGAGTCGCCGATCGCGTACGCCACGGCGTAGTTCGGGCCGGTCCAGCCGCCCTCCGACCACATGAAGTAGTACTTGCCGTCCTTGATGAGCATGAACGCGCCCTCCACGTACCCGGTGGGCGTGATCTCCTTGTACAGGCTGCCGTCGGCGAAGGGGACGATCGCGGTGAAGTCGGCATTCAACCGCGCGATGTTGCAGTGCCGCCAACCGCCGTAGACGATGTACCACTGCCCGTCCGCCGGGTCGCGGAAGACCATCTGGTCGATCGGCTGGGCGCCGTTGTGGAACTTGTCGATGAGCGGCTTGCCGAGGTGGTCCACGAACGGGCCGCCGGGCGAACGCGACCGCGCCACGCCGATGCCACCCGGCTGGGTGTCGCTCTGGATGTCGTTCGCGCCGAAGAAGAGATAGTACCAGCCGTCCTTCTCCACGATCGACGGCGCCCACATCGCGCGGTTGGCCCACTTCACGGCGGCGGTGTCGATGATCCGCTCGTGCTTCGTCCAGGTGACGAGGTCGCGGGACGAGAAGGCGTCCATGAACACCTGCTGGCCGTAGCGCGCCGAGTAGGTGGGATGGATCCAGTACTCGCCGGCGAAGACGTGGGCCTCGGGGTCGGCGTACCAACCGGGGAGGATGGGATTCCCCGAGCGCGGCTGGCGCGCGGCGGCCGCGGCGACGAGGGTGGCGACGAGCAGGAGCGCGGCGGCGGCAGGCTTGGCGGTCATGCCGGGAATCTACGGCGTCAGCCCCGCAGTCGCGCGACGAGTCCTTCGAGGTCGTCGATGGGCGCGACAGGGATGCTCGTCGCCGACGGGAGGGCGAGCAGCGCGAAGTGGCAGGCGGCGGCGCCGGAGATGGCGCGCGCGGCATCAGCGTAGACGGCGGCCTGCACGCGGTACCGCTCCGCGAGCGCATCGACTGACGCGCTGCTGTTCTTGAGGTCGAGGATGCGCACCGAGCCGCCCTCGATCGCCGCGAGGTCGAACGCGCCGTTGATCGCGGTGCCGTCGGGGCGGATGCGCATGAACGCGAGTTCGCGCCGCGCGCTCGGCAGCGCGACGAGCGCCTGCCAGTCCGGTGCGCGCTGGGCCGCCTCGACGCGCGTCCGCAGGAAGGCGCGGTACTGGCGGCCGAGGTCGCTCTCGGCGTCCGGCGCATCCTCGTCCCAGCGCGCGATGGCCTGCTCGAGGAGCAGATCGAGCTCGAGCTCGTCGTCGCCGATGCGCTCGAGCACGTCATGCACCACCTGACCGGCGACCACCGCGCGTCCGCTGCGCGCACCGTCCCGCCCGACCAGCGCGGGATCGAAGCGCGTGACGTAGGTGCGGCGCCAGAGGAG
>JBGATT010000100.1:0-12196 GCA_044229035.1 Gemmatimonadaceae bacterium | reverse complement strand
CACCCCCGCGCGCGACAGCGCGCCGATCGGCGCGAAGCCGCCGCTGTCGCGCCCGAGCGCGGCGCCGATGTGGTCGGTGCAGGCGGCCGCGCTCCGGACGCGCGCGGAGGCGGACGCGCTGGTGCGGAAGCTGCGCGAACGTGGCTACGACGCGCGCGTGGACGGCACGACGGCGCCGTTCCGGGTGCGATTCGGGATGTTCCCGACGCGGGCGGCGGCCGCGGCCGCGCTGGAGCGGTACAAGGCGCGCGAGAAGAGCGACGGGTTCCTCGTCGAGGCGCCGCGCGGGTGAGCGGCGGCACTGCGACGCCGTTGATGGCGCAGTACCGGGAGATCAAGGCGCGGCATCCCAACGCGATCCTGTTCTTCCGCATGGGCGACTTCTACGAGATGTTCTACGAGGACGCCGAGGTGGCATCGCGCGCGCTCGACCTCACGCTGACCTCGCGGAACAACGGCGGCGCGATGGAAGTCCCCCTCGCGGGCGTGCCGGTGAAGGCGGCGTCGGAGTACCTGCGTCGCCTGGTGCAGCAGGGACACCGGGTGGCGATCTGCGAGCAGATCGAGGATCCGCGGTTCGCGAAGGGGATCGTGAAGCGTGCCGTGATCGAGACGGTGACGCCGGGGGCTGCCTTCAGCGACGACCTCCTCGACGTCGGGCGGAACAACTACCTCTGCGCACTCCACGCGCTCGATGGCGAGGTGGGGATCGCGGCGGCGGACCTCTCCACGGGCGAACTGCGTCTGGTCCGTTGCCTGGCGGGCGATGCCGACGCATCGCTCGCCAGGCTCGCGCCGCGCGAGGTGCTCGTGGCGGGTGGAGCGGACGGCCGCACGACGGCCGCCACGGCGCTCGTCGAGACGCTGGCGGCATCGAGCGGTGCCCTGCTCACGGTGCGCGAGGCGTGGGAGTTCGAGCCGGCTCTCGCTGAGGACGCGCTCGCCACGCAGTACGCGGTCCAATCGCTCGAGGGGTTCGGGATCGGTGCGGCCGATGCGGTCGCGGTGGGGGCCGCCGGAGCGCTGCTGCGCTACCTGCGCGAGTTGCAGCCCGGCGGCTTGCCGCACCTCGCGCGGCCGATCGTGGAGCGACCGGGCGGCACGATGCCGCTCGACGAGATGACGCGTCGCAACCTCGAACTCACCGAATCGCTGCGCGCGACGGGTGACACGAGCGGCACCCTGCTCGGCGTCCTCGACCGGACGCAGACGCCGATGGGGGCGCGGGCGCTGCGGCAGTGGATCCTCGCCCCGCTGACCGAGGTGACGGCGATCACGGCCCGGCTCGACGCGGTGACCTCGCTGTTCACCGACGCATTGGCACGGGCCGCGCTGCGCGAGGCCCTCGACGGCGTGCGCGACGTGGAGCGCCTCGCGGGCCGCACGGCGGCCGGCCGCGCGACGCCGCGTGACGTCCGGGCGCTGGGCGACTCGCTCGCGCGGCTGCCGGAGGTGATCGCGGCGCTGCGGCGGACGGCGGTGGGCGGGACGCTCGCGTCGCTGGCCGCCGGATGGGATGACGCGCCGGAGTTGGCCACGGAGATCGGACGCACGCTCGTGGCGCGTCCCCCGCTCACGTTCGGCGACGGCGAGACGATCGCGCCCGGAGTGGACGCGACCCTCGACGACCTGCGTGCCGTCGCGACGGGCGGGAAGGACGCGATCGCCGCGTTGCAGGCGGAGGAGCGCACGCGCACGGGCATCGCGTCGCTCAAGGTCGGGTACAATCGCGTCTTCGGCTACTACATCGAGATCACGAACGCGAACAAGGACCTCGTGCCGGCCGATTACCAGCGTCGCCAGACGCTGACGGGCGCGGAGCGCTACATCACCCCGGCGCTGAAGGAGTTCGAGGAGAAGGTCCTGCACGCGACGGAGCGGATGGAGACGCTCGAGCGCGAGCTCTTCGAGGCGCTGCGCGCGCGGTTGGGGGCGCAGGTGACGCGGCTCCAGGCGATCGCGCGCCGGTGCGCCGAGCTCGACGTGCTGGCCGCGCTGGCCGAGGTGGCGGCGCGCGAAGGGTACGTGCGGCCGGTGGTCGATGACGGGCCGACGCTGGAGATCGTGCGCGGGCGGCATCCGGTAGTGGAGCGGATGATGCCGCGCGACCAGTTCATCCCCAACGACGTCACGCTCACGCCCGACGCGCGCATGATCATCCTCACGGGCCCGAACATGGCCGGCAAGAGCACGATCCTGCGGCAGATCGGCCTGCTCGTGCTGATGGCGCAGATGGGGAGCTACGTGCCGGCCGCGTCGGCGCGGGTGGGCGTGGCGGACCGCGTCTTCACGCGCGTGGGGGCGAGCGACAACCTCGTGCGCGGGCAGTCGACGTTCATGGTGGAGATGAGCGAGACGAGCGCGATCCTGCACACGGCGACGGCGCAGAGCCTCGTGCTGCTCGACGAGATCGGCCGCGGCACGGCCACCTGGGACGGGCTCTCGATCGCCTGGGCGGTGAGCGAGCACCTGCACGAGCGCGTGGGGTGCAAGACGATCTTCGCGACGCACTACCACGAGCTGACGCAGCTCGCGGACGAATTCGTATCAGTTCGGAACTATAATGTCGCGGTACAGGAGGCCGGGGAGCGGATCCTCTTCCTGCACCGCCTGAAGCCGGGGGGCGCGGACCGGTCCTACGGGATCGAGGTCGGGCGCCTGGCGGGGCTCCCGGCACCGGTGATCGCCCGAGCACGCGCGCTGCTGCGCGTGCTCGAGGGGGAGCAGCTGGTGCCCGCGCTCGGCGGGGTGGGCGGGACGGCCCGCCGCGCGACGCCGAGCGCGCCGACCGACCAGCTCGGGCTCTTCGCCGTCACCGACCCGCTCGTCGAGCGTCTCAAGGGCGTGGACCCGAACGCGCTCACCCCGCTGCAAGCCCTCTCGCTCCTCGCGGATCTCGCCGCCGAGGCGCGGGGCCGCTCCTGAGTTCACTCCTCCCATCTCCCCCCTCCCGGCCATGACCGACCACACGCGCCACCGCCAGCCCTACGCGAACGTCCTCGAGACGATCGCGTGGACGCCCCTCATCCGTCTCTCGCGGGTGACGCAGGGGATCCGGACGCCGGTCTACGGCAAGGCGGAGTTCTTCAACCCCGGCGGGAGCGTGAAGGACCGCATCGGGCTGCCGATGATCGAGGAGTTCGAGCGCACGGGGCAGCTCAAGCCGGGCGGCACGGTCGTCGAGGCGACGAGCGGCAACACCGGCGTGGGCCTCGCGCTCGCGGCGGCGCTCAAGGGCTACAAGTGCATCTTCACTATGCCGGACAAGATGAGCCAGGAGAAGGTGCGGCTCCTCAAGGCGTTCGGCGCCGAGGTGATCATCACGCCGACGGCGGTGCCGGCCGAGCACCCGGACAGCTACACGTCGATGGCGAAGCGGATCGCGAGCGAGACGCCGAACGCGGTGCTCGCGAACCAGTTCTACAACATGACCAACCCGAAGGCGCACTACGAGACGACCGGCCCGGAGCTCTGGGAGCAGACCGGCGGGCGCATCACGCACTTCGTGGCGGGCGCGGGGACGGGCGGCACCATCAGCGGCACGGGGAAGTACCTCAAGGAGATGAACCCGAAGGTGCAGATCGTGGGCGCGGACCCGGTGGGATCGATCCTCGCCGAGGTGTGGCGCTCGAACGGGGCGAACAAGCCGCAGGGCGCGCCCTACAAGGTGGAGGGCGTGGGGCAGGACAAGGTGCCCGGCGCGATGGACATGAGCGTGATCGACGAGTACCAGAGCGTGAGCGACCGCGACGCGTTCGCGATGGCGCGCCGCCTCACGCGCGAGGAGGGCCTGTTCGTCGGCGGCTCGGCGGGGATGATCGCGCACGCGGCGCTGAGCGTGGCGCGCCGGATCAACGATCCCGAGGCCTGCGTGGTGACGGTGCTCTGCGACACGGGCGAGCGGTACCTGTCGAAGGTGTTCAACGACGAATGGATGCGCGAGAACCAGATGCTCGACGCCGAGAAGATGACGCTCGGGCAGCTGCTCGCGGCGAAGGGCGGCGAGATCCCCGCGCTGGTGAGCACGATCCCCGGCGCGTCGGTGCGCCAGGCGCTCGGGTTGATGAGCCTGCACAACGTGTCGCAGCTCCCGGTGATGGACGGGGCGGCGTGCGTGGGCTCGGTGAGCGAGAGCGTGCTGAGCGTGCGCGGGCTCGAGGACACGAAGGTGCTCGAGCGCTCGGTGGCGGACGTGATGGACCATCCGTTCCCGGTGGTGGACGTCGCGATGCCGGTGGATGCGGCCGTGAAGATGCTCGGCCGCAACAATCCGGCGGTGCTCGTGCGCGACCATGGCACGGTGCAGGGGATCCTGACGCGGTCGGATCTCCTCCAGTTCCTGATGGCGCGCTGAGATGGCGGCGTTGCGGATCCTGCTGCTGAAGGGCGGCGACTCGTCCGAGCGGGAGGTGTCGCTCTCGAGCGGCGGCCGCGTGGCGGCCGCGCTGCGTGCGCGCGGGCACGAGGTGACCGAGGCCGATCCGTCGGGTGATGCCTTCGCGGTGCTGCCGGCAGCGCGGGCGGCGGACGTGGTCTGGATGGCCCTGCACGGCGGGGCGGGCGAGGACGGGACGATCCAGGCGATGTTCGATCTCGCGGGGGTGACGTATACCGGCAGCGGACACCTTGCGAGCGCGCTCGCGATGGACAAGGACCTGTCGAAGATCGTCTTCCGCGCGGCCGGGGTGCCGACGGCGGACTGGTGGATGGTGCGCGCGGGGGATCCGCGGGACTGGGAGACGCCGGCGTACGCCGAGCGCGCGGTGGCCGCGCTCGGCCTCCCGATCGTGGTGAAGCCGTCGAAGCAGGGGTCGACGGTGGGGCTCAGCATCGTGAAAGCGACCCAGCAGCTCGGGGCGGCGATCGCCACGGCGTTCGCGCACGATGACGAGGTGATGCTGGAGTCCTATGTTCCGGGGCGGGAACTGACCGTGGGGATCCTCGGCGACTGGGTGATGCCGGTTGGCGAAATCATCCCCAAGCACGAGATTTACGACTACGAGTGCAAGTACACGGCCGGGATGGCGGAAGAGCTGTTCCCCGCGCCGCTCGCACCGGCCGTGCGCGACGAGACGCAACGACTCGCACGCGTGGCGTACGAGGCGCTCAAGCTGAGCGGATGCGCGCGGATCGACTTCCGCCTGCATCCGGATGGTGGGCTCTACTGCCTGGAAGCGAACACGCTCCCGGGCATGACCGGAACGAGCCTGGTGCCGCAGGCGGCGCAGGCCGATGGCGTGGGTTTCCCCGAGTTGTGCGAGCGCATCGCGCGCGCGGCACTCGACGACTGAACGGAGAGAACGGATGAACGACGTGGCAACGGTGGTGGCCGCAGCGCTCGCGGGCGTGCCGGCGGGCGTGCAGTCCCTCGGGCCGTGGGCCGGACGGCGCCAGCTGTTCGTGCGCTTCGCCGGCGAGGCGGAGACGGCGACGATGTACATCGCCTCGGCGCTCACCCGCGAGCTGGACCGCCAGCAGTCGCGGTCGGTGTTCCACTCGATCGTGATCGGCGGACGAGATCCCCTGGGGAGCGTGCCCTTCCTGCTCTCCGCCTTCACGGCGTCCAAGCCGAAGCTGCCGGTGATGCTCGATACCGACGGGCAGCGACCGGAGGCGCTGGGCGAGCTGCTCCCGTTCCTCGCGATGGTGCAGGTGACGGTGGAGTTCGGCGGCGGAGAGGCCTCGTTCGACCGCGCGATCCAGACGATCGGCGTGGCCGCGGCCGCGAAGTGCGCGCACGCCCTGGTGCTGGTGGCGAAGGAGGACACGCCGGACTCGCAGCTGCTGCGGCTCGTGCAGGAGGTGCACGCCGTGAGCGCGGAGACGCAGGTGGTGATCCATCCGTACCAGTCGCCGGACGCGTACAACGTCCTCGACCGGCGGTGGGCGAGCGTGCTGGAACAGGCGGTCGCCGCGCACGCCGACACCCGGCTGGGCCTCCGCCTGCCGCCGCCGACGGGACTGCGATAGGCGATGGCCGGGGCGTCGCTGCCGACCATGCCGGACCCGGGGCGCTCGCGGATGCCGCGACTGCCCCGCGTGGTCGCATGGACGGTGGCGCTGCTCCTCACGGTGGAGTTCCTGCAGTGGACGGTCGTGCTGCCCGCCGACGTGCAGGCGGTGCTCGGCTTCCGGCGCATCGACCTCGAGTCGGGTCGCTGGTGGACGACGCTGACCTTCCCGCTCGTGCATCGGCACCTGTCGTTGCTGCTGCTCAACGCGTACGCGATCGCGCTCTTCGGGTCGCGGCTCGAAGCATGGTGGGGCGCGCGCCGCTTCGCGGCCTTCCTCGCGATGGCCGGACTCGGGAGCTGGATGCTCCAGTTGCTCTCCGGGAGCGATGCGCTGCTGCTCGGGGCCTCGGGGGCGGCTTTCGCCTCGCTGGCCGGATACGCGCTCCGCTGGGGCGCGGACAAGCACGGCACCGCGGGCGGCTTCGAGGTCTCGGGGCGCTGGCTGACGTCGATCGTGGGCGCGATGATCCTGCTCGTGGGCCTGCGCTCTGGCGATGGCGGCGGCCTCGCCTTCCTCGCACACCTGGGCGGCGTGGCAACGGCCTGGCTGTTCGTGCGCGCGACCCCCGTGCTCTCGGTGGAACGTTTCCGCGAGGGCGTGTCCGCGCTGCCCGACGAGCCACCCGAGGACCAACCGCCGCGCGCGGTGCCGAAGTCGATGCCGCGCTCCCGGTCCCGCGAGCGCGAGTCGATCGACGACGTCGTCTCCCGCACGAATGCGGCGGCCGCGCGTCGCGCCGCCCCGCGCCGCCGCGCCAAGGTGGAGCCGCCGTCGCCCGTGCCGACGATCGACGCGATCCTCGACAAGATCTCCGCGCAGGGGATCGACCGGCTCACCGACGAGGAACGCCGCGTCCTCGATGATCATTCCCGGCGCCTCCGCGATCGCTGAGCGCCCGGTGCCGCCCTCGCGGCCCTCACCTTCCCATCCGCTCATGCCGCAGCCCGAACTGCTCGAGACGTTCCCCAATCCGTATCCCGACCGGGACTACGAGATCTTCATGACCACGCCGGAGTTCACGTCGCTCTGCCCGCTGGGCGGCATCGAGACCGACGCGGCGGAGCTTGCGCTGCTCAAGGGCGGCGCGCCGGATTTCGCGACGATCAACATCACGTACGTGCCGGGCGCCGAGTGCATCGAGCTCAAGAGCCTGAAGCTCTATCTCTGGAGCTTCCGCAACGACGGCATCTTCTACGAGCGCGTCGTGAACCGGATCCTCGACGACCTGGCCACCAAGGTGCGGCCGAAGTCGCTCAAGGTGGTCGGTGACTTCAACGTGCGCGGCGGGCTCAAGTCGGTGATCAGCGCGGAGTATCGCCGCCCGGCGTGACGTGCGGCGCGCGCCACGCGCGCGCTCCGCGCTAGGTCCGCTTCCAGCCCACGCTGCCGCGGCGGCCGGGGTTCCAGCGCGGATAGGTGCCGAGGAAGCGCGCGTCGCGACTGTTGGCGATGATGTCGCGCACGACGGCGTCGGCGGCGGGGTCGCCGGCCTCGTGGTCGAACTCGATGTAGAACCGGTACGTCCACGGTTCGCCGGTGGGGCGTGACTCGAGGCGCCGGATGTTCGCCCCGTGTTCGGCGAGGGGCGTGAGGGCGCGGAGGAGCGCGCCCGGGGTGTCGGCGGTGCGCAGGCTCATCATGGTGCGCGCGGGCGTGCCGCGCTCGATGGGCACCGCCTCGCGCGCGATCGCGATGAAGCGCGTCTGGTTGTCGGGGCGGTCCTCGATGTCGGCGCGCACGACCTCGAGGCCGTAGTGCGCGGCGGCGCGCCGGCTCGCGACCGCCGCGACCGTGGGATCGGCGATGCGCGACACGTCCATCGCCGCGCCGGCGGTGTCGTAGACCGCGTGCACCTGGATCTGCGGCTGCTCGGCGAAGAAGCGGCCGCATTGCGCGAGCGCGACCGGGTGGCTGAGCACCGAGGTGATGCCGTCGAACGGCGTGCCCGGCGCGGCGAGGATGCAGTGATGCACCGCGACCACCGTCTCGGCGACCGCATGGAAGCCTGCGAGGTCGCTCAACGCATCGTGGCTGCCGGCGATCGAGCCGACGATGGTGTTCTCGATGGGCAGCACGCCGCGGTCGGCGATGCCGGCCGCGACGGCCGCGGTGACATCCGCGAAGTCGCGGTAGGGAAGGCGTTCCGCCTCCTCGCCCCAGAGTTGCTGGATGGCCTCGTCGCTGAACGAGCCGAGCTCACCCTGGAGCGCGACGCGGAAGGGGCGCGGTGCGGTCATTCGCGGGCGATGGCGCCGACCTCGCGCACCGTGACGGGGCCGAGGCGCAGCGCCTCGATGCCCGCACGGACCTTGGCGAGATCCCCCACCACGACGACGTAGCCTTGCTGGGCCGGGAGGAACTGCCGCGCGACGCGCTGCACGTCGGCGGCGGTGACCTGGCCGATGCGCGTGACGTACTCCTGCAGCCAGCCCACGGGCAGGTTCCAGTTGGCGAGGTACGCGAGCTCGCTGGCGATCTGCGACGTGGTCTCGAGGTCGCCGGGGATGGCGAGCGCGAGATACGCCTTGGCGCGCGCGAGCTCGTCCGCGCTCACCGGGGCGTCACGGATCGCGCCGATCTCCTTGAAGATCTCGACGAGCGCGCTGTCGGTGACATTGGTGCGGACGGCGGAGCTGATGGTGAACGGTCCCGCGAGCGGGCGATACGCGAATCCCGAGCTGATCCCGTACGTGTAGCCCTTAGTCTCGCGCAGGTTGGAGTTGAGGCGCGAGGAGAAGGAGCCGCCGAGGATCGTGTTCATGACCTCGATGGCCGCGAGGTCGGCGCTCGTGCGCTCGACGCCGGTGGTGCCGACGGTGATGATGGACTGCGCGGCCCCGGGCTTGTCGACGAGGATCAGCTGGAGGCCCTGCGGCCTGGCGGCCGCGGCGAGGACCGGCGCGGGCCGGCGCTCGGGGCCGTTGGCGCGCCATGCGGCGAAGCGCTTGCCGAGCGCCGCTTCGGCCTCGTCGGCGCTGATGTCCCCGACCACGTGGAAGGTGGCGCGATTTGGGCGGATGCTGCCCTCGTAGAACGCGCGCACCGTGGCGGAGTCGAGCCGCGCGGTGGACGTCGAGTCGCCCCCGAGCGCGGCGCGGTACGGATGACCGTCCGGGTGGAGCGCCTGGTTGAAGGCGAGGCTCGCGAGCGTGCCCGGCTGGTCCTTCGCCTGCAGGAGCGAGGCGAGGCGAAGGTCACGCTGCCGGCGCACGTCGTTGGCCGAGAGGGTCGGCCGGAGGACGACATCGGCCATCAGGTCGAGCGCGGCGTCGAGGTTCCGCTTGGCGACCTTGAGCGAGATGGTCGTCACATCCCAGTTGGCGCTCGTGGAGAGCGAGGCCCCGAGGAACGCGAGTTCGGACTGGAGCGCATTGGCGTCGCGCCGACCGGCCCCCTCGTCGAGGAGGTTCGCGGTGAAGGTGGCGAGGCCGGGCAGGTCGCGATCGAGGCGCGCGCCACCCGCCAGCGTGAGCGTGACCTGAACGAGCGGCAGTTCGCGGTGTTCGACGACCTGCACCGCCGGGCCGTTGGGCAGGCGCCGCGCGGTGACGGCGGGCACGGTGAGGACAGGGGTCGCACCGAGCGCGGGCGGGCGGGTGCGATCGAAGGCGGCCTGCTGGGCCTGTGCCGCGCCGAGCGGCAACAGGGCGAACGCGGCGAGCGCGGCGAGCGCGAGGGGACGGCGGGTCACTGGACGATCCTCCGCGTGGCGGCGAGTCCGGTCTTGCCCTGGGGCACGACGCTCAGCGTGACGCGCGTGCCGAGCAGATACTGCCGCACGACGCGCTGGACGTCGGCGGCGGTCACACGGCGGTAACGTTCGAGGTCCTGCTGGAACCAGTCCGGCGTGCCATGCGCGTAGAAGTAGGCATTGAGCCGATCGGCCTTGGCGGAGGAGAACTCGAGACGCTGGAGGAACTGCGCCTCGATGGCGTTGCGGGCCTGTTCGAGCTCGCGCGCGGTGGGGCCGCGGGCGGCGAGCAGCCGCAGCTCGGTGTCGATGACATGCTGGAGCGTGTCGAGCCCGACGCCGGGCCGGGCGGTGGCGACCACCTGCACCTCGCCGTCGAGCCGCTGCGACCCGTTGAAGGCGTTCACGTTGGTGGCGAGTTCGCGCTCGTAGACCAGGGCCTGCGTGAGGCGCGAGTTGCGCGCGCCGCTCAGGACGTAGGCGGCCACGTCGAGCGCGGCATCGTCGGCGGCGTACTCCTTCACGCCGTGCCAGGCGAGATAGAGCCGCGGGAGCTGCACGCGATCCTCGAGCACGATGACGGTGTCGCGCACCGTGAAGGGGGCCGGGGCCGGGCGCGTGATGGCCGGGCCGCGGGGGATCTCGCTGAACATCGTGCGCACGAGCTGGCGCACCGAGTCGGCCTTCACGGCTCCGGCGACGACGATCGTCGCGTTGTTGGGCGCGTAGTAGGTGCGGAAGAAGTCCTTCACGTCCTCGAGCGAGGCGGCGGAGAGGTCGGCCATGGAGCCGATGGTGCTCCACGAGTACGGATGCCCCGGCGGGTAGAGCGCCGGCGCGAGGTGGTCCTCGACGATCCCGTACGGCTGGTTCTCCACGCTCTGCCGCCGCTCGTTCTTCACGACATCACGCTGGAGATCGACCTTGGGGCCATCCATCGTCTCGAGCATCCAGCCAAGACGGTCGGCCTCGAGCCAGAGCATGAGCGGGAGGGCGCTCGACGGGCCGGACTCGTAGTAGTTGGTGCGGTCGCCGTTGGTCGAGCCGTTGTTGTTGGCACCGGCGGCCTCGAGGAGGCGATCGAACTGCGGGTACGGCGCGTTCTTCGACCCCATGAACATCAGGTGCTCGAAGAGGTGCGCGAAACCCGTGCGCCCGACCTTCTCGTCCCCTGATCCGACGTGGAACCAGACGTTGGTCGTCACGACGGGGACGCTGTGGTCCTCGTGGATGATCAGCGTGAGGCCGTTGGGGAGCGTGTCGACGGTGGCGGGGACGCGCAGGGGCGCGCCCTGCGCGCGGACGGGCGCGGCCAGTGGGGCGGCGACGAGCGCAGCGAGCAACAGTCGTCTGAGCATGCGGAGAAGGGCTGGGGACGGGAGGAGGAACGATATCAGGTCGTGAGCGCGCCACGCTTGGCGTCCCACTCGAGCTTCCACGCGGGGAGCGCCTCGGCGCGCATCGGGCGTGCGATGAAGTAACCCTGCGCGAGGTCGCAGCCGAGCGTGCGCAGGAGATCCCAGTCCTCGCGATCCTCCACTCCCTCGCCGACGGTCCGCATGCCGAGCTGGCGGGCCATGCCGAGGCTGCCTTCGAGGATCGCGCGGTTGGCCGGATCGTGCGCCGCGCCGTGCACGAAGCCGCGGTCGACCTTGAGCTCGTCGAACGGGATGTCGCGCAGCTGCGCGAGAGACGAATGCCCGGTGCCGAAGTCGTCGATGGAGAGCCCGACATGCTTGAGGCGCAGCCGCGTGAGGATCTCGAGCGCGGAGACCGCGTTCTTCATGAGACGGCTCTCGGTGACCTCGAGGACGAGCGATCGATGCGAGGTGCCCGTGGCGGCGAGCCGCTTGGCGACGAAGTCCGGGAAGTCGAGCGAGACGAGGTTGTCCATCGAGACGTTCACGCCGACGTGCAGGCCCAACCCCTGCTGCTCCCACGCATGCGCCTGCACGATCGCAGGCTCGAGCACCGCCCGCGTGAGGTCGTCGATGAGGCCGTGCTCCTCGGCGAGCGGGATGAACTGGTCCGGGAAGACCATCCCGTCCTCCGGGTGCTGCCATCGGACGAGCGTCTCGGTCCCCACGACCGCTCCGGTGGCGAGTTCCACCTGCGGCTGGTAGACGTTGAGGAGTTCGCCTTGCGCGATCGCCTTGGCGAGACGTTCGACCGCGTAGCTCTTGCGAGGCGCCCGCGCGCCGGCGCGCGCGCCGTTGCTCGTCGCCCCCAGGAGCGATTCGAGCTGCGCCGGGCTGATCGGCTTGTGGAGGGCACCGAGCACCTTGAGGTCGTGCGCGCTCGCCAGCCGGTGCGCGGTATGGAGGATGCGCTCGTCCTCGCCGCTGATGAGGGCGACGCCGCCGGTGTAGCGCAACCGGGCGAGATGCCGCACGAACTCGATCCCGTCGATGCCGGGCATCTGGAGGTCGAGCAGGATCAGCTCGAACGCGGCGACGTCGCGTTCGAGGCGCACGAGCGCCTCCTCGGGAC
>JBGATT010000099.1:0-12312 GCA_044229035.1 Gemmatimonadaceae bacterium | reverse complement strand
GTGAGCGCATCGAGCTCGGCGCGCAGCCGCGAGTCGGGGACGTCGGTGTACGGCGTCCGGTCGGTCTTGCTCGGCGTCTGCACCTCGGTGGTGACGATCGGCGGATCCCAGAGGATCACATGCTCGATCCCGCGCGGCCGCCGTGCGGCGACCTCGGCGGCGATGGCCGCGCCGGCGCGCAGGCCGATGAGCGAGACGCGCGTCGAGCCCGAGAGCCCGCCGACCTCCTCGATCGCCTCCTCCACGTCACGGATCCACTGCGCGAGCGTGAGCCCCTGCCCGATGTCGCCCCAGCTGTCGCCGGTGCCCGAGTAGTCGAAGCGGAGGACATCGTAGCCCGCCTCGGCCAGGCGATTGGACAGGATGCGGAGCGTGCGGTGCGCGCGCAGGTGCTCCCAGCCGATGGGGCTGAGGATCACCACCGCCATGCGACGGCGCGGGGCGTGCCCCTCCTCGTAGAGCCCGAAGAGCTGCTTGTCGCGCGCGCCGAAGTGGATGGGGAGCACGGCTACTCGGCCAGCTGCGCGAGGGTGGAGAAGAAGAAGCGGCGCGGGTCGATGCGACGCCCGGTGCGCTGCTCGACCGCGGCGACCGCCTGGAGCGAGAGCAGCGAGTAGCCGCCGAGCTCGAAGAAGTTGTCGTGGCGGCCGACCTGCGGGAGGTCGAGGAGCCGGCGCCACTCGGCGGCGATCGCCTCCTCCATGGGCCCCTGCGGCGGCGCGAACTCCGTGCGGTCCGTCGCGGCGGTGCGCGTCGGGTCGGGGAGACGGCGGCGGTCGACCTTCCCGTTCAGGGTCAGCGGCATCTCGGTCACGGGGACGAGGATCGCAGGGACCATGAAGGCGGGGAGGCGCGTGCGCAACTCCCGGCGCAGCTCGGACGAGGTCGGCGGGTCGTCGAGCCCGTCATCGAAGAGGACCCAGCCGATGAGGCGACGGTCGGCCACCTCGCCACGCGCGTCGACGGTCGCCTGGCGGATGCCGGGGAGCGACTCGAGCACGCGTTCGACCTCGGCGAGCTCGATGCGGTGCCCGTGGACCTTCACCTGGGTGTCCACGCGACCGAGGAAGGCGAGCGTGCCGTCGGCGCGCCACCGGCCGACGTCGCCGGTGCGATACATCCGCGCCCCCGGCACGTCGGAGAAGGGGTCGTGGACGAAGCGCGCGTCGGTGAGCTCGAGCCGGTTCCAGTACCCGAGCGCCACACCGGCGCCGCCGATCCACACCTCGCCCGGCATGCCCTGCGGGACGGGGCGCCGCTGGTCGTCGAGGACGTAGACGTTCGTGTTGAGGATCGGCCGGCCGATGGGGATCGGTCCCTCGCGGTCCACCACGCGATGCGCGGTGGACCAGACGGTCGTCTCGGTGGGCCCGTACATGTTCCAGAGCGTGTCGCAGCGGTCGAGCAGCCCGTCGGCGACGCCGCGCGGGAGGTCCTCGCCGCCGGCGAGCGCGACGCGGAGCCGCCCCGGCCATCCGTCGTCGAGCAGGAGACGCCAGGTCGCCGGCGTCGCCTGCATCACCGTGACCTGATTGGAGCGCATGCGCTGCGCGAGCGCCGGCGCGTTGAGCGTCTCGTCCGACGAGGCGATGACGACGCGCCCGCCGCTCACGAGCGGGAGGAGCAGTTCGAGGAGCGAGATGTCGAACGCGATCGTCGTGACGGCGAGCAGCACGTCGTCGGGGGTGAGGTGCAGGAGGTCCTGCATCCCGGCGAGGAAATTGGAGAGCGCGCCGTGCGTGACGGCGACGGCCTTGGGCTGCCCGGTGGAGCCCGACGTGTAGAGCCGGTAGGCGACGTCGGTGACGCGGGGATGCACCTCGCCCGCGGTGGGCGCGGACATCATGAGGTCGTCCTTGGCGAGCGGCACGAGGCCGATCTCCTCGGCGAGGCCGCGCGTGCCGCCGTCGACGATGGCGAGGTGCGCGCCGCCGTCCTCGGCCATGAAGCGCAGGCGCTCCACGGGGTAGCTCGCATCGAACGGGAGATAGCTCGCGCCCGCGCGCAGGATGCCGAGGAGGAGCGCGGGGAGATGCCGGTCGCGCTCGACGAGCATCACGACCGGGTCGCCGGGGCGCAGCCCGCGCGCGCGGAGGGCGGCGGCGACCGCGCCGGCGCGCGTCCAGAGCTCACCGTAGCGCACCGCGCCCTCGCTGTCCTCCACCGCGACGCGCTGCGCCGAGCGATAGGCGTGCGACGCGATGTCGGAGAGGAACGAATCGAGGGACTCGAGGTCGCGCTGCGGGCCGCGCCGGCCGCAGGTCTCGGCGCGCGCCTCGGCCGCGTCGAGGAGCGGGAGGTCGCGCAGCGGCGTGTCCGGCGCCGCGACCGCGGCGACGATGAGCCGGACGAAGGCGCGCGCGAGCGTCTCCACCGACCGCCCGTCGTACAGGTCGGTGCGCATGTCGATGCCGGAGTCCAGTCGGTCATGGTACTCGCGCATCCACATGCTGATGTCGAACGTCGTCGCGTGGATCGGATGGTTGATCGACCGCACGCGGACGTTGCCCCACTGCCCCGGCCGGTCGGCGGCGTACTGGTGCGTGAGGAGCGTCTGGAAGATCGGCGTGCGGCTCGGGTCGCGGCGCGCGAGACGGCGCACGAGCCACTCGAACGGCGTGTCCTGGTGGTCGAGCGCCGCGATGGTGCGGTCGGCGACCTGCCGCATGAGCGCGCGGAAGGTCATCGTCGGCGACGGATGCGCGCGGATGGGCATGGTGTTCACGAAGAACCCGACCACCTCGTCGAAGCGCGGCTCGTGGCGTCCCTGCACCGGCACGCCGACGATGAGGTCCTCCTGCCCGGTGAAGCGGTGCAGCATGGCGGTCCAGGCGGCGAGCACCACCGTGAACACCGTGGCATGCGACTCCTTCGCGAGCGCGCGCAGCCGCGCGAGGTCGGCGTCGCGCAGCTCGAAGTGCACGCGCATGCCGCCGTACCCCACCTCGGGGGGACGCGGATGGTCACCGACCAGCTCGAGGTCGGGGAGTGGCGCGGCGAGCGCCTCGCCCCAGAAGCGCTCGCTCTCGCGCGCGCGGTCGCCCGAGACGCGCTCGCGCTGCGACTGCACGTAGTCGCCGTAGCCCGCGGTGAGCTCGGGGAGCACGGGCGCTCGGCCCTCGAGCCGCGCGGCGTAGCAATCGGCGATGTCGCGGTAGCAGATGTCGAAGCCCCATCCATCCCAGATGGCGTGATGGATGAGGATGTTGAACAGGTGCAGCTCGTCGCTCACGCGCAGCATCGTGAAGCGGATGAGCGGCGGCTGGTCGAGCGGGATGGACGTGCGTCCCGCATCGGCGACCCAGGTGAGGAGCGCGGCGGGGTCGTTCGGGTCGGCGAGGACGTCCGCCGCCTCGAGCTCGTCGTACGAGAAGACGGTCTCGGGGGCGAAGTCGAGGAAGGGGCGCCCCGCGGCGGTGCGCAGGTGCACGCGCCCGAGGTCGTGCCGTTCGACGAACTCGCGCACCGCCGCCTTGAAGAGGTCGGGGCGGAGCGGGCCTTCGAGGCGCACGGCGCCCTGGAGCACCCATCCGGTGAGCCCGGGCTGGAGGCGATCGAGATACCAGAGCCGTTCGAGCTGCCCCGAGACCTCCACGCCCCACCGCCCCGCGCGCCGCAGCTCGGCGACGAGCGCCGGCTTGTGCTCCTTGAGGAGGCGCACCTCCTCCGGCGTGAGCGCGCCCTTCGGCGCGCGCACCTTCAGCTCGTCCCCTTCGGCGCGCAGGCCGACGCCGCGATCGTGCAGCCGCGCGAGGAGGTCGCGGATCATCACAGGCTCAGCTCCTCGTACGCGGCGCCGCTCACGCGCGACTGCGGGATGGCCTGCACGAAGTCCTCGAGACGGCTCTGCTCGAAGAGGCGCCGCAGGCCGATCGTCACGCCGAGCTGGTGCTCGAGGCGCGAGATCACGCGACCGACGAGGATCGAATGCCCGCCGAGCGCGAAGAAGTCGGCGGCGCGGCGCGTGACGGGGGTGCCGAGGACGTCCGCCCAGACGCGCGCGACGAGCCGCTCGCGCTCCGACCACTCGGCCGGATCGTCGGGCGTGTCCTCGACGGTCATCGGTGACGGGAGGGCGGCGCGGTCGAGCTTGCCGTTGGGGGTGAGCGGCATCGCGGCGAGCGTGACGAGATGCTGCGGCACCATGTAGGACGGCAGGAGCGCGCGGAGCCGGCGCAGCATCGCCTCGGCATCGACCGTGCGGCCGGCCGCGGGCACGACGTACGCCGCGATGCGCGCCTCGCCCAGGCCGTCATCCCAGAGCCGCGCGCCGGCGACCGCGACCTCGGGCATCGCCGCGAGGACGGACTCCACCTCGCCGAGCTCCACGCGGAAGCCGCGGATCTTCACCTGCGCGTCGGCGCGTCCGAGGAAGACGAGCGTGCCGTCGGGGCGCCAGGCGGCGAGGTCGCCGGTGCGGTACATGCGCCCACCCTGCGCGAGCGGATGCGCGACGAACCGTTCGGCGGTGAGCTCCGGCCGCGCATGGTAGCCACGCGCCACGCCGTCGCCACCGATGAGCAGCTCGCCCGGCACGCCCACCGGCACGCGGCGGTCGCGCGCATCGACGATCTCGACCTGCGTGCGCGCGATGGGACGCCCGATGGGGACCACCGCGTCGACGGCGGCGACCTCCTGCAGCGTGGACCAGATGGTCGTCTCGGTGGGCCCGAAGACGTTCCAGCGGCGCGCGACGCCCCGGCGCAGCCGCGCGGCGAGCTCGGCGGGGAGCGCCTCGCCGCCGCAGAGCGCCTTGAGCCCGGCCGGGGGGACCCAGCCGTCGTCGAGGAGCATCCGGTAGGTCGAGGGCGTCGCCTGCATGAGCGTGATGCCCTGCGCGGCGATCGCGTCGGCGAGCGCGCGCGGGTCGCGCGCGGTGGTGCGGTCCACGACGAAGACGCTCGCCCCGGTGACGAGCGGGAGGAGCAGCTCGAGCGCGGCGATGTCGAACGAGAGCGTGGTGAGCGCGAGGACGCGGTCGCCGGGCCCGATGGGCAGCGCCGCGGCCATGGCGGCGAGGAAGTTCGTCACCGCCGCATGCGGGACGAGCACGCCCTTCGGCCGGCCGGTGGAGCCGGAGGTGTGGATCAGGTAGGCGATGTCGGCGGCGAGGACGGCGTCGCTCGCGCCGACTGGCGCCTGCTCGCCGGTGGCGAGCGCCGCGAGGTCGAGCACCGTCGTGCCCGGCGGCGCGAAGTCGGGGAGCGATCCCTCGACGAGCCAGACGCGCGGCGCCGCATCCTCGAGCATGAAGCGCACGCGGTCGCGCGGATACTCGGGGTCGATCGGCACGTAGGTCGCGCCGGCCGCGAGCGTGGCGAGCAGCGCCACGGGGAGCGCGCGCGACCGCGAGACGGAGAGCGCGACGCGATCGCCGGGAGCGACGCCGGCGCGCTTGAGCTGCTCACCGAGCGCGCGCGCCTGCGCGACGAGCTCCGCGTACGTGAGCGACCCCTCGGCGTCGCGCACGGCGATGGCCGTGGGCGAGGCGGCGGCGGTGCGCAGGATCCACTCGTGCACCGTCGCCGGCGGCGCGGCGGCGAGCGCCGGGCCCTGTCATTCCCCGTCGAGCCGCGCGCGCGTGGCCGGCGGGATCGGGTCGAGCGCGGCGGCGGGACGGTCGGCATCGGCGACCATCGACGCGAGGAGCGCGACGTAGCCGGCGAGCCACTCGCGCACCAGCGCCTCGCCGAAGCAGTGCGCGTTGTACTGGCACTCGATGACGAGCGGACGCCCCTCGTGCTGCACGAGGTTGAGGAAGAGCTCGAAGTACTCGGCGACGCGCGGGATGGTGCGCACCTCGCCGCGGAGCGCGGTGCCGGCGAGCAGGGTGTCGAGCTTGAGCCCCTGGTCGACGTTGAACATCACCGGCGTGACGGGGATGCGGCCCGGGACGCGCGGGAGCGCGACGGTCCGGAGCAGGCGGCCGAGGGTGAAGCGCGCATGCTCCTGCACGTCGAGGAGGCGCGTGCCCGCGCGGCGCACGAACGCCCCGACCGGCTCCTGCGCATCGACGTAGAGGCGCACGGGCAGGACGTTCACGCAGTGCCCGACGAGTCCCGGCATGCCGAGCGTCGCCTGGCCGGCGGAAGGGAGCGCGAGCACCACGTCGTCCTCGCCGCAGAGGCGGCTGACGGTGGCGGCGGCGCCGGCGAGCATCGCCGCGACGAAGGTGACCTGCTGCCTCGCCGCGAAGCGTCGCACCTCGGTGACGAGCGCGGGATCGACCTCCACATCCACGCGCGCGGCACGGTAGTCGCGCACCGGGCCGCGCGCGCGCTCGGCCGGGAGCTCCATCCGCGGCACCGAGCCCTCGAACTGCCGGCGCCAGAACTGCTCGGTCTCGGGTGCGATGGGCGCGCGGTCGCGCTGCGCGTATGCCGTGAAGCGCGGGGCCTCGTCGAGCACGGCCGCCGGATCGCGATAGAGCGTCAGCAGCTCCTGCACGACCACGCCGAGCGACCAGCCGTCGCAGGCGAGGTGGTGCGCGAGGAGGACGAGCTCGGTGCGGAAGGGCGCACCCTCGAGGAGGATGGCGCGGAAGAGCGGCCCCTCGTCGAGGTCGAACGGCTCGCTCGGGACGGTCGCGCGTTCCTCGACCACGAGCGGGCGGTCCCAGACGAAGAACGCCTCGTCGTCCTTGCTGAAAGTCATGCGCAGCGACTCGTGGCGGCGATGCACCGCGTCGAGCGCGGCGAGCAGGCGCGCGCGATCGACCGGGCCGTGCAGCGTGAGCTGCGTCCCTTCGTTGTAGGCGAGGTTGGCGTCGTCGCCGAGGCGCGCGACGGCGAGCACCTCGCGCTGGGCGTCGGTGGTGGGCGCGGAGGCGAGCAGCGCGCCGCCGGCGAACGGATCGAGCGGCGTCCCGGTGGTCGGCATCAGGCGTCCACCTGCACGTACCGTCCGGGCGTGGCGGGATCCTCGACGAACCAGGCGGCGGAGCCGTCGGCGGCGCGCCCGAGCCGTGCGCCGAGGACCGGCGGCGTGCTGAAGCGCTCGGCGGCGGGCGCGATGCCCGGCGCGGCCGCGGGCGAGGTCCAGAAGCGCGCGGCGAACATCCGCGCGATGGCGCGACGGAAGGCGGCGACGACCGCCGCGAGGTCGTCCTCGCTGTGCGCGAGCGTGAGATAGGTCGGGAAGCCTTCGAGCAGGTGCACGCCCTCGTCGCGCAGGAAGTGCCAGAGGAACGTGTTGAGCGGGTGGCGCGCGTCGGTGGCCTTGAGGTGCATGATCGAGCCGAAGTGCTCGATCGACACCGGCGCCTGCGTCTCGCGCGCGACCGCGGCCATCGCGGCGACGAAGCGCGCCGCGCGCGCGTTGAGGTCGGCCTGCAACGAGGGTCCCGCGTCGCGCAGGTAGCGCAGCGTGGCGACCGTCGCCGCGAGCGCGAGCGGATGGCGCACGAAGGTGCCGGCGAAGAACGAGACGCCCTGCTCCGGCGCGCTCTCGTCCCCGAAGGCCCAGGGGCCGCCGTCGAGCACGTCGATGAAGGGCCGCCGGCCGGCGACGACGCCGATGGGGAGCCCGCCGCCGAGCACCTTCCCGTAGGTGACGAGATCGGCCTCGATGCCGAAGTGGTGCTGGGCACCGCCCGGATGCACGCGGAAGCCGGTGACGACCTCGTCCAGGATGAGCACCGCGCCCGACTCGCGCGTGATGCCGCGCAGCGCGTGGAGGAAGTCGCGCGGCTGGAGCGCCGGATGCCGCGACTGCACCGGCTCGACGAGGACCGCGGCGAGCTCGTGCGCATGCGCGCGGATGTACTCGAGGGCGCGATCGCTGCCGTACTCGAGCACCGTCATGTCGTCCACCGCGCGCTGCGGGACGCCCGGGGCGCTCGGCACGGTGCGCGGGCCGCGCGGCCCGTCGATCCCGCGCAGGAGCACCTCGTCGAAGTTGCCGTGGTAGTCCACCGCGAAGGTGACCACGCGCGAGCGCCCCGTGACCGTGCGCGCGATGCGCAGCGCGGCCTGCACCGCCTCGGAGCCGGTGCAGACGAACGACGCGCGGTCCACGCCGGTGAGCTCGCAGACGAGGCGCGCCGCCTCCCCCGCGAGCGGCGAGGAGGGCCCGAGCTCGAAGCCCTGCGCGAGCTGCGCCCGCAGCGCGGCGACGATGAACGGCGGGTTGTGCCCGAAGAAGGTCGGACCGAAGCCACTGAGCAGGTCGATGTAGCGATTGCCGTCGAGATCCCAGAGGTACGCGCCGTCGGAGCGATCGACGACGAGGGGATACACGATCTCCTTCCACTGGTCGTTCCACCCGCTCGCGGTGCGCGGGTCGGCGTGGACCCCGCGCTGCGCGCCGACCATCGCCTTCGACTTCGCGGTCTTGCGGTTCCACGCCTCGGCGAACTGCCGGACCGCGGCCTCCTGGTGCGGCGTGAGCGCGCCGGGCTCCGCGCCGCCGGTCGTCGCGGCGACGGGTGCGGGACGAGGTGCCGGACGGTCTGCCGGACGAGGTGCCGCGGCGATCGCGACGGCGGGGGCCGCGGGCGCGGCCACCGGCGCGCTCGTCGCGGGCGCGACCGGCAGCGCGATCCCCTCGGCGGCGGCGACGGCCTGCAACTGCGCGGCCATGAGCTCGAGCTGTGCGACCATCATCGGGACGATCGCGGCGGCGCCATCGCCGGTCGCGGCGCGGGCGAAGATCGCCGTGCTCGCCTGCTCGGCCACGTCGCGAGCGGGCGCGGGCGTCGGCGCCTCGGCCGCCGCCCCCGACGCCGCGATGCGCGCGCAGACCGCGTCGATCGTGCGCGTGGTGGTGAAGAACTCGCGGAAGCCGATGGTGATCGCGAAGCGGCGCTGCAGGCGCGACGCGAGCTGCGTGAGCGTGAGCGAGTCGAGGCCGAGCTCGGCCAGCGGCGTCGCCGGGTCGAGCTGGTCCGCGGTGATGCCGGTGAGCTCCTCGATCAGGGCCGCGACGGACGCGCGCATGGCGGGCGTGGTCATCCCATCGCTCCCGTCGCCGATGGATCCGCGGTCACGCTGCGCAACACGCCAAGCTGGTCGTGGATGAGATGGAGCTGGTCCTGGAGCAGGCCGCGCAGGTCGCGCGCACCCGTGTGCCGATGGGTCCGGTCCCCCTCCGAACGCGCCGGCTCGACCCACAGCCGCCGACGTTCATATGGGTATCCGGGAAGATGGGCATGTGAGCTGGTCAAGAGACCGTCAAACGCGTGCCAAGTCAACCCATCCACGCCACTTCGCCAGAGGGTGCCGATGGATGACAGGAAGTCACGGTGCTCGGTCGTCGCGTCGCGCGCGGGAAGCAGTGCCGCACCGACCGCGTGGCTCCCGAGGATCTGCAGGCCGAGGGCGGTGAGCGACTCGCGCGGCCCCGCCTCGATGAGCACGACCGACCGGTCGCCGGCAAGGGCGGCGAGGCCATCGGCGAATCGCACCGGCTCGCGGAGCTGACGTCCCCAGTACGCCGGGTCGGTCGCCTCGGCGGCGGTGATGGGGGCGCCGGTCACGCACGACGCGAAGGGGATCGTCGGCGCGCGCAACGGCACCGACCGCATCACCGCCTCGAAGGCCCGCGCCGCGTCGTCCATCGACGGCGAGTGGAAGGCGTGCGAGGTCTGGAGGCGGCGGCAGCCGATGTCATCGACCATCAACGCCACCTCGAGCGTGGCGATCGCCGCGTCGGGGCCGGCGACGACGCAGAGCCGCGGGGCATTGATGGCGGCGATGACGACCTCCGCACCCAACCGCGGCCGCAACTGTTCGGCGGGGAGGCGCACCGCGAGCATCGCGCCCGGCGCCATCTCCGCCATCAGGCGGCCGCGCGCGACCACGGCGCGCATCGCGTCGTCCGGCGACATCACGCCGGCGAGCGCGGCCGCCGCGAACTCGCCGATGCTGTGGCCCACCATCGCGGTGGGACGGAGCCCCGCCGCGAGGAGCCGGTGCCCGAGCGCGTACTCGAGCGCGAAGAGCACCGGCTGCGCGATGTCGGTCGCGCGCAGCTGCTCGACGGTGGCGGCATCGCTCGCGAAGAGCCAGTGCCGGAGCGACTTCCCGCGCACTCGGCCCGCCGCGGCGATGCAGCGCTCGATCGCCTCGCGGAAGACGGCGTCGGTCGCATGGAGGGCCTTCCCCGCCCCGGCCGTCTGCGTGCCCTGGCCCGGGAAGAGGAGGATCGCGTCGCGCGAGGTCACGCGCGGCGCGGTCTCCTCCTGCGCGGCGATGGCGTCGAAGGCCTCGATCGCCGCGTCACGCGTGGCGGCGACGACCACCGCACGCCGTTCGAAGGCGCGGCGACCGTCGCGCAGCTCGGCGGCGACCGCATCGAGCGGCACGTCGGGCGCGGCGCGCAGCGCCGCGGCGAGGTCGCGTGCGCGGCCGCGGAGGGCGCCCGGCGTCCGCACCGAGACGAAGAGCAGGCGCGGCGATGCCGGCGCGACCGCGCGTCCCGTCGCGAGCGACGCCGACTTCGCTCCCGGCGCGGCCGCGGGAGCGCGGTACTCCTCGAGGAGGAGATGCACGTTGGTGCCACCCACGCCGAACGAGCTCACGCCGGCGCGGCGCGGCGCACCCTCGGTCTCCCAGGCGATCCCGTCGCGCACGACGAGGAACGGCGAGCGCGCGAAGTCGATCGCCGGATTGGGCGTCTCGACGTGCAACGTGCGCGGGATGAAGCCGTGCCGCATGGCGAGGAGCACCTTGATCACGCTCGCCGCGCCGGCGGCCGCGGTGAGGTGCCCGATGTTGGACTTCAACGAGCCGATCCAGCAGAAGCGACGGCGATCGGTGGTGCGGGCGAAGGCGCGGCTGAGGGCTTCGACCTCGATGGGATCGCCGAGCGGCGTGCCGGTGCCGTGCGCCTCCACGTAGCTCACGGTGTCGGCGCGCCAGCCGGCGTCGGCGAAGGCGCGCGCGATGCAGCGCTCCTGGCCCTGCACCGTGGGGGCGGAGAAGCTCGCGCGCCCCGCGCCGTCGTTCGTCACGCCCACGCCGTGGATCACGCCGAGGATGCGGCGCCCCTCGCGCTCGGCGTCGGCGAGGCGCATGAGGAGCACCATCGCGACGCCGTCGCTGAAGACGGTGCCCGACGCGTCGGCGTCGAAGGTGCGGGTGCGCCCGTCGCGCGAGAACATCCCGCCCTCCACGTGCGCATGCCCGCTCTCCACCGGCACGGCGACCGCGGCGCCGCCGGCGAGCGCGCGGTCGCACTGTCCGGTGCGCAGCGCCTGCACCGCCATCGCGATCGCGGTGAGCGACGTCGAGGACGAGGTCTGCACCGCCATCGCCGGCCCATGCAGGTCGAGGCGGTGCGCGATGTGGAGCGCCGAGTAGTCCTTGTCGTTCTGGAAGAGCACGGCCGCATCGCCGAGCGCCTCGACGAGCTCGGGGTGCGAGCGCAGGTTGTGCGCGGCGTAGGCGTTGTGCGAGACGCCGGTGTAGACGCCGGTGAGACGCTCGCCATCGCCCGGCACGATGCCCGCATCCTCGAACGCATCCCACGCCGCCTCGAGGAGGAGGCGCTGCTGCGGATCGGTGATCTCGGCGAGGCGCGGATTCATGCCGAAGAACTCGGCGTCGAACTCCTCGACGCCGTCGAGCACGCCGCGCGCCGGCGAATAGTGCGGCGCGAAGCGGTCGGCGACGGCGGCATCGATCTCGTCGCGCGCGAAGTGGCGCACGCCGTCGCGCTCCTCGCGCAGCAGCGTCCACAGCGCCTCGGGCGACGCGGCGCCGGGGAAGCGGCCTGACATGCCGACGACCGCGATGCGGTGATCGCGCGCGTCGTGCGGCGCGGCGGACGTCGCGGCGGCCGCGGTGGCCGGCGCGGCGCCGGCGCTGCCCGCCTCTCGCTCGGCGAGATGCGCCGCGAGCCGCGCGATGGTCGGGAACTCGAACACACGCACGATCGGCAGCTCGACGCCGAGCCGCACGCGGATCGCCTCGGCCAGGCGCAGCGCGAGCAGCGACGTGCCGCCGACGTCGAAGAAGGCGGCGTGGTGATCGCTGACGGGCGCGCCGAGGAGATCGGTCCAGATCGCGGCGAGTGCGGACTCGAGGGCGCGCACCCGGGCTGGCGACGCGGCACGATCGTCAGCGCGCGCGACGGTGCGCGGACCGTCGCCGGGCGACGCCTCGAGCCCGGCACCCGACGCCATCGCCGCGATCGCGCGGCGATCGACCTTCTCGTGCGCGGTGAGCGGCAGTCGCTCGAGCACCATGAACTCGGCCGGCACCAGGTACGCGGGGAGCCGCTCCGCCGCGACGCGCTTGGCCGCGGCGATCGCCGCTTCGGCCCGCGCCCGGGGCGCGACGACGAGCGCCGCGCGCAACCGCGCCGATGCCC
>JBGATT010000246.1:0-2696 GCA_044229035.1 Gemmatimonadaceae bacterium | reverse complement strand
GTTCTCCTCGTCGCGCACGCGCGCGAGCGCATGTGCGGGATCGAGCGCGACCGGCGCGACCGAAGCGTGCACGCCGTCCTCACGGAGCTCGGCCTGCGCGACGAGACGGATGACCCGGCCGTCGAGCCGCGCCTGCCGCACACGATGCGCGATGTCGTCCCCGAGGCCCGTGGCGCGCACGTCGAGTGCGGTGGGGTCCACGCCGAACGCGAGCCACGCGAGCACCGCGATCTTGTCGGCGGCATCGAGGCCCGTGAGGTCGCGCGTCGGATCCGCCTCGGCGAAGCCCGCGCGCTGCGCCTCCGCGAGCGCCTCGGCGAAGGTGGCGCCGAGCTCGAGGCGCGTGAGGATGAAGTTGGTCGTGCCGTTGAGCACGCCGCGCACCGCGCGCACCCCGTGGCCGGCGAGCGATTCGCGCAGCGCCCGCACGACCGGCACGCCGCCGCCGACCGCGGCCTCGAAGTCGAGGGCCGCACCCTGGAACGCGTGCGCGCGGACGAGCGCGGCGAGCGCCGGCCCTTCGGCGCGGAGCAGCGCCTTGTTCGCCGTCACCAGCCGGCGGCCGCGGGCGAGCGTCGTGCGCGCGATCGCGCCGGCGACGGTCGTACCGCCGATCGCCTCGACGACCACGTCGCACGGCGTGGAGAGGAAGTCGCCGAGCTGGTCGGTGACGAGGTCGCGCGGCACCGCCGCCGAGCGCGGCAGCGCCGCGTCGCGCACGAGGACGCGGGCGTCCTCGAACCGCGCCCCGGTGCGCCGCGTGAGCGCCGGCCCGTGCTGCGCGAGCAGGTCGATGAGTGCGCCGCCGACGGTGCCGCAGCCGGCGATCGCGACGCGGATGGTCCGGTCCGGGAGGGACGACATCACGCCACCTCCAGGATGCGCGCCGCCGGCGCGCCCAGCGATTCGCGGAGGATCCGCGCGACGGCCTCGGTCTCGATGAGGAACGCATCGTGACCGTGCTCGGAGTCGATCGCGCGGTACGTCCCGCCGGCGGCCTGCACCCACTCCGCCACATCCTCCGCCGGGGCGAAGAGGTCGCCCGGGATCCCGATGCCGGTGAGCGCCGTGCCCGACTCGCGCAGACGCTCGGCGATCCCGCCGCGGCCGCGGCCGATGTCGTGCGTGTCCATCGCGTCGAGCAGGGCGAGGTAGCTCGCGCGGTCGAAGCGCGCGTCGAGCTTGGCGCCGTGCGCCCACAGCCACTCCTGCACGCTGAATGCGCCGCGCGCGCCGCGGAGGCGACCGAAGCGTCCGCGGAGGCCGGTCGGCGTGCGATAGGTGAGCATCGCGACCTGGCGCGCGAGCTGGAGCCCTTCCTCGCCGCCGATGCGCAGCGCCTCGCGTTGCACATGACTCCAGCCGATCGCGACCGCCGGCGTGGCCGCGGGAGCCGCGAAGACCGCGGCGCGCTCCGCGCGGCCCGGGAAGGAGGCGACGAACTCGAGCGCGACCATCCCGCCGAGCGACCCGCCGGTGACGAGCGCGACGTGATCGATGCCGAGCGACTCGAGCAGGACGCCGATCGCGCGCGCCTGATCGCGCGTCGTGAGCGCCGGGAAGCGCTCACCGTGGGTGCCGGGGCCGCTCGATCCGTAGCAGGAGCCGAGGAGGTTCGGCGAGAGCACGGCGAAGCGGTCGGTGTCGATCGCGAGGCCGGGCCCGACCACGCCCTTCCACCAGTCGCCGAGCGCGTCGGCGGATCCGGTGAGGGCATGGAGGACGAGGACGACGTTGTCGCGCCGGGGCGAGAGGGTGCCGTCGAGGTGGTACGCCATCGTCGCGTGCGGCCGCACCACGCCCCCCACGAGCGGGAGCGGGGGCAGTTGGGCAAAGCGGAGCTGGCGGGTCTCGGGCGTGGACATCGGCGCGTCCCTCTGGTGGGAAAACGAAACGGCCCTCTCAGGTGAGAGGGCCGCGGGTCAACGTGTTCGGGCGCCGACGTGGGAAACGAAAAGACCCACGGCGTACGCCGCGGGTGAAACGCGTTTTAGCACTTTCTTTAGCGTGGCGGCAATCGCGGCAAATGACCACGGGCTTCAGTTGTGATTCCAGTATCGGCGAGCCCCGCCGGGAAGTCAAGTCCCGGCGGGACCTCGCGCGATCAGTCCTTTCGGAAGAGGTCGGTCATGATGAGCCAGCCGATGGTGGAGACGGCCATCGACGAGATCGCGACGTTGCGGTGCGTGCTCGCATTGCCGGGCCCATCCTCCGCTTCCTCGCCGAGCAACCCCGTGGTGACGAAGCCGGCGTCGGCGAGGAGCATGAGCGTGACGTGCGTGATGCGGCGCGCGCGACCGTTCGGGTCGGCGCGCATCTCCCACGCGTTCCAGAGGCCGGTGACCGTGTTCACGGCGAAGAGTCCGCCGACGCTCAAGGCCAGTGCCCCATGGATATCCTCGTTCCCCTCGACGTTGCCGTCATAGAGCTGCCGGCCGACGAGGTACTGGGCGGTGAAGAGCGGCAGCATGGCGTAGCTGCCCCAGCGGTGGATGGTGAGGCGCTGGTAGTACGCCTTGGAGTACTCGATCACGGTGTCGCGCGGCGCGGGGGCCGGTCCCACCGGGCGCGTGACCGCGGCGGCGAGGCGCGAGGCGGGGAGCCGCGGGCCGTCGAACTCGGGGGACGGCAGGGACGGCTGCGAGGTCGCGAGCGTGGTCGCGGCGAGGACGACGAGGGAGAGATCCATGCTTGAC
>JBGATT010000098.1:0-13376 GCA_044229035.1 Gemmatimonadaceae bacterium | reverse complement strand
CCTCGCGAACCTGCAACCGGTGCTCGCGCGCCTCTTCGCCAGCCAGCTCGCTGTGGAGGTCGAGATCGCGGACGGGTTGCCGCCGGCTCGCGCCGAGGCGGCGCTCGTCACGCAGATCGTGCTCACGCTGCTGGTGCGCGCTCGCGATACGGTGCCGGGTCCCGAGCGGATCCGCCTCCGCGCCTGGCATGTGCCGGCGACCTCGGGACGCCGACCGCTCGATGCGCCGCTCGGGGAGTGGATCTGCCTCGAGATCGCCGAGGTCGGTGGCCGCACGCACGCGACGACGTTGCCCCCGCGGCGCTCATCCCCTTCGGGCGCGCGCGGACTCGCCGACCTCACGGAGATGGGCGGTCTCGGGATCGCGGTGCTCGCGAGCGGCATCGAGTCCACCGGCGGGCGGCTCGTGATCGAGACCGGCCCGCGAGAGGAGACGACGGCGCGCGTCTATCTCCCGGTGTGGAAGGCGCCCGGCTGACGCTGACCCGAGCACGGCCGCGGATCGGTGCGCCGTTCATCGCCGGTTCATCTCGCGGTGCTAGTGTACGCGGCAACAGGGGGAGTCATGCGGCATCCGGCTCGCGCCACCGTCACGAAGACCGCACCAGGGACGACGCTCCCCGTGGATGCCGAGCGCGTGCGCCTGCTCGGTCGCGGGCTCGTCGTCGCGGAGCCGGGACGGTGCGTGCAGTGCGGGATCTGCTCGCACAACTGCCCGGTGGGGATCGATGTACGGGCCGTCGCGCGTGAGGGGCTCGCCGTCACTGACCGGCGATGTCTCCTGTGCGGGAGCTGCGTGGCGCGGTGTCCGCGCGGGACGCTCTCATGAGCCGGCGCTACCTGCTCGTCGGGTCGGGCGTAGCGGCGCTCAGCGCGGCCGAGGCGATCCGCGGGGCGGATCCGACGGGGCGGATCACGCTCGTGAGCGCGGAAGCCGACCCGTTCTACTCGCGTCCCGGGCTCGCGTACCTGCTCACGGGTGAGGTCGGTGAACCGTCACTCGCCATCCGGTCGCCGCGCGAGGTCGCCGCGCTCGCACTCGAACGCGTCGTGGGGGAGGCGACGGGGCTGCACCCCGACCGGCACGAACTCCTCGTCTCGGGGGGGCGACGGATCGAGTACGACGCACTGCTCCTCGCGACGGGCGCGGAATCCATCAAGGCCGACTTCCCGGGTGCATCGCTCGACGGCGTGCTGCAGGTGGACGGATTGGCCGAGGCGCGCGGGCTGGTGGCGCGGGCGCAGCGCGCGAGGGCGGCCGTGGTGGTCGGTGGGGGAAGCACCGCACTCGAGCTCGTCGAAGGGCTCCACGCACAAGGGGTGGCGACGCACTACCTCATGCGCGGCGAGCGCTACTGGTCGAAGGTGCTCGACCCGGTGGAGTCGGCGATCGTCGAGGCGCGACTGCTGGCGGACGGCGTGACGCTCCACCGCCGCGCCGGGGTGCGCGAGGCGATCGGGGAGGGCGGGCGTCTGGTCGCAGTGCGGCTCGAGGACGGGCGGACGCTCCCCGCGGATATCCTCGCGGTCGCGATCGGCGTGCGGCCGCGCCTCGCGCTCGCGACGGGCGCCGGGCTCGTGACCGACCGCGGCATCCTCACGTCGCCGTTCCTCGAGACGAGTGCGCCCGATGTCTTCGCGGCGGGGGACTGCGCGCAGGTGCACGATCCCGTCACGCGCACGGCCGCGCTCGATACGCTCTGGGCGAGCGCCGCGCAGCAGGGGCGCATCGCGGGGCTGAACATGGCCGGCGTGCGCGTGCCGCATCGCAAGCGCGCGCCGATCAACGTGACGCGCCTGGGGGGCGTGACGGCGACGATCATCGGCGCCGTGGGCGCCGGCAACGACCCCGACCTGCTCACGCTCACGCGCGGGCAGAGCGAACGCTGGGTGGTGGGGGAGGACGCATGGCAGGTGCGCGGCGCCCGGCGCGGCGACCGGCTGCGCGTCGTCGTCAGCGGTCGCACGATCGTCGGCGCCGTGGTGATGGGCGACCAGTCGGTCTCGCATGCGCTCGCGCACCTGATCGGCGAGGAGGTCGACATCTCGGCGCTGCGTCCCGTGCTCGAGGCGGAGCCGGATCATGCGCTCGACCTCCTGCTCGCGTTCTGCGCCGCGCATGTGGGGGACCATGCGGCCGCCCATCGCTGACGCCGTCGCCGGCGGAGGCGCCGCCCTGCTCGCGACCGCCGTGTACGCGGTGGCGCGCGAGGACGGACACGCCTGGGCGAGCAGTTGGCCCGGGCACCTCCTTGGGGTCGCGGGGATCCTGCTGATGCTCTTCGCGGCCGTCGACTACGGTCGTCGCAAACGCGCGCTCGCCGCGCCCGACACGACGATGCGCGACGCGATGCGGTTGCACGTCGTCGCGGGACTGCTCGGGCCCTATCTCGTCATCCTGCATTCGGGCTTCGCGTTCGGCGGACTCGCCGGGGTCCTGTCGCTCGTCATGGTGGTCGTGGTGGGGAGCGGGATCGTCGGACGGGCGCTGTACACCGCGGTGCCGCGCCACGTCGGCGTCGCGGATCCGGTCCGCGCCGCGATGCTCGACGCCGAACTCGCGCGCCTCGAGCTCGCGAGCGCCGACCTGCTGCGCCAGGGCGACCCGGACCCGGCACGGCGCGAGGCCCTCCGCCATGAGATGCTGAACGTGCGACACCAGGAGGAGGTCCTGCGTGCCACCTGGCGCGCCGACGGGCCCGCCGAGACCTGGCGCCGCCTGCTCCGCCTCTGGTGGTATCTGCACAGCCCGATGAGCGCGGCGCTCTGGGTGCTGGCCGCGGTGCATGTGGTGGCCGCGCTCTGGTATGCCACGCTCTCGCGCTAGGGGATCGCCATGACGAATCCGCTCGGGTCCCGCGCCAGCCTCACCGTCGCGCTCGTGGCGCTGCTCGGCGTCGCGACCGCGTGGACGGTCGCGGGCGGCGCGCTCTTATCCCCCGGTGCCTTGCATGCGGGCGATCCGGCGGCCACCCGCATGGGCGGCGTCTCCTCGCACGCCGAGTTGCGGCGCGACTGCGCCGCCTGTCATGCGCCGCCGTTCGCGGCGCGCGACATGGCCGCACGGTGCACGCAGTGCCACACCGACATCCAGGCGGAGCGCCGGGACACGACGTCGCTGCACGGCGCGATCGCCGCGACGTCCGCCTGCACCAGCTGTCACACCGAGCACCGCGGCGCCGACGGGACGCTCACCGACGCGGAGGGCCTCGGGGGGATCCACGAACGCTTCGGGTTCGTGCTCGACGGGGCGCATGCGCCGCTCAGCTGCGCGCGGTGCCACACCCCGGTGGACGGACGCGTGCGCTACGCGGACACGCCGACGACCTGCGTCGGGTGTCATGAGGCGGACGACACCCACCGAGGCGAGTTCGGTCCCGACTGTGCCTCCTGCCACACGACCAGCACATGGGAGGGGGCCACGTTCGCGCATGACGTCTTCCCGCTCGACCATGGCGCACGGCGTCCCTCGTCGTGCGAGACCTGCCACACCGACCGTACCGACTACACGCGCTACACCTGTTACGGATGTCACGCGCACACGCCCGCGAACGTGCTGCGCGAACACGAGGGCGAGGTGAGCACGACGAACCTCGAGGACTGCGTCCGCTGCCACGTGGGAGGGCGCGAGCACGGCGACGGCGGGGAGGGGGAACGTGGCGGGCGGCGCCGCCGTCGCGACTGACGACCGGCGACGCTATGCTTCGCGCATGGCTCGCCCGCGCCCTCCGGTCGTGACGCACCTCGACGGCACCCCATGCCCCGAGGGATCACGCACCGTGCCGCGCGCGTACGCGGCCTGCTGCGCCACCTTCGACGCGCGCACGCTCGCCTGCTACCACGACATCCGGTACGAGTGGTGGAGCGGGCAGCGCAACTGGTTCGTGTGCATCGCCCCCGACGCGGGCGGTGGCGGGGTCGCCATCGCCCATTGTCCGCACTGCGGGGCCACCCTCAAGGGCAGCGGAAAGCGGGGCCGCTACCTGCGCATCTGACGGCGGCGTCCGGCGCGGTCAGGCCGCGCTCTGCGAGCACGACGCATCCGCGACGGCCGGCGGCATGAGCGCGCTGCGATCCCGCGAGATCGCCTCCCGCAGGGCGGCGGGGGGGAGCGGCCGGCCGAGCAGGTAGCCCTGGACGCGATCGCACTCGAGATGACGGAGGAACGCGAGCTGCTCCTCGGTCTCCACGCCCTCGGCGACGATCTCCATCCCCACGCTGTGGCCGAGCGCCAGCACCGCGCGCATGATCGCCACGTCCTCCTTGTCGTCGGGCAGGCCGCGGACGAACGAACGGTCCACCTTGAGGGTGTGCGCGGAGAGACGCTTGAGGTACGCCAGCGACGAGTAGCCCGTCCCGAAGTCGTCGATCGCCACACGCACGCCCAGCGCGCGCAGTTCGAGGAGGATCGCCTGCACGCCTTCAGGGTCGGCCATCATCTGGCTCTCGGTGATCTCCACCTCGAGCGAGGCGCCGTCGATGCCGGCGTCGGCGAGCGCCGACCGCACGTCCTCCACCAGCGTGGGACTCGCGAACTGCTTGAGGGAGAGGTTCACCGCGCAGGACGGCACCACGAGCCCTTCGGCACGCCAGGTGGCGAGCTGCTGGCAGGCGGTGCGGAGCACCCAGCGCCCGATGGGCACCAGGAGGCCGCTGTCCTCGGCGATGTCGAGGAAATGGTTGGGCGTGAGCAGGCCGCGCGCCGGATGCTGCCAGCGGATGAGCGCCTCGACGCCGGAGCAGGTGAGGTCCTGCGCGTCGAGGATGGGCTGGTACACCAGGCGCAGCTCGTTCTCGACGATCGCCCGACGCAACTCCTCCTCGAGCACGTATTCCTGCCGCTGCTTCTCCGCGAGCTCCGGCGTGAAATGCCGGAAGGTCGCCTTCCCGGATTCCTTGGAGAGGTACATCGCCGTGTCGGCGTTGCGGACGAGTTCGTCGGCGGTGTCGCCGTCCTCGGGATAGCTCGCGATGCCGATCGATCCCGACACATGGACGGGACGATCGCCCAACGGCACGGGGCGCTCGATCTGCTCGAGGAGGCGCTGCGCGATCATCTGCAGTGTGCGCTCGTCGCCGCCGTTGCCGAGGAGCACGACGAACTCGTCGCCGCCGAGGCGCGCGACCATGTCGCGTTCGCGCACGGCGTGGCGCAGCCGTCCCGCGATCACGCGGAGCAGCTTGTCTCCGGCAGCATGGCCCAGCGAGTCGTTCACCGCCTTGAAGCGGTCGAGGTCGACGAACATCACCGAGACCTCGCCCGGCGCGCCGCTCGCGTGCGTGATGCGCGAGCCTAGCTCCTCGAGGAACCGCGCGCGGTTGGGCAGGCCGGTGAGCTCGTCGTAGCTGGCGAGACGGTTCACCGCCTGGGCGTCGAGCACGGCCCGGGTGACGTCCGACGCGACCCCGCGGAAGCCGGCGACCACGCCGTCGCGCACGAACGGCTCGCCGCTCACGCGCAGGTACACCGGATGGTCGCCCGAGCCGGGAAGACCGAACACGAAGTTGCGGAACGGGGACTTGGCGGCGAGCACCTCGCGCAACGCCTTCGGGTCGTTCCCGTCGACCGCAGGGAGCCGCGCCGGGAGGATCCGGCGTCCCACGAAGGGTCGCAGGTCGAACTCGCGGTGCTCGGACGGGGCCGTGACGAAGGTGAGCCGTCCGCGCAGGTCGGTCTCCCAGACCCAGTCGGACGAGAGCGAGACGAGATTCGCGAGGCGCGCCTCGCTCGCGCGCAGCTGCTCATGGAGCGCGAACATCTCGCGGGACGAGATCTCCTGACCGCGCTCGAGGAGATACCGCTCGCGGTCGTTGTCGCTGTAGGCCTTGCTCACGCGCGCGAGCAACGTGCGCAGCGTCTCGGGGCGGTCGCCCGGCGAGAGCACGTTGCCGTCCTTGCAGACGCGCTTGACCTGCCGCTCGAGCAGCGGATGCAGCGCCGCCCCCGACTGCTCCGGTACGGGCGTGACGCTCGCCGGGAGTCCGACGACCGCTGGTGCCGCGCCCGGCGTCGGGCGCATGACCGTCATGCGGAGCGTCGGCTCAGCGCTCACGGTACGCGGTCACGGTGATGGTCTGGTTGTGCAGCTCACTGGGCGCACCGAGCACCGCCGAGGCGATCTCGCCGTTCGAGTAGAATCCCACGTGCGCGCTGCCCTCCGGGACCCCTTCGAGCACGGCCTCGGTCTCCTCGTCCGTGCGCTCGCCGAGCAGCAGCCGGCGTCCCACGCAGCTCACCGAGACGACGAGCGCCGGGCCGGTCCCGCCGAGCGCGCCCGAGGCCTGGTCCACCGCCGCGCTCGCCGCTTGCACGAGTTGCTCGTTGGTCGTGCGCATGAGGCGCGCGACGCTGCCCTGCGGGATGTCGCCGGCGAAGATGAGCGCCCGCGCCGACTCGTCGATGCCGAGCAGCGTGCGGACCACTGGCGGGGCCGTGGTGCCACGGCGCGTGACCGACAGCGGGAAGAGCAGCCCGGAGCCGGGCAGCTCCGCCGCGAAGTCGCCGAGGAACTCCTTGTAGAGGTCGAGCGCGGGACGCCCGTCCAGCTCGTACAGCACGGCCCCTTCGGCGCGCGTGATGAGCCGTTCCGGTCCGAAGTCCTGCCACCCGCCATTCACGCCGACACCCACTTCGAGCGCATCACCGTAGAGACCGACGGCGGAGACGACCCCCGAGACGGGTGCCCCGTGCGCGAGGACCCAGGTGTTCTCGAACTTCGCATCGTCGCCCGCGAGTCCGCCGGTGATGTGGACGGAGTGGGGCAGGTGGGCGGCGAGCCCGTGCACGAGCTCGGTGCCGTTCACGTTCACGCCGTGCGAGAGGATGAAGACGGCCGCGAGCTTCTGGCCCTGCTCGTCCGCCCGGAGTGCCTCGGCGAGTCGCTGGCCCGCCCCGGCGGAATCCGCGATCCCCGCGGAGGCCGTGTGCGCGGCCCGGAGCGTCGTGCGCTCGAACGCGGTGATGGCGACGCTCACGCTGGCATCATGCACGTGCGCGCCCGCGATCTCGCCGGCGGTCGAGCAACCGGCCAGCACGGAGTGCGGGAAGGCGCGCCGGAGCTCGGCGAACGGGGCGTCCTTGTCGCGCAGGCTCCAGGCGCCGAAGGCGAGGACGAGGGTGCGGGGACTATCGAGCTCGGCCGGGAGCGCGTGCGCCCATCCCGTGGCCGTATGGTATTCGACGCGTGTGACCTGCACGGGGCCTCAGGGCGGATGCGGGGTGGGACGGATTCCTCTCTTGGAGTGTCGTCCGCACCGCTCCCGCCATGAGTCAATCCGTCAGGCGGCGCACCTTGTGACAGTCCTCGTCAGCCCGGTGAGGTCGGCTCGCCCAACACGGATGCCAGTGCCTCCTCCAGCACCTCGCGGGAGAACGGCTTCTGGACGAAGGCCGACAGCCGGACCGACTCGGGCACCGCCTCGGCCGAGAACCCGCTCGCCATCACGACCGGAACGGTCCAGCCTCGCGCGCGGATCTCGGCGAGGGTCGCCGGGCCCCCGCGTCGCGGCATCATGACGTCGAGGAGGACGACGTCGATCGCGCGCCCCGTCGGCGAGCCGAGCTGCGCCAGCGCCTCCTCGCCGTCCTCGGCCTGCTCCACCAGCATCCCCATCCGCGTGAGGAGGCGCGTCACCACGCTCCGCACCGACTCCTCGTCGTCCACCACGAGGATGCGGCGCCCGCGCAGGCGGTCGGCCACCGTGCGTGCCGACGGCACGGCGGGCGCGGCCTCCGCGTCCGCGAGCGGGAGCGCGACGGTGAAATGGCTCCCGCCGCCGGGGAACGACTCGAGGCGCAGCGCACCGCGGTGGCTGCGGATCACCCCGAGGGCCGATGCGAGGCCGAGCCCGCGCCCGGCGCCCTTGGAGGAGAAGAACGGATCGAAGATCCGTCGGGCGGTCGCGGCATCCATGCCGACGCCGTTGTCGAGCACCTCGAGCAGCGCGTACGCGCCCGGCTCCAGGTCTCCGCCGAGGACCTGCCGGGCAAGCCATTCGCGGTCGAGGACGGCAAGCCGCGTACGCACGGTGACGCGACCGTCGTGCCCGGAGGCCTCGACCGCGTCGGCGGCGTTGGTGACGAGGTTCAGCACGACCTGTCGCAGTTGTGTCACGTCCCCCGACACGGGGAGCGGCGTGTCGCTCCATTCCAGCTCGAGCGCGACGCGGCGCGAGACGGAGACGCGCAGCATCTCCTTGATCTCGCGTGCGCAGTCGGTGAGGTCGACCGTCCGCGTCTCGATCGCCCCGCGGCCGGCGTAGGCGAGCATCTGCCGGCAGAGGTTCGCGGCCTCGTCCACGGTATGCACGATCCCCTCGACGTCGTCCTCCGCGTCCTTCGGGAGCCCGTCCGCCACGGCCAGCAGGTCGGCTCTGCCGCGGATCGCCATCAGCAGGTTGTTGAAGTCGTGTGCGATGCCCCCCGCGAGGACGCCGAGACTCTCGAGCTTCTGCGAGTGCAGCAGTTGCGCCTCGAGTTCCCGACGCTCGGCTTCGGCGCGCACACGCGCCGAGACATCGCGGAACGACCAGAGCCGGTCCCCGCGTCGCGTGGCGCCCGGCAGTTGGTCCACCTCCACCTCCCAGGCGCGACCGTCGGTGAAGGTCAGCATCCCCTGCAGCCGATCGGTGTCCTGCGACGGGAAGAGGAGGGCGCGCGCATCGGGGTGCTCCGCCGCGGCGATGAGGTGCTCCAACGGCGGCTCGATGGGCGCGCCGACCACGGGCGCTCCGCCACCGGGCCAGATCGCCGCGATCGCATCGTTCACATGGGTCACGATCCCGGCAGGATCGGCGACCACGATGCCTTCGCCGGAGGCGTCGAGCACGGCGCGCAGGCGGCGCTCGCCGTTCGCGTGCTCGCGCTGCGACCGGAGCAGTCCCTCGACGAGGGCGGCCGTGACGAGCGTGGAGAGCATGACCACGTTGGCGAAGACCCAGGTGAGCGTCAGCGTCTGATTCGTCGCCTCGATGGACCGCCGCCCTGGCTCCTCGGCCACGATGAACGGTCCGGTGTGCCCCACGGCCCCGAGGACCGCGATCGCGGTGGTCAGGAGCGCGCCGGTGGCGGCCCACCGCATGCCGAGTCGCACCGCTCCCCAGAGCAGCACGGGGATGGGCAGGAAGAAGAGGCGGACGGTCAGGCTGTTCTCATCGGCGGCGAATGGCCACCACGCGGCGGCGAACGACGCGACGAGCACGGCGAGCACTTCCGCGCGGCGCGGCAGGGCGTGCGGAAGGGACTTGGCCAGCGCCTTCTGCGCCGCTGTCCGGCTCCAGACGAGCACCACGGGCGTGATGATCAGGATGCCCAGGGCGTGCGTCAGCCACCACTGGAGCGCCACGCGCGGCACGGCCTCCGACGGAAGGCCCACGAACAGCTTCACGGAGGTGACGCTGATCGACGCGGCGAGCGCCGCCGAGAGGCCGGAGGCGAGGGCCAGGAGGAGCAGCACGTCGGTCACGGACCGCAGGCTCACGTCGAAGCGTGCGCGACGGAGCAGTCCGACCGCCAACGCGACTTCCACGGCATTGGCCGTGCCCGTCAGGAGCACGTGCGGCAGCGGGTCGCCTGACAAGAGCGTCGTGGCAGCCCCGCCGAGGGCGATGCCCCACCAGACGCTGAACGGCAGGAGCAGCCCGGCGGCGACCGCGAAGCCGCTGGAGGCCCAGATCACCTGCCGGAACTCGATGCCTCCCGCCTCGCCGAGCGTGAGGGTCGTATGGCCGATGGCCGCATAGGCCACCGCCAGCAGGAGGTTCGTCGCTATCGGTCGAGCGCGCAGGAAGGCGACCATGCCAGCGGGGGCTGCGAGGGCTTCTCATCCAACATCATGCCCGGTACGGACCAGAGCAAGGCACCGGTCGGACTCGCTTCCCGGACCGGGGGCCGCTCCCTACCTTTGAGCATCCCCCGCGGGCGCCCCGGCATCGGTGCGCCCGCGCGGTTTCCTCGCCTCTCTCCCGCCCGATGTCCGTGTCCAGTCTCCCCGTCTCCGTCGACCCCACCCGCATCAGCGACCTCCCGGCACTCGTGGGCTCCACGGTGAGCGTGAGCGGCTGGGTCCAGCACCTCCGCTCGTCCGGGAAGATCGCCTTCATCGTGCTGCGCGACGGCACGGGCACGCTCCAGTGCGTCGTGCCCAAGAAGGAGGTCAGCGAGGGCACGTGGGAGAACTTCGGGAAGCTCACGCTCGAGACCTCGATCACCGTCACCGGGGAGGTCCGCGCCGACGCACGCCAGGCGGGCGGGGTCGAGCTCGGGCTCAAGGAGCTCGTGATCATCGGTCCGAGCGCGCTCGACTACCCCATCCAGCCGAAGGAGCACGGCGTCGACTTCCTGCTCGACAACCGTCACTTCTGGCTCCGGACGCCGCGGCAGGTCGCGATCATGCGGATCCGCAACGAGATCGAGCAGGCGATCCACGACTTCTTCTACGAGCGCGGGTTCCTCCGTGTCGACACGCCCATCCTGACGGCGGCGATCGGCGAGCGCGCGGGCCTCTTCGCCACCGAGTACTTCGACGAGGGGAACGCCTACCTCGCGCAGACGGGCCAGCTCTACGGCGAGGCCGCCGCGGCCGCGTTCGGGAAGATCTACACCTTCGGGCCCACCTTCCGGGCCGAGAAGTCCAAGACGCGCCGCCACCTCACCGAGTTCTGGATGATCGAGCCCGAGGTGGCGTTCAACGACACGCACGCGAACATGCGCCTGCAGGAGGACTTCGTCTCCTACCTCGTGCAGCGCTGCGTGGAGCGCCGCCAGGCGGAGCTCAAGGAGCTCGAGCGTGACGTCTCGAAGCTGGAGCGGATCAAGGCGCCGTTCCCGCGTATCGACTACACCGACGCGGTCGTGACGCTCCAGAAGAAGGGCAGTGCGGTGCAATGGGGCGATGACCTCGGCGCCGAGGACAAGTCGCTGCTCGTCGAGGACTACGAGACGCCGATCTTCATCTGCAACTACCCGAAGGAGGCCAAGGCCTTCTACATGAAGGAGAACCCCGCCGATCCGCGGACGGTGCTCTGCGACGACATGCTCGCGCCCGAAGGGTACGGCGAGATCATCGGCGGGTCGCAGCGTGAGGACGACCATGACAAGCTCCTCGCGCGCATCCACGAGGAGCAGCTGCCGGTCGAGGCCTACTCGTGGTATCTCGACCTGCGGAAGTACGGCACGTTCGTGCACTCGGGGTTCGGGCTCGGGCTCGAGCGCACCGTCGCGTGGATCTGCGGCACCCCGCACATCCGCGAGTGCATCGCGTTCCCGCGCATGATGCACCGACTCCATCCGTGAGGCTCCTGATGCGCCGCGACACCGTCCCGCCCACCTGCTGACCCCGTGAGCCTCGCCGCATGAGCGCCTCCGAGCTGCCGCGGAACCCCGGACAGCCGCTCGACCTCGACGTCGTGCGGTCGATCCGGGTGAACCGGAGCGCCGCCGAGCGTCGCGCGGCGACGATCCCCACCCGGCGGACGGTCAAGAAGGAGTGGCAGGCCGCCTGGCTCCTCAAGGCGATCACGCTGATGGACCTCACCACGCTGTCCGGCGACGACACCGACGGCAACGTGAAACGGCTCTGCGCGAAGGCGCGCACCCCCGTGCGCGCGGACATCCTCCACGCCCTCGGCGCGGAACGGCTCGGCATCACGGTCGGCGCGGTCTGCGTCTACCATCAGTACGTCTCGACGGCCGTGCACGCGCTCGCCGGGTCCGGCGTCCCGGTCGCCGCCGTCAGCACGGGATTCCCGGCGGGCCTCTCGCCGTTCGAGCAACGCCTCGCCGAGATCCCGGCGTCGGTCGAGGCCGGCGCGCAGGAGATCGACATCGTCATCACGCGCGCGCACGTGCTGTCGGGGGACTGGCAGGCCCTGTACGACGAGGTGCGGCTCTTCCGGGAGGCGTGCGGTGCTGCGCACCTGAAGGCGATCCTCGCCACCGGCGAGCTCGCCACGCTCACGAACGTCGCCCGTGCCAGCTGGGTCGCCATGCAGGCCGGCGCCGATTTCATCAAGACGAGCACGGGCAAGGAAGGGACGAATGCGACCCTGCCGGTGAGTCTCGTGATGGTGCGGCAGATCCGCGCGTACGAGGAGGCCACCGGCTTCAAGGTCGGCTACAAGCCGGCCGGCGGCATCCGCACGGCCAAGCAGGCGCTCGAGTACCTGCTCCTCATGAAGGAGGAGCTCGGCGACCGCTGGCTCCAGCCCGACCTGTTCCGTTTCGGCGCCTCGGCGCTGCTGACCGACATCGAGCGCCAGCTCGAGCACTTCGTCACGGGCCGCTATGCGGCGGCGCATCGCCAGCCGATGCCATGAGGACCGTCACTCCCGCCGCCGGTCCTGTCCCGCACCTCCACCGCTTCCTTGCGCCGAGCTGCTGATGCCGAGCGTCGCCGAGATCTTCAAGACGATGGACTACGGGCCTGCGCCCGAGAGCGATGCCGAGGCGCGCGCCTGGCTCTCGCGGCACGACGCGCGGTTCGGTCATTTCGTGAACGGGGCGTGGACCAGGGTCGGGAGCACCTTCGAGGTGATCGACCCGAGCACGGCGCAGACGATCGCCCGCGTCACGCAGGGTTCAAGCAAGGACGTCGACGCCGCGGTGGCCGCGGCGCGGAAGGCCTTCCCGAAGTGGGCGAAGCTCGGTGCGCATGCTCGCGCGCGGCATCTCTACGCGCTGGCGCGCATGGTGCAGAAGCACTCGAGGCTCTTCGCGGTGATCGAGTCGATGGACAACGGGAAGCCGATCCGCGAGACGCGCGACCTCGACATCCCGCTCGTCGCGCGGCACTTCTACCATCACGCGGGCTGGGCGCAGCTGCTGCCGGGGGAGTTCGCCGGCTACGGACCCGTCGGCGTCGTCGGGCAGATCATCCCGTGGAACTTCCCGCTGCTGATGCTGGCGTGGAAGGTCGCGCCGGCGCTGGCGGCGGGGAACACCGTGGTGCTCAAGCCGGCCGAGTTCACGCCGCTCTCGGCGCTGCTCTTCGCGGAGCTCGCGGCGGAGGCGGGGCTGCCGCCGGGCGTGCTCAACATCATCACCGGGGACGGGAAGACCGGTGCCGCGCTCGTGGAGCATGCGGGCGTCGACAAGATCGCGTTCACGGGCTCGACCGACGTGGGGCGGATCATCCGCAAGGCGACGGCGGGGAGCGGCAAGAAGCTCTCGCTCGAGCTCGGCGGGAAGTCGCCGTTCATCGTCTACGAGGACGCCGACCTCGACAGCGTGGTGGAGGGCGTGGTCGACGCGATCTGGTTCAACCAGGGGCAGGTCTGCTGCGCGGGCTCGCGGCTGCTGGTGCAGGAGGGCGTGCACGACCGCCTGATGGACAAGATCCGTGCGCGGATGGAGAAGCTCCGCGTCGGCAAGCCGCTCG
>JBGATT010000097.1:0-12585 GCA_044229035.1 Gemmatimonadaceae bacterium | reverse complement strand
TCAGGCACCCCGGGCAATCCCCATACGGGTCCTCCACGTACACCGGCGTCCACGCGACCACCTGCAGTTGCTTGTCCGTGAACAGCGCCAGCCGCCCCAGCGCATCGTACTCATGCGCCCGCGTGATCGGCGAGGTCGCCTGCCATGTGCAAGTTCCGGCGCCACCGGCGTCTCCTCCGTGAACCCGACCGGGAGACCCCGTGTACCGCACCATCATGCAGACCCTCGCCCCGCGTGTCCTCCTCGCCTTCCTGCTCGGCGCCGGCACCGCCGCCGCACAGGATGTGCGCATCATCGACCCCGAATGCGGGCGCCCGCGCGTCTGCGTCGCCGCGCCGTGCGAGCAGCCGGCGCCCTGCCGCGTGGGCGGCGTCGAACGCACCGCGCGCGACGTCCGCGTCACGCTCGAGGGCCGCGTGCTCCGCTACGAGGTCACCGAACAGTGGACCAACCGCGGCCGCGCCATCGGCGAGGCCGACTACGTGCTCCCGCTCCCGCGCGGCGCGGCCTTCGAGGATCTCGCGCTCGAGATCGATGGCGAGATGGTCACCGGCGAAGCCCTCGGCGCCGGCGAGGCGCGCCGCATCTATGAGGAGATCGTCCGCAAGCAGCGCGACCCCGCCCTCGTCGAATGGATGGGGATGGGCGTACTGCGCACACGGATCTTCCCCATCCAGCCCGGCGAGACGCGCACGGTGAAGGTGCGCTTCCGCGCCGTCGCCGAACGCGAGGGCGATGCGCTCCGCATCGACGTCCCCGCGCCGCGCGGCCAGGGCACGGCGAGCGGCACCACGCTCCACTTCCGCTGGCCCGCCGGCGAGGGCTTCGGCGCCGCCTGGTCGCCCACGCACCGGCTGGAGAGCGCGCGCGAGCTCGAGCGACGCGTCGCGCGCGTCGACGACGCGTCGGGGACCATCACCCTGCTCCTGCCGGTGCGCGACAGCGACCGCGCGGCGATCTCGGTGCTCACCCACGCGCCGCAAGGCGAGGACGGCTACGCGCTCATCACGCTCGCGCCGCCGGCCATCGTGCGCCGCAGCGCGGCGCGCGACATCACCTTCGTGATCGACGTCTCGGGCTCGATGAGCGGCACCAAGCTCGCGCAGGCCAAGGCGGCGGGGAAGCAGCTGCTCAACACGCTGGGGCGCGAGGACCGCTTCCGGCTGATCGCTTTCTCGAACGACGTGGACGAGTACCGTGACGGCTGGACCGTCGCGACGGCGAATGAGCGCGTCCGCGCCGAGTCGTGGCTGGAGGAGCTGCGCGCCACGGGCGGCACGAACATCATGGGCGCGCTCGAGGAGGCGCTCGACCGCGAGGAGAGCGCCGGACGCCTCGCGCTGGTGCTCTTCATGACCGATGGCGCGCCGACGGTGGGCGAGCGGCGCGGCGAGCGGATCGCGGCGCGGGCCGGCGAGTTGCGCGGCGCGCGGCGCGTGTTCACCTTCGGCCTCGGGGCCGACCTCAATGCGGCGCTGCTCGAACAGGTCGCGCTCGACGGCGCGGGGACCGCGCACTTCGTGCGCCCGGAGGAGGATGTGGAGCGCGTGGTGGGAGTGGTGGCGCAGCGCCTGACGCGGCCGGTGGCGACGAACCTCCGGGTCCGCGCCTCGGGCGTGCAACTGCGCGCGCTGCAGCCCGCCGGTCGCCTCGACCTCTTCGCGGGCCAGGAGCTGACGGTGCTCGCGCGCTACCGGCAGAGCGCGATCCCGGTCGCGTACGGTCGCGATGGCGCGGCGCGCATCACCATCATCGGGGACACGCCGGACGGCCCGGTGACCTGGGAGGCACGCGCGAACTTCCCGGCGCGTCGCACGGCCGATGCGTTCGTCGGGCGGCTCTGGGCGACGCAGCGCGTGGGCTGGCTGAGCGCCGAACGCCGCCGCAACGGCGCGTCGAGCGAACTCGATGGCGAGATGCGGCAGCTGGGCGAGCGCTGGGGCATCCCCACCGAGCTCACGTCGTACCTCGTGCTCGAGCCCGGGATGCAGGCGCAGCGGGTGGTGGGTGCCAATGCCCCGGCGTCGGTCTCGCCGTCGGTGGTGCCCTCGGTGCGGCCGATGCGGCGTGACGATGCGGCGCGCGGCGTGGCCGGTGGTGTCGCGAGCGGCGTGACGAGCGGCCCGGCGCCGAGCGCGGATGCGCGGGCCAGCAGCCGCAACGAGTTCGAGCTGGCGAAGGCGGCGGCCGAGATGCGCGATGCGCGGTCGATCGCGATGAGCGGCGAGGTGGACGCGAGCGGACGTCGCCGCACCACGTCGCGCACCTTCGCGCTCACCGACGGCCTGTGGATGGACGATCGCCCGAAGGCGGCCGATGGCCGCACCTTCACCATCAAGCCCTTCTCGCCGGCCTACTTCGCGGCGATGGAGCGGATCGCCGAGCTGCGCGAGCTCTTCGCCCTCGGCGAGCGGGTGGAAGTGCATGGACGCGCGGTGACCATCCGCCTCGCCGCGGATGGACTGGAGCAGCTCGACGAGCGGCAACTCACCGCCATCACCCGCGATTGGTAGCGCCGTGGACCAGGCCGAACGTCTCTTCCGCGAGTATCACGCCACGCTCGTGCGCTATCTGACCCGACGGCTGGGCGATCGCGACTGGGCGGAGGAGGTGGCGCAGGAGACGTTCGTCCGGGCCCTGCGGCAGGACACGATCGTGAACGAGCGGAGCTGGGTGTTCGCGGTGGCGCACAACCTGGTGCGCGACGGGGCGCGGCGCGATGCGCGCAACCGGCGGCATCTCGAACTGCTGGCCGCCGAGTCGCGCGAGGCGCAGGTGGAGAGCGTGGACCTCACGCTCGAACGGGCGCAGGACGCGTCGATGGCGCGGAAGGCGCTCGAGCAGCTCGGCGAGCGTGACCGGCAGGCGCTGCTGCTCAAGGAAGAGGGTCTCGACTACGGCGAGATCGCCGAGATCCTGCAGATCGAGAAGAGTTCGGTGGGCACGACACTATCGCGGGCGCGGAAGCGGCTCGCCGAGTCATATGAGGCGCTCGTGGACGAGCGCCGGGGAGGTTCGCATGTCGCGTCCTGACGAAGGGCTCCTCCACGCCTGGCTCGATGGCGAGCTGGAGGCGGAGGAGGCCGCGCGGGTCGAGCGGTTGGTGGCAGAGGATGCCGAGTGGGCGGCGGCCGCCGCCGAGGCGCGTGGGCTGATCGCGGCGAGCTCGCGGATCCTCGGGAAGCTGGACGTCGTGGCGGGGGACGTGATCCCGCGCGGCGGGAGTGCGGCGCCGGCGATGCGCGGCGCGCGCGAGTTGGCGATACAGGTCGCGCCGCGCACCGCGCCGCGCCGCGGCGTGCCGGGATGGTTGCGCGTGGCGGCGGGCGTGGTGCTGGTCGCGGGGATCGGCTATGTGGCGCGCGACTCGGTCACGGGTGGAGTGGAAGCGGAGATCGCGCGCGTCGAGGCGCCGGAGGTCGGCGTGCAGGCCACGTCGGTCGCCTCCGACACGCAGGCCGTGCCGGACGCATCCACGCGCGCGCAGGTCGCTGATGCCGCTGCGTCGCCCAGCGCGACACCGACCGCGACGCCCGAGCGGCCCGAGGCGGATACGCGCACGATGGATCGGCTCGCGCTCGAGAAGCGCGCGTCGGAACCCGTGCGCACGGAAGCGTCGGCCGATGTCGCGCCGTTCGCGGCGCCGGCCACTGCAAGGGTCGCCGCACAGTCCTCGGCGCAGGTCGTGGCGGCGCCCGCCGTTCCGCCGGCGACCGTTCCGGCTCCTCCGCCCGCGACAGCATCGCTCGCCGCCAAGACGAGCGCCAACGCGGCGAACGAGGTCAGTGCGCGCACGCGTGGCGTGGCCGGCGGCATCGCGACCGGTGCGACGCGCCTCGACGACGTCCGCGTCGCCGGCGGCACCGCGCGCCCGCTCCTGCGCGACGCAGCGCCTGCGCGCGCGCCGGAAGCCGCGGCACTGCTCGGCGAGTCCGCCCCCGCGGCGCGCCTCGTCGGCTGTTGGCGCGTGACGTCCACGCTCGCGATGGATCCGGTGCAGACCGATCCGCGCATCGTGCGCACGAGCGGCGACACGCTCTGGCTCGCGCTCACGCCGACTGGCGTGCAAGCCGAAGTGGTGCGAACCGCCGACCTGCTCCGCGGCTTGGCGCGGACCACCGCCGGGTCGAGCGCGCCGATCACGGCGCGCCTCGAGCGCTGCACGCCCTGACGGTCACGCGGCGCGCGCGTGGTCCGCGCGTGCCGCCGGTCAGTCGTTCAGCTGTACGACGCGCCGTCGTACACGAGATTCACCGCCGCCAGGAACACGGGGTGCAGCACGAAATCGAAGAGCTTCCACGCGACGAAGATCCCGAGGAAGCCGATCGCCGGCGTGCTCCAGATGAAGTCCTGGTACTTCCGCGTCGTCGGCTTGTCCATCAAGAGCGTGATCGCCGCCGAACCGTCGAGCGGCGGGAAGGGCAGCAGGTTGAAGGCCATCAGCAGGATGTTCTCCGAGAAGAGCACGCTGAGGAGCCGCCCGACCGCGGGCCAGATGCCGCCCGCATCGCTGCCGGCGAGGTCGCCGAAGTGCACCGACTCCGGCGCGTAGAAGACGCCGGCCATCTGCCCCACCCGCAGCGACAGCCCGGCGACGACCGCGAGGAAGAGGTTTGCGCCGGGGCCGGCGAGCGCCATCCACGCCGCGCGCCGCGGATGCGTGCGCGCCCAGTTCACGTTGTACGGCGCGCTCGCATAGCCCATCGGCCAGCCGGTCATCAGTGCCGTCGCGAGCGGCAGCACGAGCATGCCGATCGGCTCGCGCCGGATGTGCGGCGTGGGATCGAGCGAGACCTGCCCGCCATCGTACGCGGTGCGGTCGCCGCCCTTGAGCGCGGCCCACGCGTGCGCGGCCTCGTGCAGCGTCGTCGAGAAGAGGAAGACGACGAAGAACGTCAGTGCGAGCGAGATGTCATCCATCGGTCACTCCGCCTCGAACTCGGCGGGATCCAGCGTCTCCCCCTCCAACCCCGCCGCCGCGGCGAAGCGCTGGTACTGCGCCAGCGCGTACTGGCCGAGCTTGTCGATGTCGACGAGCGGCTGCGGGTAGTCGAACTCCCCCACCGTCGCGAGCACGTTGGGGAGGTGGCGCTCGAAGGTCGCGGCGACGGTCGCGCGCAGCTCGGGGCGATCGGTGGTGAGCTCGGCGATCACGCGCATCCCGAACGCGACATGCCGTCCCTCGTCGCGCTTGATGAGCCGAAAGCCCTCCTGCAGTCCCGGGAGCCAGCCGCGGGTCGCGAGCGCGTCGTGCGCGCCGACGTACCCGGTGCGCGCGAGCATCGCCTCCACCACGCCCATGTAGTGCGTCACCGCCTCGGCGAAGGTCGCGACGAGCGCGGCCGGGTCCTCCTCGCGGCGGAGGCGCTCGGTCACCTCCTCGAGGTCGTCGAGCAGCACCGCCTGCGGTGCCGGCGTGATGAATCCGCGCGTGATCGCCCCGTCCTCCTCGAACACCTCGGCGAAGTAGCGCGCGAAGAACTCGAAGTGCTTCGCCTCCTCGTACAGTTGCGTGGTGAGGAACATCTCCTTGTCCACGCCGAGCCCGGCGCGCGAGACGGCGGAGCAGAAGGGCGCGAGGGTGCGCGTGACCGATTCCTCTCCTTCGTAGAAGAGCGACGTGAGCCGGAGGATCTGCTCGGGGTAGCGCTCGGCCTCGTGCTCACGCTTGATCCGCGCCCACTGCGCGCGGTCCGCCGAGAGGTCCACCGCGGCGGGATCCCAGTGCAGCTGCTTCGCCTTGTGGTAGAGCGCGAGGTACGGCCCGTCGCGCTGGGTGGCGGTGAGCGTCATGGGTCAGGCCTCGTCGGGGAAGAGCGTGGGGACCGCGCGCGCGCAGGCGCAGAGCGCAGCGGCCGAGCGCGCGTGGAGCATGAGCGTGGTCAACGACCCCTGCACGGCGATCCGCCCGCGGGTCACGCCGGCGAGCGGATCGAGCGCGCCGAGCATCACCTGCTTCCAGGTGGCGTAGGGTGCGCGCAGCACGAACGGCGCGGTGACCGTCTCGAGCGGCCGGATCTCGGCGCCGTGGCACCGGCCGCGGTCGAGCGCGAGCTCCACCGCGACCGGCTCGGCGTATCCCAGCTCGGGCGCCGCGTCGAGGACGAGGGCGACCGGCCAGGTCCACTTGGTCGCCGTCTCGCGATAGGCCGCATCCGCCTCGATCGCGTCGCGGAACGCGGCCGCCCACTCCGGCGAGAAGGGGCGGTGCATCAGCCCTCGAGGGGCCAGAACTCGACGCGGTTCGTCGTGAAGAGCGGGACGGCGATGAGCTTCCGCGCCGGGTCGTATCCGATGTCGGCCGGCGAGTCGAGTCCCTTGCGGAGGGTCTTGCTCGTGCCGCCTTCGAAGACGTTGAGCGACGAGTCGGCCCAGCTGGAGTAGATCGCGCGGTTGCCCTCGAGGACGATGAGGCCGTCGGCACCGCCGATGCCCTGGCCGAGCACTGTCGCTTCCTTGGCGCCGGGGACCCATTCGTACACATCCGGCGTCGCGAAGCCGACGATCATCCAGGCATTGCGCGAGGCGTTCCACGCGATGCCGTTGGCGCCGGTCGCCTTGGGCAGCACCACCGCCTCGGTCGCCGCAAGGTTGCGGATGACGAAGACGCGGCTCTTCCCGGGGTGCGTCACCGCGCCGTCGGCGCCGAACGCGATCCCGGAGTCGGTGATGTAGATGCCGCCATCGTTGCCGAGGGCGACGTCGTTCAGGAAGGTGGCGCGCATCGACGAGAGATCGACGCTCGCGACCTGGTTGCCGGTGGTCACGTCGAAGGCGCGCACCGCGTCGATGTCGGCGACCCAGAGGGTGTCACCCTTGAGTGCCATGCCCTTGGGTGCGTGCAGCGTGATGTCATCGTCCGCGCCGTTGATGAACGGCACGGTGTCCATCGTCTCGCCGTTGGCGCCGAGCCGGATGATGAAGCCGTCGTCGTCCTTCTGCGGCGGGTTGCCGTTGATGTTGGAGACGTACCAGATGTTGCGCGCGGCATCCCAGAGCACCGACTCGGGGGTGGAGAGCCCGGTGCTCGCCACGTGGAGCGGCGTGTTGGGATCGCGCACCGCCGGCGCTTCGGCCGGCGGGGCTTCCTCGGCCTTGGCGCAGGCACCGAGGCCGACGAGAATCGTGAGAGCGAACGCGGCGACGGCATCGCGCGTAGCTGAGCGGAAGGGAGCCGGCATGGGGAATCCTCAGGTGATCGGTTCGCGGGAGAATGTAGCGCCTGATCCTCCCACCTTCATCCTTCAGCTTTCATCCCGCGCCGAGCACCTGCATCTTCAGAGTGCGCGTCCAGCCGTCCAGACGCGGCTCCCCCACCCCGTTCGGAGGTAGTCCGGTGTCCGCTCGATCGTCGTTCCGCCGCGCTGCGCTCGTCGCCGCGGCAATCCTCCTGCCCGCGGCGCTCCAGGCGCAGACGGTGCAGCCGACCGCCTTCAATGGCCTCCGCTGGCGCGAGGTCGGTCCTGCGCGCGGCGGCCGCTCGGTCGCCGTCGCCGGCTCCACCGCCCGCCCGCTCGAGTACTGGATGGGCACCACCGGCGGCGGCGTCTGGAAGACGACCGACGGCGGCGTGAACTGGCAGCCGGTCACCGACCGCTACTTCGGGGGCACGATCGGCGCGATCGGCGTCGCCGAGTCGAACCCCGACATCGTGTACGTGGGCGGCGGCGAGACCGACATCCGCGGCAACACCTCGCATGGCGACGGGCTCTGGAAGACGACCGATGCCGGCCGCACCTGGACGCTGATGGGGCTCAAGGAGACGCGGCACATCTCGCGTGTCCGCGTGCACCCGACCAACCCCGACATCGTCTACGTGGGCGCGCTGGGCCATGCGTTCGGCAACAACCCGGAGCGCGGCGTCTTCAAGACGGTCGATGGTGGCAAGAGCTGGAACAAGATCCTCTTCCGCAACGACTCGACGGGCGTGTGGGATCTCATCATGGACCCCACCGATCCCAACACGCTGTACGCGACCTTCTGGCATGCGTACCGGCGGCCGTGGATGCTCAACTCGGGCGGCCCGGGCGGCGGCATCATGAAGTCCACCGATGGCGGCGCGACCTGGCGCGAGCTCACGGCGAACCCCGGCCTGCCGAAGGGCGTGCTGGGGAAGATCGGGCTCGCGGTCTCGCCGGCGAACCCGCGCCGCGTGTGGGCGCAGATCGAGGCGGACTCGGGCGGCACCTATCGCTCCGATGATGGCGGCAATACCTGGCAGTTCCTCAACGGCGACCGCAACATGCGGCAGCGCGCCTGGTACTACTCGCGCCTCGTCGCCGACCCGAAGGACACGAACATCGTCTACGGGCTGAACGTCTCGTTCTTCCGCTCGACCGACGGTGGAAAGACGTGGCGCCAGCAGATCAGCGTCCCGCACGGCGACAACCATGACCTGTGGATCGCGCCGAACGACCCGCTCCGCATGGTCGAGGGCAACGACGGCGGCGCGAACGTGAGCTTCAACGGCGGCCAGACGTGGAGCGAGCAGGACTTCGCGACCGCGCAGTTCTACCATGTCTCCACCACGAACCACTTCCCGTACAAGGTCTGCGGCGCGCAGCAGGACAACTCGACGCTCTGCGGCCCGAGCCGTCAGCAGGGGACGATCTCGATCGGCGACTGGGATGATGCGGGCGGCGGCGAGTCGGGCTACGTGACCGCCGATCCGCGCGACCCGGACATCATCTACGCCGGCAGCTACTCGGGTTACCTCACGCGCAAGGACATGCGCACGGGCCTCGAGCGCAACATCAATGCCTGGCCCGACAACCCGATGGGATGGTCGTCGGAGGACATCAAGGTGAAGTTCCAGTGGACCTTCCCGATCGTGATCTCGATGCACGATCCCAAGGTCCTGTACGCCGGCGGCTCGACGCTCTTCCGCTCGACCAACGAAGGCCAGAGCTTCCAGCCGATCTCGCCGCCGCTCGCCCGCAACGACCCGCGCACGCTCGGCCCCTCGGGCGGTCCGATCACGCGCGACCAGACGGGCGTGGAGACCTACGGCGTGGTGTTCACGCTCGCCGAGTCGTTCCAGTCGGCGGACGTGCTCTGGGTGGGCAGCGATGACGGCTACGTGCAGGTCACGCGCGATGGCGGCAAGACCTGGAAGAACGTGACGCCGCCGGGGATCGGCGACTTCACGCGCATCTCGATCATCGAGGCGTCGCACTACGCGAACGGCACGGCGTACGTCGCGGCCAACCGCTTCCAGCTCGACGACTTCCAGCCGCTGCTGTACAAGACGACGGACTACGGCGCGACCTGGACGAAGATCGTGAACGGGATCCCGGCGGACCAGTTCACGCGCGTGATCCGCGAGGATCCGGTGCGCCGCGGGATGCTCTACGCCGGCACGGAGCGCGGGGTGTACGTGAGCTTCGACGACGGCGCCAACTGGCAGCCGCTGCAGCGCAACCTGCCGCCGGTGCCGGTGCATGACCTCGTCATCAAGGAAGGCGATCTGATCGCGGGCACGCACGGTCGGTCGTTCTGGATCATGGACGACCTCTCGGCGCTGCGGCAGATGACGGCGGAGGCGCTCGCCAAGCCGGCCCACCTGTTCCAGCCGCGCGATGCGTACCGCATCGAGTGGGGCGGCGGGTTCGGCGGTGGACGCGGCGGGGCCGGCGCTGGCGCGTCGAATCCGGGGCAGAACCCGACGAGCGGCGCGGTGGTCTACTACCACCTCGCGAGCGCGAACCAGAAGGTGAAGCTCGAGTTCCTCGCGCCGAACGGCTCGGTGATCAAGACGTACGAGTCGGCGGACTCGGCGCAGATCGCGGCGGAGCGGGCGGCGGCGGCGAACGCGCCGGGGGGCGGGCGGTTCGGCGGCGGCGCGGCGCAGCGGCCGGCCAACGCGGCAGGGCTCAACCAGTTCACGTGGGACATGCGCTATCCCGATGCGAGCTCGTTCCGCGGGATGATCATGTGGGCCGGCAGCGTGCGCGGCCCGATGGCGCCGGCCGGGGAGTACTCGGTGCGGATGACGGTCGGTGAGGCGGCGCCGCAGGTGGCGACGTTCAAGCTGGTGAACGATCCGCGTACGACGGCGACGGCGGCGGATCTGCAGGCGCAGTTCGACTTCCTGATCCAGGTGCGTGACCGCACGACGGCAGCGAACGATGCGGTGAAGACGATCCGCAACGTGCGGCTGCAGTTGCAGGAGCGGGTGGCGGCGGCGCCGCGGTTGCGTCGCTCGGCCGCGGCGATCGACTCGGCGATGGCGCGCGTGGAACGGGAGATCTATCAGGTGAAGAACCAGTCGGGGCAGGATCCGCTCAACTATCCGGTGAGGCTGAACAACCGGATCGCGGCGCTGGCCGGTGTTGCGGGGTCGGGGCCGTACCGGCCGACGGATCAGGCGCAGGCGGTGTTCACCGAGCTTTCGGCGGCGTTGGATGCGGAGCTGACCAAGCTGCAGAAGGTGCTCACGGAGGACCTGGCGAAGTTCAATGCGGAGGCGAAGCGGGCGGGGCAGCCGCCGGTGGTGCCGAAGGCGGAAGAAGCGCCGGCAAGGCCGGTGGTCACCATGGATGATCTCGCGGCTTGATGCGGGAGGCGGGGGGAACCCCGATGCGTGATGTACGGGCGGTACGGGGTACGGGATCGAGGCCGGATGCGGAGACCTTCCGCATCCGGCCGTTTCCTCCAGCGCTCTGATGCGGGATGCGGAGGAGGTCCTCGCGCTCAACAATGCCGCGGTGCCGAATGTGAATCGGCTGGAGATGCGGGAGTTGGAGCGGATCGTGGGGCTGGCGGCGTACGTCCGCGTGCTACGGGATGCGGAGGGGGTCACGGGGTTCGTGATCTGCCTTCCGTCCGGCGGGGACTACTGGAGTGAGAACTATCGGTGGTTCGGGGAGCGATACGGGGAGTTCCTCTACCTCGATCGCGTGGTGGTGGCGGAGCGGGTGCGGGGGCAGGGGGTGGGGGCGGCGCTGTACGCCGAGATGCACGCGTTCGCGGCGACGCGGTGGCCGCGGGTGGCGCTCGAGGTGAATCTCGCGCCGCCCAATCCCGGGTCGGTGCGGTTCCACGAGCGCCTCGGGTACGAGCGGGTGGGGGTGCGGGAGTACGGGGAGAATGCGGTGGCGATGTACGTGCGGGGTCTCTGAGCGACCGGGGACCAACGGTCGGACGCTGGAGCGCCTCCAACCCTGTGTGGACGCCACGGCGGGACTGCACTTCCTGACGGATCTCTATCGGCGCGCGCTTCCCGGGAATGCGCGCGCCATGCGCTTCCTCGAGGGCGAGGAGCTGGCGGACCCGCTCCTCATCGACCACTTCCGACTCGGGTTCGCGGACCGGACGCTGGGCCGCGTCCTGCGCGATGACGGACGCGACGCCGCGAGAGCGGCGCGCACTGCGCTCACGCGCATCGGGGCGTTCGGGGTCTCGGGCCACGAGTTGCTCCGGGGGTGCCTGGTCGTGCCGGTGCTCGACGTCGGAGGGATCGTCCGCCAGTGCGTCGGCTATCGCATCGCGCCGCCGCGGGGATCGCCGCCCCTGCAGCGCTGGCTCCAGATGGACGGACCCCGACTCTGGAACCTTCCGGCACTCGATGAGACGGGAGAGGTCGTCGTCTGCGACGAGATCCTCTGTGCGCTGCTCATCTGGCGTGCCGGGCATCGGCGCGTGATCGCCTGCCCGCGAGTGGCGACGGACGGAGAGCTTGCCGAACTCGTCGCGCGGATCGTGGCATGCGGACCCGTCGCCACCCAGCTGGCCTTCGCTGCGGACGAGACCGGACATCGTGCGGCGCAGGCCGTGCGTACGGCATTGGAGCAGGCCGGGATCGCGACCCGTCGCGTCCCTCTTCCGCGCGGGTATGACCTGTGCACGTTCGTGCGCATGCATCGTCCCGCTGCGGCGTGCATCGCGGCGCTGCTCCGCGGCGCGATGCCCCTGGCCCGCGCGGCGCCGCGACCGACGCCGCGATCGCTGCCGCGCGAGCGCGTTGGGGCCGAAGGTCGCGCCGAGGCCGGTCCGCGAACGTTGCGCGGGGAGATCGCCGCGCATCTCGAGGCGCTCCGGGGCGCGGGATTCGCTCCCTCGACCATCGCTGCCCGTCGCCTGCATCTCCGGAGGTTCGCGTCGAGTGTGATGCGATTCGGCGTGCGGCAGCTCGACGGGCTGAGCGCGTCGGTGCTGGAGCGGTTCCGGCTGGAGCTCGCCGGCCCGGACGCCGCGCGAGCTCGCGGCCCTGGCACACAGGCGAACAGCATCACCGCCATCCGGATGTTCTGCGCGTGGGCCGTGCGCACCGAGCGGATGGCGACCGATCCAGCCCGCCAGCTCGAGCGGCCCAGGATGCCACGGCGGCTGCCGAGCGCCGTCCTCTCCATCTCGGAGGTCGAACGGATCGTTGCGTGCCCCGACCTGACCACGCGCAGTGGGATTCGTGATCGGGCGATCCTCGAGGTGCTGTACTCGACGGGGATCAGGCGGATGGAGCTGGTCGGGCTGCTCCTCCGTGATCTCGACGCCGAACGCGGGCTGCTGTTCGTTCGCGAGGGGAAGGGACGGAAGGACCGCTGGGTGCCGATCGGCGAGCGCGCGATCGGGTGGGTGCACCGCGAT
>JBGATT010000096.1:0-13814 GCA_044229035.1 Gemmatimonadaceae bacterium | reverse complement strand
CGTGTACCAGCCCGGGTTCTCGAGGATGTTGCGCTGGATCACCGCCGGCGTGTGGGTGTCGTAGTACCCCATGCCGATGAAGGCGCGGCGCACCTCGTTCGCCGACATCTCGGCGCGGAAGGCGACCAGCGCCTCCTGTTCGGACTTGGCGCCCGGCAGGGCCAGCGGCCGGCGGAGGCGGATGTTCTCGGGGATCGTCGCGTCGATGAACGCATCGAGCGAGGCATAGCCCAGCGCCTGCAGCATCTCCGCGACGTCGCTCGGCGACGGGCCGAGGTGGCGGCGGATGAAGGTGTCGGGCTGGGGATGGGCGGACGTGGACACGGGGGGTTCCTCGCAGGGGGCCGACGGCCCGTTCAGTGACATCGAAAACTACACAGGGCCCGAGGCCCTCGTACATTCCCATCCATGTCCGGACCCATCCTCGACCCCACCCCCCAGCCCCGCATGCGCTCCTCGACCCGTGTCGTCGAGGTCACCCGCGCCGGGGCCAGCTTCGGCTCCGCCCTCGCGATCGTGATCTCGTGGAGCGTGAACCACTCCATCCTCTGGGCCATCATCCACGGGCTGCTGAGCTGGTTCTACGTGCTCTACTTCGCGCTGACCCGCTGACCGGCGCGTGACCGTCGCGCCGCTCGCCGCGCTCGCGCCGCGCTGGCGCCTCCTGCGCTCCGGCGCGGCGGACGGCGTGACGAACATGGCCACCGACGCCGCACTGCTCGCGCATGCGCGTCGCTCGGGCGAGGCGACGCTCCGCCTCTACGGCTGGGACGCCCCCACCCTCTCGCTCGGGCGTCACGAGCGCGCCCGCGACCTGTTCGATCCCGCGCGACTCCGCTCGGCGGGGGTCGGCGTGGTGCGGCGCCCCACCGGGGGGCGCGCGCTCCTCCATCATCGCGAGGTGACCTACAGCGTCACGGCCCCCGCGACCCTCACGCAGGGCGAGAGCTATGCGGCGATCAACGCGCTGCTGCTGGATGCGCTCGCACGGCTGGGCGTGCGCGCGACGCTCGCGACGCCTCGCGGCCGCCCGCTCCGCCCCGAGGGCGCCGCCTGCTTCGCCGAACCCGGCGCGGGTGAGGTGGTCGTGGACGGCGCGAAGCTGGTGGGCTCGGCGCAACTCCGCGAGGACGGCGCATTGCTGCAGCACGGCTCGATCCTCCTCGCCGACGACCAACCGATGATCGGCGAACGGCGAGACCGTACCACCGCTCGCGGCGGCCGCGACCCTCGAGCAGGCGATGGGACGCCCCGTGGAGGCCGTCGCGGTCGAGGCGGCACTCGCCGCCGCGCTCACCGCCCGTGTCCCGGCCGACGCGCTCGACCCGTCCTTACTTCAGGCCGACCTCGCGCGTCTAGTGATTGCGTTCGCCGACCAGGAGTGGACCTGGCGGCGGTGACGCCGTCCCCCTGAGCCCCGTTCCCGATGCGCCGATCCCCGCGTCCGCTGCTGCTCCTGGCCCCGTTGCTCCTGGCCCTCGCATGCGACGGCCTCGGGGGGGCGACCGGCGGCGGCACCATCATCATCACGTCCGCCGCCGACGCGGACGCCCTCGTCCCACCGCTCCGCGTCTCGATCGGCGGCCGGATGATGAGCGAACTCCTCTACGATCCGCTCGTCGAGATCGGGGCCGACCGCGTGCCGTTCGGCGATGCCGGCTTCCAGCCGCGTCTCGCCCGCAGCTGGCGCTGGAGCGACGACTCGCTCGCCATCGTCTTCACGCTCGACCCGAAGGCGCAGTGGCACGATGGCCGTCCGGTCGTCGCGACCGACGTCGTCGCCGGACTCGCCGCCATCCGTGACCCGGCCAACGGCTCGACGACCATGGCCGACATCCCGGACATCGACTCGGTGCACGTGATCGACGAGCGGACGGTCGCGGTGCACTTCTCCGCGCGCTCCTCCGAGCAGATGTACGCGGCGTCGCTCGTCTTCCCGCTCCCGTCGCACCTCGTGGATACCATCGCGGCGGGCGCGCTCCCCACCAGCGCGTACGCCCAGCGACCCGTGGGCTCCGGACCGTATCGCTTCGTCTCGCGCGAGCCGACGGTCCGGACCGAGCTCGCCGCGGTGGAAGACCATTACCGCGGACGTCCCGGACCCGACCGCATCGTGCTCCTCGTCTCGAAGGAACCGGCGACGGCGATCGCGAAGCTCTGGACCGAGGAGGCGGATGTGTACGACGTGCTCCCGCCCCCCGACGTCGCCGAGGCGGCGAAGCATCCGCATGTGCGGCTCGTCCGCTCGCTCGGCTTCGACTACACCTTCCTGGGCTTCAACTTCCGCGACCCGCGAGACACGTCGCGCGCGCATCCGGTCCTCGCCGACGCGTCGATGCGCCGGGCGATCGTCCATGCGATCGACCGCCAGGACGTGGTGCGGGCGCTGTTCGACACGCTCGGCGCACCGGCCCTCGGCCCCTTCGCGCGGATGCAGGCGACGGCGGACACGACGGTCGCCCAGCCCACCTTCGACACCGCGCGCGCGAACGCGCTCCTCGACTCCCTCGGCTGGAAGGCGCGCGGCGGCGACGGCATCCGCCTGCGCGACGGGCGTCGGCTCGCGCTCCGCGTGCTGGTGCCCGGCCCGAGCCCCAATCGTGTGCGGGCCTCGGTGGTCCTTCAGGAGCAGTTGCGTCGCGTCGGCATAGACGCCCCGCTCGACAAGGTCGACGGCCAGGCGTTCGGCGCCGCGCGCGATGCCGGCAGCTGGGATCTGCTCCTCGGCGGCTGGGGCACGACGCCGAGCATGCGCGGCATCCGGGGCACCTGGGGGAGCCGGAGCCACCCCGGCTGGGGACGGCTCAACGCCGGCAACTATTCCAACGTCGCCTTCGACCGCGAGGTCGAGGCCGGCCTCGCGGCGATCACCGCCGACAGCGCGCGGGCCCACTTCCGCGCGGCGTTCCGCGTCATCGCCGAGGATGTGCCCGCGGCGTGGCTCTACGAGGTCACGCCCGTGAGCGCGGTGCACGCGCGCTTCGAGGTCCCATCGTGGCGCCCCGAAGCCTGGTGGCGCACGATCCCCGCCTGGCGCCTCGACCGTTCCCGCGCGTTGTTGCGCGACGCCCGCCCCGCCGCGCAGTAGTCGCGTCGTGCGCGCGGCACTCCTCTCGCGCATCGGCCAGGCGGCGCTCGTCGTCCTCCTCGTCGTCGCGACCTGCTTCACGCTCATCCGCCTCGCCCCGGGCGATCCGTTCTTCCGCGCCCTCGACGAGGCCACGGTCACGCCGGAACAGCGGGCCGAGCAGCGCGCGCGCTTCGGATACGACCGGCCCGTCCTCGAGCAGTTCGTGCGGTATGCGACGAACATCGTGCGCGGCGAGTTCGGCTGGTCGCATTCGCGTGGCGAGCCCGTCTCGCGCGCGCTGGTGAAGGCGATCCCCAACTCGATGCTCCTCGCCGGCACCGCGCTCGTCCTCGCGTTCACCGCGGGGATCGCGGTCGGGGCGTGGCAGGGGTGGCGTCACGGGACGCTGCTCGCGCGGGCCAGCGATGCGGTGGGCCTCGTGCTCGTGTCCATCCCCGACTTCGTGCTCGCGGTCCTGGCGGTCATGGGACCGGCGCTCGCCTGGCGGCTCTTTCCGGTGGGCGGGATGCGCACCGAGTTCGGCCCGAGCGGCGTCGAGGGAGTCGTCGACCTGCTGCACCACCTCGCGCTCCCCGCCCTCACGCTCGCCATCCCCATCGGTGCGGTCGCGGCGCGCCTCCAGCGCGCGGCGATGCTCGGCGTGCGCGACACCGACTTCGTACGCGCCGCCCGCGCGCGCGGTGCGACCGAGACGCGCATCGTCACGCACCACGCGCTGCGCAACGCGCTCGTGCCGGTCCTCGCCTACGCGGGCGTGCAGGTCTCGGCGCTCATGGGCGGCGTCGTGATCATCGAGCAGGTGTTCGACTGGCCGGGAATGGGGCGGCTGATGCTCGCCGCCGTGCAGGCGCGCGACTATCCGCTCGTTGCCGGAGCGGTCCTCGTGAGCAGTCTTGGCACGGTGCTCGGGACCATGGCCGCGGATGTGGCGCTTCTCTGGGCGGATCCGCGGCAGCGGAGCCTCGCCTGATGAGCCGGCGCGCCCGCCTCGCCGTGCTCGTCCTCGTCGCGCTCGCGGCCGCGGCCGTCGCGGCACCGTGGCTCGCGCCCGCGGACCCGCGCACGCAGCACGACCTCGCGCTCATCTGGCGACCGCCCAGCGACGCCTTCCCGCTCGGGACCGATTCCGCCGCGCGCGACGTGCTCAGCCGCCTCCTCCACGGGAGTCGCGTCACGCTCGGCGTCGCCGGGCTCGCCGTGCTCGTGTCGCTCACGCTCGGGACGCTCGTCGGCACGGGCGCGGCGGTGCTGCGCGGGGCCGCCGACGCGTTGCTGATGCGCTTCACCGACGCCATGCTCGCCTTCCCGCGACTCCTGCTCCTCATCCTCGTCGTCGCCGGCATCGGGGACCCGGGCAACGCGATGCTCGCGGTGCTCATCGGCGCGACGGGATGGATGACGACGAGCCGTCTCGTGCGGCAGGAGACCCGCCGCATCCTCGCCACCGACTACGTCACCGGCGCGCGCGCGCTCGGCGTCCCGCGACGCCGTCTCCTCGCGCGTCACGTGCTTCCCGCGCTCGCGCCCACCCTCGCGGCGGCCGCCGTCCTGTCGTTCGCGTCCGCCGTCCCGCTCGAGACGGGCCTGTCGTTCCTCGGGCTCGGCGTGCAGGCCCCGCATCCGAGCTGGGGGAACATCATCGCCGACGCCGACTCGCGTCCGCTCGCGCACTGGTGGCTCGTGCTCTTCCCCACCCTCGCGATCGCCGCGACGGTGATCGCCGCCAACGTGATCGCCGAGAGCGTGGCACGTGCGGCGCGGGATGCCGCCGCCCCGCGGCGCGACGAGGACGACGCGTGAGCCTGCCCCACTCGGCCGCGTGGGCCGCGGACAACGCCCTCCTGCGCGTGACCGACCTCACCGTGCGCAGCGCCCGCGCGACGCGTCCGCTCGTCGACGGGATCTCGTTCAGCATCGACACCGGGCGCGCCCTCGGCGTCGTCGGCCGCTCCGGTGCGGGCAAGTCGACGCTCGCGCTCGCCATCGCCGGTCTCCTCCCGCGCGACGCCCGGCTCGCCGACGAGAGCGCCATCCACCTCGGCACGAGCGAGCTGCATCGGCTCGGGCCGAGCGAGATGCGCGAGGTGCGCGGCCGGCGCATCGGCTACGTCTTCCAGGAGCCCGCCCTCGCGCTCGACCCGGCCATGCCGGTCGGTGACCAGGTGGCGGAACCTGCGATCGTGCACGGCGCCAAGCCGCACGAGGCGATGCAGAAGGCGATCGCGATGCTCGATCGCGTGGGCTTCGCCGATGCGCGGCGCGCCGCGCGCCGCTTCCCGCACGAGCTCTCCGGCGGCATGCGCCAGCGTGCCGTGATCGCGTCGGCCATGATGCTCTCGCCCGAACTGCTCATCGCCGACGAGCCCACCACCGCGCTCGACCCGACGATCCAGGCGCAGGTGCTCGACCTCATCGATCGCCTGCGTGAGGAGTCGGGGACCTCGCTGTTGCTCATCTCGCACGACCTCGCGACCGTGTCCGAGCGCTGCGAGCGCGTGCTCACGCTCGACCGCGGCCAGCTCGTCGACGACTCGATCGCGCGCGAGGCCCTCAAGCGGTGGCGCGCCTCGCGACCGGTGGCCCCGCCCCGCCCGGCGACGGCGCCGGCACCCGCGCCGCCGCTGCTCGAGGTGCGCGGTCTCTCCGTCACGTACGATGCGAGCGCGCTCTTCCCCTTCAACGCGACCCTGCCCCGACGCGTCCCCGCGGTCGCCGGCATCGACCTCACCCTGGGGCGCGGGGAGGTCGTCGCGCTCGTCGGGGAGTCGGGATGCGGCAAGTCGAGCACGGCGCACGCGGTGCTGCGCCTCGTGGCGGCCGACGGCGGCGAGCTGCGCTTCGACGGCATCGACCTGCGGACCCTCGGGCGCGAGCCGCTCCGTCGCCTGCGGCGGCGGATGCAGCTGGTCGCGCAGGACGCGGGCGCGTCGCTCACGCCGCATCTCACGGCGGAGACGATCGTCGCCGAGGGCCTCGAGGTCCACGGGCTGGCCGAGGGCAGCGAGGCGCGCCGTCGGGCGCGCGCGCTCCTCGCCGAGCTCGGGCTCCCCGCGCGCGTCGCCGACGCGACCCCGCGGGAGCTCTCGAGCGGCGAGCGGCAGCGCGTCGCGCTCGCCCGCGCCCTCGCGCCCGATCCCGACCTGCTCGTCTGCGACGAACCGTTCGCGTCGATCGACGAGACCTCACGCACGCAGGTCCTCGCCGCGCTGGAGTCGAGACGCATCGGACGCGGACTCGCCGTCCTGCTGGTCTCCCACGATCTCGAGATCGTCCGCCGACTGGCGTCGCGCGTCCTCGTGATGTATCTCGGCAGGGTCGTGGAGTGGTCGGAGGGCGAGGTCGCCCTCGCCGCGCCGCGCATGCCCTACACGCAGGCGCTCGTCGCGGCGATCCCCACCGGCGAGCCATCCGCGCGTCTCCGCCGCGCGCTGCTGCGCGGCGAACCACCCATCTTCGCACCCCCGCACGCCGGCTGTCCGTTCCACCCGCGCTGTCCCCATCCCTTGAAGGACGACCGGTGTACGAGCGAACGTCCGTCGCTCCGACCGCTCTCGCCCGACCAGCCGGACCATCGCGCCGCCTGTTGGAAGGCCACCCTCCCCCCGACCTCATGACCCCGTCCGATCCGTCCCCCGCGAAGGCGATCAGCGCCGACATCGCGCCGTTCGTGAACGACCGCCGCTTCTTCGGCCACCCCCTCGGCCTCTCGACGCTCTTCGCGACCGAGATGTGGGAGCGAGTCTCGTTCTACGGTCTGCGGCCGCTGCTGATCCTGTTCATGTCGGCGGCGCTGGCGGAGGGCGGTTTCGGCTTCGACCGCACCGACGCGGCGACGATCGTCGGCATCTACGCGGCATCGGTGTACCTCGCCTCGTTGCCCGGCGGCTGGATCGCCGACCGCCTCCTCGGCCTCCGCCGCGCCATCCTCCTCGGTGCGGTCCTCATCACGAGCGGCCACCTCTCCATCGGCCTCTCGGGCGTCGCCGGTGTCGGCGCCGGGAAGATCCTCTTCTTCCTCGGCCTCATCCTCATCGTCCTCGGGACCGGCCTCCTCAAGCCGAACATCTCGGCGATCGTCGGGGATCTCTATCCCGAGGGAGGCGCCCGCCGCGACGCCGGCTTCTCGATCTTCTACATGGGCATCAACACCGGCGCCTTCGTCGGACAGCTCGTCACCGGGTGGCTGGGTGAGCGCGTCAGCTGGCACTACGGCTTCGGGGCCGCCGGCGTCGGAATGCTCGCGGGCCTGCTCTGGTTCTGGCTCCGTCAGCAGGCGACGCTCGGTCCCATCGGCAAGGACATCGTGCGCGACCCCGATCCCGCGGTGCAGGCGCGGCGCGAGTCGGCGGTGCGCAACTGGACGCTCGGCGGCCTCGCGACGCTCGCCGCCGTGTTCGCCGCCGCGGCCGCCGGGCTCGTCACGCTCTCGCCGCAGGCGATCGGCCAGTCGATGACCATCGTGCTCGTCGGCGTGGCCGTCGCGTACTTCGGCTACATCTTCATCTTCGGCGGCCTCGACGGCGACGAGCGGAAGCGCGTCGCGGTCATCTTCGTGCTGTTCGTCTTCGCCGCCATCTTCTGGGCCGCCTTCGAGCAGGCCCCCACCTCGCTCAACCTCTTCGCCAACGACTTCACCGACAGATCGCTCTTCGGGTGGGAGGTGCCGGCGACCTGGTTCCAGTCCATCAACTCGGCGTTCATCATCATCTTCGCGCCCGTCTTCGCCGCCGTGTGGGTCTGGATGGCGAAGTCCGGCATCGAGCTGTCGAGCCCGGCGAAGTTCACGCTCGGGCTCGCGGTCACGACGGTCGGCTTCGCGATCATGATCAGCGCGGCGAACGCGGTCGTCGCGAGCGGCGGCACGGTGAAGGTCTCGCCCTGGTTCCTCATCGTCTCGTACCTGCTGCAGACCTTCGGCGAGCTCTGCATCAGTCCGGTCGGCCTCTCGTCCATGACGAAGCTCGCGCCGCGCGCCTACGTCGGGCAGATGATGGGCATCTGGTTCCTCGCCACGTCGGTCGGCAACCTCGTCGCCGGGCTCGTCGGCGGGTACGTCGACCCCACCAAGCTGGAGCAGACGCCGGTCGTCTTCACCGGGACGACCATCGCGCTGCTCGTCTCGACGCTCATCCTCGCGGCGATGATCGTCCCCATCCGGCGGATGATGGCGAACGTGCGGTAGCGGGCGGCGCTGGCCGCCGGACCGGGATGGGGCGCGAGTCTACTCGCGCCCCATCTTCTTCTTGAGGGCCTCGAGCGCGGCATCGGCCCCAGCCTCGCGATCGGCCCGCTGCCGGGCACGACCGAGCGCATCGAGCTCGGAGTTGAGCGGCGCGTCGGTGCGCAGGCCGAGCTCCGCATCGGACAGGCCGCCCGCGCCCCCCATCATCCGGTCGTGCGCGCCCGCCGCCATCCCGCCGCCCACGCCGCGATCGGCCTGCTTGAGCTGCGCGAGCATCTCGTCGTAGTCGCGTTCCACCAGCCCGAGCTCGGCCAGCTGCACGTCGAGCTTCCGCTCGAGCACGCCGAGCCGCTCCTGGTGCTGGGCCTCGTACTTGGCGGCGATCGCCGCCGTCTCGGCGTCATTGATCCCCTCGGCGAGCGTCCGCCGACGGGACGCCGTCTCGAACTGCTCCCGCTCCGCCGCCACGCGGCGCTTCGTGAGCTCGACGCCCTCCTTGAGGTCGTCGAGACCCATCTTCGCCTGCACCAGCGCCCGCTTCATGTCGGCGATGACGGCTCGACGGTCAGCGGGGGCCACGCGACCGCCGAGAAGGTCGCCGATGGTCGCACGAAGGGATTCGAACACCTGTGACGGACTCCGGTGCGGGTTCGCCCGGAAACTACTCGGCGTGCCGCCAACGCGCCTCGTCGCGCACCTGCCGCAGCAACCGGTCAGGCGAGTGGTGGCGCGGGAACAGCAAGGCGTCGCTGATCCGGTTGAGCGCCACGCGCAGGACGGGGAAGCGCGCCGCCATCGCCGCGAAGAGGAGGGCGAGCCCGTGCTCGTTCGCCAGCCGGTGGCGCGACGCGAGCTGGAATCCGCGCTGTCCCATCTGCTCGAAGTAACCGAGCCCCGGCGCGCCGCGCCGGTGCCGCCGATGCTCGATGTGATCCGGGAACATGCCGCTCATCCAGAGCGCGTAGTTGCCGAGGTGGGCCTGCACCAGGAACGCGCGGCGCGGATCGGGACCGTCGGCGGCCTCGGCGAGTCCCACGAGCGTGTCGAACGTCTCGTCGTCGGCGTCCGCGACCTTGCGCGCGCGATCGCGCAGACCGAAGTGCAGCAGCACCGACGCCGCGTAGTCGGCGAGCACGCGATCACGCTCGCCGCTCGCGACCAGCGACTGGCGGACCACCACGTACGCGAGGAGGGGCAGCGAGGCATGGGCGCCGCGCGGGGTCTCCAGCAACGAGGAGAGCAGCGCCGGATCGTCGAGCAGCGCATCGAGCCCCTGCTCGCGCAACGCGGTCTCACTGCGGTCGCGTGCCTCGGCGCCCTGCTGGGCCACCAGGGCCAGCGCGAGCGCGGCATCGTCACGGGTCAGGCGGGAGCGGACGTCGGCCAGGATCATCGCGGCTTCCTCCAGTCGGTCGTCTGGACATTATTACGCACGTGCCCTCCCTTCGTCACCCCTTGAGTCTCGGCCGGGTTCCCTCCCTTCGCATCCTCCACGTGGATGCGGCGCGCGATTGGCGTGGCGGCGAGCGGCAACTGCTGCTGCTCGCGCAGGGGCTCCGCGCGCGGGGCGTCGAGCCGCTCGTCGCCGCGCGCCCCGCCTCCCCGCTGCTCCAGCGGCTCAAGACCGAGGGCATCGCGACCGCCGCGCTGAACATGCGGTCCGACCTCGACCTCCTCGCCGTCCGGCGCCTGCGGCGCCTGATCGCGACATGGCGCCCCGACGTCGTGCACGCGCACGACGGACGGAGCCAGATCCTGGCGCTGGGCGCCCTCGTCGGACGCCGCGGGCGGATCCCGCTCGTCGTGACGCGCCGGACGGCCGCGGTCCCGCGCGGACCCGTGCGATTCGGCCCGCGCGTCGCCCGCTTCATCGCGATCTCGGAGGCGGTGCGCGAGGCGCTGCGCGCGGGTGGCGTCGCCGACACGCGGATCACCGTCGCCTACCCCGGTGTCGCGGCACGCGCCCCCGAGCGTCCCCGCGACTGGCGCGCCGAGTGCGGCTGGCCGGCGGAGACGGTCGTGGTCGGCATCGTCGGCCCCTGCGCAGCCGAATCGGGGCGCGCACGCCTCGAGTCGCTGCTCGCGGCCTTCCCTCCCGAGGTCGCCCGTCGGCTCGGGCTCGTCATCCTCGGCGGCCACGCCACCGGACGCGGCGCGGTCGGCGAGGTCCGCAGCTTCCGCGCCGGCTTCGTCCACGACGTCCCACACGCCCTCGCGGGCCTCGACCTCCTGCTGCATCCTGGCGGCGCCGAAGGCCTCGGCACCGCCGTCGTCGAGGCGATGGCCCTCGGCGTCCCGAGCGTCGCTTTCGCGGCGGGTGGGCTCGCCGAGATCGTGGCCGATGGGGTCGATGGCGCGCTCGTCGCCGCCGACGACACCGCCGGCTTCGCCACGGCCGCCGCCCGGCTGGTGACCGACGCGGAGGCCCGGCATCGGCTCGGCGCCGCCGCCCCCGAGCAGGCGAAGCGCTTCTCCCCCGACCGGATGGTGGGGGCCGTGCTCGACGTCTACCGTGACGTACTGGAGCGTTTCTCGGTCTGACGGGATATATCGGTGTGGTCCCTCGTCACGCCCCCGCCTAGCTTTCCTCCGTGCTCTATATCTGCATCCCGACCTTCGACGAGGCGCCCACCGTGGGCGTGCTCCTCTGGCGCATCCGCAAGGTGTTCCAGGAGTACGCGCGCGAGTACGAGATCCTCGTGTACGACGACGCCAGCACCGACGCCACGCGCGACGTGCTCGAGCCCTACGCCAAGGCGCTCCCCCTCACCGTGATCGGCGGGAAGGAGCGCGTCGGCTACGCGCGAGCCGTCGAGGCCCTGCTGCGCGAGGCCTCCCAGCGCACCAAGTATCCACGCCGCGACGCGGTGATCCTCCTCCAGGCGGACTTCACCGACCAGCCCGAGGGGATCCCCGAGCTCGTGAAGCGCTTCGAGGGTGGTGCCGACGTCGTCGTCGCGGAGCGCGTGGTACCTGACGGCGCGCCCGAGACCATCCGGAAGCTCCACAAGCTCGCCGGGTGGCTGCCCAAGGTCTGGCCCATCCGGAAGGCGGTCACGGTGCCCGGTGTGGCGGACCCCTTCGGCTCGTTCCGCCTGCTCCGCATCACCGTCGTGCGCGACCTGCTCAAGGCGAGCGGCGACGGACCCGTCACGCGCGCCGATGCGCCGTGGCAGGCGAACCTGGAGTTCCTGCAGGCGGCGGCCGCGCAGGCCCGGCGGCTGGAGAACGTCTCACTGCCGCAGCGCTTCGACGTACGCGTGCGCGACACGCGGCGCGATGCGTGGCCCGACGCGTGGGCCTTGTTGCGCGCGGGCTGGGCGGCCCGTGGTCGCGCCGGGACCCGTCCCGCGTCGTGATCCGCTCCGTGGCGCATCTCCTCGCGACCGCCGCGCTGACGGGGGCGCTCACGCTCCCCGCCGACGCGCAGGGTGCCGCGAGCGGGCGGGCGCCGGCCCCGGTCCCCTTCCAGGCCGGGGAGAACCTCACGTATGACGTGCGCTTCGGGGCCATCAAGGTCGGCACCGGCCGCATGCGCGTGGTCGGGATCGAGAACATCCGCAACCGTCCCGCGTGGCATGTGCTCTTCACGCTCTCGGGCGGCACGTTCTTCTATCAGGTCGACGACGTCTACGAGAGCTGGATGGACGTCCTGACGCTCAACTCGCTCCGCTACGTCCAGAACCAGGACCAGGGACAGCGGGAGCGGAAGCGCACCTTCGAGATCTTCCCCGAGCGCGCGGTCTACAACGAGGTCTTCAAGAAGAACCGCGAGATGCCCTCGGTCGCGAACCCGCTCGACGACGGGTCGTTCCTCTTCTACATCCGCACCGTCCCGCTCGAGGTGGGGCGGACGTACGAGTTCAATCGCTACTTCAAGCCGGACCGCAATCCCGTGGTGATCCGCGTGCTCCGCAAGGAGCGCGTGCGCGTCCCCGCCGGGACCTTCGACGCGATCGTCCTGCAACCGATCATCAAGACGTCGGGGATCTTCTCCGAGGGCGGTCAGGCCGAGATCTGGCTCACCGACGACGACAAGCGGATGATGATCCAGATGCGCTCGCGGCTCTCGTTCGGGTCGCTCAACCTGTACCTGCGCTCGTACCGCTGGGCGGCCGACTCGACCGCTTCGGGCGATCCAGGCGACACCGGGAGCCCGCGATGAGCGGTGATCGGCGCCCCCCGCGCGAGATCGACCTCGCCCGCGTTCGGACCGTGCCCATCGCCGTGCGGCCCAACAAGGTGCGCGCGGAGGAGTTCGCCAAGGCCCCGGGGGCGGATCGCTCCTTCGGCGCGTTCGTCGCGGCGCTCCCGGACGTGCTCAAGGCGCAGGACTTCCGGCGGGTCGTGGACGCCGTCGTCCGCGCCGCGAAGCGCAAGCGCGCGGTCATCGTGATGCTCGGCGGCCATGTCGTGAAGACCGGCATCGGCCCCGTCCTCGTCGATCTCATGAAGCGCGGCGTCATCACGCACCTCGCGATGAACGGGTCGGCCGCCATCCACGATTACGAGATCGCCCGCTTCGGCGGGACCTCCGAGGATGTGGCCGCCGGACTGAAGGACGGCTCGTTCGGCATGGCCGAGGAGACGGGACGCGGACTGAACGAGGCGTTCATCGCCGGCCAGACGCACGGCTGGGGCATGGGCGAATCGGTCGCGCGTGCGCTCGAAGGGACACCCCAGCTCGCGCATCCCGAGCACTCGATCATCCTCGCCGCGCACCGCCACTGGCTGCCGGTGACCGTGCACGCCGCGCTCGGCGCCGAGATCATCCACCAGCACCCGGCCGCGAGCGGCGCCGCCATCGGCGATACGAGCCATCGCGACTTCAGGCGCCTCGCCGCGAGTTGCGAGGAGCTGCATCAGGGCGGCGTCGTCCTCAACCTCGGCAGCGCGGTGATCATGCCCGAGGTGTTCCTCAAGGCGCTCACCGTCGCCCGGAACGTGAACGGCGGGAAGCCGACCGACTTCACCACGGCCGACTTCGACATGCAGCGCCACTATCGCCCAAGCGAGAATGTCGTGCGGCGCCCGGTGCTCGCGGGCGGCGAGGGATTCCAGATCACGGGGCACCACGAACTCATGATCCCGCTGCTGGCCTGGGCGGTGGCCGAGGCGCTCGACCATCGCTGACCCGATCGGGTGATCGGGGTCACGGCGCGGCGGGCATCGACGGGCGAGGTTGCGGCATGCGATTCGAGCGCGCGCCGATGGGTCGACGGGATGCGTGGCCGGGGACCCAGGCCGGCACGAGGGCGATCCGTGCGGCTCACGGCCGAGTGATCGTGCCGCTCCTGCTCGTACTCTCCCTTCTGACCGCCTGCAGCGGTGAGGCGCCATCGGAGGCACGGACTGACGGCGACTGCGTCCCCGTCAGCACGACGACGCCGCGGGTCGACGCGCCGCCCGACACCGCCAGGATCGGGCCTGTTCTTCCCCGTCCCGTCCCGCCGCCTTGCGTCATCCGGCGCGACTAGGGCGTGCGCCCCCACCCGAGGCGGACGCGGGGGAATCCGGTCGAATAGAGCACAGAAGGGCGGG
>JBGATT010000095.1:0-15704 GCA_044229035.1 Gemmatimonadaceae bacterium | reverse complement strand
GTGCGAGCTCCTGCGCGTGCTGACCTGGAACTGCGCAACGTCGCGCTGCGCGTGATGGCGCTCGACTCGGTGATGATCACCGCGACCGGCCTCGAACTCCCCGCGTTCGAGCGCGACGGCACGGTGCTCGGCGTCGCGGCCTTCGTCGCCGGGAGCGCGCGCGTGCGACCGAGCGCGGTGCGGTGGCCGGTGACGGAGCTGCCGTGGGGCGATGGGGCGGGGTGGCGCGCGACGATCAGCGGGAGCGGGGCCGTCGCGAGCGTCTCCGCCTGCGTGCAGGGGGTGTTGGTCCCCGCACCGCGCGGCGTGCTCACCACCACGCGTCTGGATTGGCCGTTCGACACCGCGCGCGTCGACGGCCGATGCATCGTGCGCAAGCCGGACGGGTCGGTGGTGGGGATCGTCGCAATCTCCGGGGGACTCTCTGGCGCGCTCGTCGCGGACTCGCTGGCACTCGAGGGCAGGGTGACGCTCGTCGAACGCGTCATCACCGCCGCCACGGCGAGCCCCGACTCGGTGCGCCGCACCGCCGCGCCCGAACTCCCCGCGTCCATCCGAGTCCCCGGGGGCACGGTCGCGCTGCGCGATGCGAGTGGCGCGCCGCTCGTCAGCATGACGCCGCTCGACGAGCGCACGCTGCTCCTCACGCACGGACCCGCGGTCTCGCTGCCGTTCACGCTCGCCGGCGGCCTGCGCGGCACGGCACGTGGCGACTCGATGCGGTACGACACGCGCAGCCAGCGCCTCGCCGGGGGACGGCTCCGCGTCGGATTCAACGCCGCCGACCCGCAGCGCCGCGTTCCGCTCGCCGTGCTGCCGGCCGAGGTGGACTCGTTGATCGTGCAGGGCGATGCCGTCGCGCCGACGGCGGTGCTCCACGCGTCGGCGCTGCTCTACGGTCGCGCCATCGGAGCGCGCCTCGCCCTCACGGTCGACGAGTCGGACGTGGCCGTTGGCGCGATGGGGGCCGTGCCGAACGACCGTACACCCATCGCGCTGGTCAGCGCCGGTGCGGTCACGCTCGCCCCGGTGCGACTCACCGGATCCGCGCGGATCCCGCTCGCCGGTGGTCCGTGGCAGCGCGACCTGGTCCTCGAGGCCGACCTGCGCGCGCTCGGGCGCACGCAACGGCTCTCGTTGCGCATCCCCTCCAGCGGTGAGGGCGCGGCGCAGGTGCTGAGCGCATCGACGGCGACCGCGATCCCCGGCGCATCGGTGGACGGTCCCGTGCGGCTCGACTCGCTCCAGCTCGCGCGCCTCGCGTGGAGCGCGATCGGCGGATTCGATCTCCGCATCCTGGGATCGGGTCGCCTGCTGCTGCCGCTGCGCGCGGGCGGTGCCATCGAGGTGCCGGTGCCGAGCGTGCTGCTGACCGCGGCCGACGTGCAGGTGGGTGCGACGCGGGTGCGAGCGGATCAGCGCGTGACAATCGCCGAGGGCGTGGCGGCGACCGCGACGAGCTGGGACCTGCCGGTCCATCGCGCCACCTGGGCGGCGCTCGCGACGAGTTGGCCCGCGGCGGTCTCCGGCGATGCCCAGGTCTCGTTCCCGAGCCTCGCGGCGATCGCCGGCGAGGGCTTCGGCGCGCGGCTCACGTGGCGCGCGGATTCGACCGTCTGCGGGACCGCGACGGGACGTCCCCTCTCGCGTCCCGTCATGCATCGGCAAGGCGGTGCCGCGTTCCGCCTCGCCGAATTCGTGCCCGTCGTGCCCGCCTGCCAGGGACGCGCCGAACCGTTCGGCGCGCAGGTGACCGCGGCGCTCGTCGTCGAGGCGGGCATGGAGGCGACGGTCGCGCAGTGGCCGCTCGCCGCGCCGCTCCGCCTCCAGCCGGCGCAGGGCGTGCTGCTCGGGAGCGACAGCGTCGCGATCGACGGCACCGCGACGACCGGCGCGCTGTCGATCACCACGGGCCTCGGACGTCTCGACGTGCTCGCCGACACGGTGCGCTGGACCGGTCGCGCCACGGCGCGCCTCACGGGTGCGGGTGGTGCGAGCACCCTCAGCGCGGCCGCGATCGCATCCTATGACCTCGGCCGCCATCGCCTGGAGTCGGGCCGGTTCGAGATCACCACGTCGTTCGAGTGGCGACTCGCGAGCGGCAGCGGGGTCATCGCCGTCCGCGTGCCGCGCGCCGTCATCGACGCGGGTGGCGCCACCTTCGATGGCAGCGGCACGATCGTCGGAACCGACGCGCGCATCATGTTCGAGGGACTCCGGCTCGATGCGGGCGCCATGCGCCTCGTCGCCGGCCGTGCGCGCGTGACCGGGACCTTGCCGCTCGCGCTCGACGCGGCCGGCTGGCGCGTCGGCGTGTCGGGACTCGTCACGCTGCCACTCGTGGATCCTGTGCTCGACGCGACCGGCCTCTCCGCGAGCGGTGCGCTCGAGGCCTCGCTCACGGTCCCCTCCCTCACGGCGAACGGGCTCGATGTGCGACTCGCCGCGGACTTCCGCTTCGATGCGGATGCGGGTGGCGTACTCCACGGTCGGGTGGATCTCCATGACGGCACCGCGCCCGACGCGGCGCGCCGCGCCTGGATCGACTCGACCGGGCTGAATCTCGTCGGCGTCGCGGTCCCGCTGCCCGATTCGATCCCGCTGCCGTCATTCGGGGTCGCCTATCTCCGGTTGCGGTTGAACGGCCAGCCGGTGGTCCCGACCACGCCGGGCGTCAACGGCGGCCTGACCATCAGCACCGGTAACGGCAGCGTGGATGTCGTCGTCGCCGCACTCGGCGGCATGACCGTGCCCATGCAGGGCACGCTCGCGATCGATCAGGCCGGCCGCGTGAGCACCGGCTCCCTCACGGCGGTGCTCGCGCCGAACACGCGCATCGCCGGGCTCTCGCTACCGTTCGACCTCCGCGGGCTCACGTTCGGCTCGGTGAACGGGGCGTTCGCGATGCGCGCGAGCCTCGCGGCACCGGCGATCCCCGGACTGCCGACGCTCGCAACTCCGACGACCGATCTCACGCTCGCGCCGAGCGGCATCAGCGGTCGCATCGCGTCGCGCGTCTCGGCGGAGCAGGAGCGACGCCGACGACCATCCCGGTGAGCGCGACGTGGAACGTCGCGACGGGTGCGTGGTCGGTGACCGGCAGCGCGCAGGATCTCCCCGCGTTCACCGTCGGAAGCGCCATCGTCACGCCCGATGCGAACCAGGGACTCTCCGTGCAAGCGGCGGATCCGGGCACCTTCGCCGTCACCGTGCGAGGCGCGGTGCGCTTCCCGGGACTCGCGGGCGACGGGCTCGCGGTCGCGCTGCAGGAGTTCCGCATCGCGACCGATGGCGTGCGCGTGACCGCGAGCAGCAACGTGGTGCAGACGATCGGCCTCTTCGACGACCTGATGACGCTGCGCACGACGCGCATCGCGGCGTCGTACGCCGCAGAGGAACTCGCCGTCACGCTCGACGGTGGCCTCACGCTCGCGGGCGAATCGGGGCTCAGTGTCAGCGGGCTGCGATTCCGGTCGAGCGGGGCGCTCGACGGAGGTGCCGTGAGCTTCGCGCGGCCGGCATCGCTCCTCGCCGGCCGCCTCTCGCTAGGCTCGCTCGCGTTCGCCGCGACGAACGGGCGACTCGGCGCCGACGTGGGCGGGACCCTCGCCCTGCCCGCACCATTCTCGACGAGCACCGCGTTCACCATCCAAGTACGACCGTCCGGTGCGAGTTGGACCGCGGCGCTCTCGATGCCCGCCGTCGCGTTCGGTGACGGGCTCGCGATCGGCGACAACGCGAGCACCGAGATCGCGTTCGGTCCCGTCGCCACCTTCGACCTGCTCGGCCTGGGGATCGCCCTCGACCTGCGCGCTCCCGCGAACGCGCGCATCACGGCGGCAGCGGCGCTCTACCTGATGAACCAGACCGATCGCACGATCCTCTTCGGCGATCGTGCGAATCCGTCGAGCGCGCCCGGACTGCGGATCGATCGCGATGGCGTCGAGTGGAATGCGTCCGTCACCGGCGGACTGCCGACCCTCGACATCGGGCTCTTCCGATACGCCATCAGCGGTTTCGGCGGCGTCGCCGCGGGTGGCTCCTTCGGGTTCGCGTTCAGCGGACAGGCCTCGCTGGACGTGCCGGGCGTGAGCGGGACGATGGCGCTCGAAGGACTGCGCGTCGGACTCGACGGCATCACGCCGGGCGGCTTGGGTGCCGGTCCGCACGAGCTCTCGCTGCTCGACGGGATCGCGAGCTTCCGCGTGGGCGCCTTCGAGCGCGGCGAGAACACGTCCTTCACGCTCACGTCGTCGAGTGGTGGACGCGGCACGTCGTCACGCGAGGAGACGGTCCAGGCGGCGGAATTCATCCGCCTGCGGAACGCGTCGATGACCCTCGGCGCGGAGTTCTTCCAGGGTGGGGTCGAAGAGGTTCTGATCTATCGTCTCGCCGACGGCACGCGGTCGGTGGGGGTGATGCGCGCGAACCTCTCCCTCGCCGGCGCGGCGGATGTCCAGGCCTCGATGCGCTACATCAACGGTCCGGATGGCTTCCAGCTCAGCGCCGGCGGGTCGATGACGCTCATCGGCAGCACCGGGTTCGGTGCCGCCGGCTTCTTCTCGAATCGCGACAACACGCTCGGGGCCGGGCTCTTCGTCGCCGCGGCGGCGAACATCCCGATCCTGCCGCCGCTGATCAACCTGCGCGGCATCGGTGGCGGCGTGTACATCAACCCGACGGGCGAGGATGTGCAGATGGTCCTCGACGTGGTCGAGGGGATCGGGATGCACCTCGTCGGGGAGCCACCGCCGCTGCCCGGCGGGAACCACCGGATGGGCTTCGCCGCGTTCCTGTATGCGGACGCGGGCCTGCTCGGAGCCGCCGGGGCGTACGTCATCGAGGGCAAGGCCTTCCTGCAGGTGACGTCCGCGTACACCCGCATCGACACGCGCGGCGTGTTCCTCGGCATGGACGAGAACCTGACCGCCGGCGTGATGCTCCAAGTGGAGTACGGGGACCAGTGGGCGGTGTCCGGTGCCGGTGAGGCGGCGATCAGGTTCCCCGGAGTGGACGGGAACGCAAACCTGCATTTCCTCGTCGCCAAGGCCGGCAGCGGGATCACCTGGGGCATCGACGCCGACGCCTCGCTCGATGTCGTCGGCTTCAACGCCTTCGGTGCCCTCGCGGCATCCAATGATGGTTTCTTCGTCGAGGTCGGCCTCGGCTCGGACTTCGAGTACGGGCCGGTCGAGATCAGCTCTGAGGTGCGCGTCGGCGTCTTCTACAGCACCGTGCGCGAGAAGCTCGGCATCTTCGGGCAGGTGCGCGCAAGCGTCGAGATCGCGGGCATCGAGGCGAGCGCCAAGCTGCAGGGCGCTCTGGTGATGGGTGGGGGCACGTACATCGGCTTCGGCGGACGTGGCAAGGTGCGGATCGGCGACTGGTCCAAGTCGGCCGCCGTGCACGCGAGCTTCGACAACGGCGACTTCAGCGCCGGGCTCGGCAAGGACGAGAAGCTCGACAAGGTCATCGCCGACATGCGGCGCGAGCGCGACCGGATCCGTGGGGCGACCGACGCGGTGGTCGGCGACCTGCAGTCACAGCTGGCGACGAGTTCCTTCTCGCTCGACGAGGCGACGCTGGCCGCCGCGGGGTTCGCGCTGATCACGCTGCCCGATGCGGACCGGAACCGCATCCTGGCGCCGGTGGTGGCCGCCGAGGCGCTGACCGTGCTCCCGGCGATCGCTGACCGGGCGCAGGGCGGCGGCAGGGCACCGTCCGCATTCAGGAACTTCGTGCTCGACACCGTGCTCGTCGATCCGGCGCGTCCGAACGCCGCGGAGGCCGATGCGGCGCGCGATCGATTCGCGAACGTCGCCGTCGTGAGCGGCGATGGGGCCGCGCGCCTGCTGCAGCGCCTCACGATCGCCCTCGACGAGCGAGCGAGCGCGCCGATCCCGGCGATGGACATGCCGTCCCCGGTGACCGTGACGCGCGTCGAGGGGCAGCCCATGCGACTCGCGCTCGATGTGGCAGGCTACGAGGCGGCGGTGTCGGGCGCGACCGCGGGGCGGGTCGCTGCGGCCGATCTCGACGACGTGCGCCGCCTGCTCGCGCAAGCGGAGGGGGCACTCGATTCGCTCGACGCCGTCCTGCGCGCATCCGACCTCGTGGGGAATGCGCACGTCTATCAGCTCGCCGCGGAGATGCTCGACGGCTGGCATGCCGACCGGCTGGCGCTCGGCGATCGGGCCCGCGCGTGGGGTCTCCAGCGGATGAGTGAACTCCAGTCCTACCGTCGCGGCGTCAATGACGCCTGGAAGAACGCGTGGCGGATCGAGCTCGCGCAGCGCCGCGGGAGCTATCGGCGGCTCGGCGAAGCGGCGGTCGCCCGGCGTGCCGCGGTGCTGCAGTTCGCCGCGGCGAGCGACGTCCTCGAGGGAGAGGTCGATCTCGCGGAGGCGCAGACCTTCCGCGAACAGCTCTTCGCCCTCGATACGGTCCCCGGGCGCGACGCGCGGTTCCTGGATGTCGTCGTGAGCACCTTCGACGACCTCTGGGAGGCGATGCCGATGCGCGGGCTCAACGCGGCCACCGCCGCGACCGCCGAGGAGGCGCGCGCGCTCGTGCCGGTCTTCGCGGCGCAGCGCGACAGTGTGGATGCGCAACGCGCACTCCTGACGGGCATCGTCGGTGAGCTCTATGCGGCGCGCCTCACGATGACCGGGCTCGTGGCCACGCTCTACGATGAAGCGCGCCTCCTCCCGGATGCCCCCGCCGAGTGGACCACGCGCCGCGATGAACTCATGGCGGACCTCGAGCCGCCCTCGCTCTCGGGCATCGCCGTCAGCACTCAGACGGCGAACGCCGTGGTGCAGAGCTCGCTCGGGTGGGAGGCGACGCATCCGAACGGCATCGGTGCCTTCGAAGCGGCGCTCAGTCGCGACCCAGTGACGCGCGCGCAGTACCTCGGAACGAGCGCGTCGGTGACGACCTACACGGCGCGCGAGGTGGTCGGCGATCTCGCACGGCGCTACCGCATCGTCGTCAGCGCGCGCTCGCGCGGCGGCGCGACCGTCACGCGGGGCGCGACCGTCGATGTCCCGCTCCCTACCTCGCCGCGGGTGAGCGGCACCGAGACGCCACCCCTCGCGATGGCGCCCGATCGCGCGCCGAGCATGCCCACCGTCTCGCTGCCGTACGAACTCAACGAGCCGCGCCCGGTCGCCGGGGGCGGGATCGGCGCCGCCGGCCTCGATCGCGCGCGCGCAGGCCTACCCGGTGCGGCGCTCCCGCTCGGCGCCGCCGCGCCGGCACCCATCGACACGCGCGTTCACTTCGTCAGCGATGGCACCCGGATCGACATCGACGTGGGTGGAGTCGTGCTCGCCGACCTGGCCGCGCTCGAGGTGGCGATCGGGACCACGCGCGATGGGAGCGAGGTGAGAGCCTACGCGGCCGTGCCGTACGTGCACACCGGGAGCGCCGGCTATCGCCTCATGGTGCGTGGCCTCTCCCTCGCTCCGGACGCCGATCACTGGGTCCGCGTGCGCGTGCGCGACGCGGCCGGACAGTTCTCGCCCGAAGGCCGCGCCGCGCAGGCGCTCCGCGTCGACCCGCGGCTCCCGGCACCGCCCCTCGTGCGCGAGGTCACCCATCTCGCGGACGGCAGCGCGCGCGTGCGACTCTCCGCGGTCGCGCACGCGCCGTCCGGGCTGCGGATGTACGAGTACGTCATTTCGCGCGCCACGAGCGCCGAGAATGCCTTCGCCGCGTCCGATCCGATCGCGTCGAGCGCCGACAGCATCCTCGTGCCCGCCGTCGACATCGTTCCCGACGACACCATCCAGGTCTTCGTGCGCGCCGTCTCCTTCGCCGGCGTGCGCGGGCCCGCGCGGACTGTCAGGATCGCGCGTCCGCCGGACCTGAGTGCGCTCGCCACCCGCTTCGACACGCCGGGGGTGCGCGGCTTCGTGACGCCGCAGCCGAGCTTCACGCCGGTCATCACGCCCCGCATCGCGCCGCCCACGGCGCCGGTGACGCCGCCTACGGTCCCGTCGGCCGTGCCGGGTGCGGCATCGGTCCCGGGTGCGGCCTCGCCCCCACGCGGCGTCCGCCCGCCGGAGGCCCGATGAGCACCCGGCGATCGCTCGCGAGGAGCGCGGCGCGCCTCGGACTCGCGCTCGGCCTCATCGGCGCGCACGCCGCGCCAGCGCGGGCGCAGGCGGACTCGCTACCGGTGCTTCACGCCGTCCGACGCGGTGACTCGCTCGTCGTCCACTTCCTCGGCGATCTCGCCGGTGCCCGCGGCCTCGTCCTTGAGCGACAGGTCGGCACGGGATGGATCGCGGTGAGCGACACCGTGCGGGCGCTCGCCTCCCGCGAGGAGTTCGTCGCGGCACTCGGCCCGCAGCTCGTGGACGTCATGCGGCGCTTCGATGCGGAGTCCGATGCCCTGCTGTGGTTGCGCCTGCGTACCGATCGCTCGACGGCCGGGTTCGGCGCGCTGTTCGACGGCGTGCTCGCGCGCGCGCTGGGCCGTCAGGTCGTCGCGGCCCGTCTCGGGGCCGTGCCGGCGCCGCATCGCGTGCGCGTGCTGGGTACGCCGGAGCGCGTCGTCCCCGTCGCCATGCCGCGCGCCGTCGAGCGATTGCTCGCGCCGACCATCCTCGGTGTCAGCCACGTGCCGACCGCGCTGAGCGTCCGCTTCCGCGTGCCCGCCAGCGATGCGATCGCCTGGCACCTCGAGGGGCGAAACTCGCTCGATACCACCTGGCGGCGTCTCTCGCTCCGCCCGGTCGCCCGCGGCGATGCGTCGGATACGGTCACGGCGACGCTGTCGATGCCGCACGAGGGCATCACCTGGCAGGTCGCGGTGCGGGCGCTCGGGGCTGGCGGTGCCGCAGGCGCCCTGTCGCCGGTGGTGCGATACGAGGCGTTCGACCGCACGCCGCCACGCCCGGTGCTCGACCCCAGGGCCTCGCTCGACACGCTCGACCGCGTGCGCCTCCGCTGGTCGGCATCACCGGAACCCGATGCCGCCGGCTACCACGTCTATCGCGCGATGAAGGCCAAGGAGCGTGGCACGCGGATCACCGCGCGCGCGATCCCCGTCGACACGCTCACATGGACCGACACGGCGCGGCTCGAAGCGCGCCAATGGATCTATCGGCTGAGCGCGATCGACAGTGCCGGGAACGAGAGTGCGCCGGGGAACGTCGCGATGGCGTACATCCCCGACCGCACGCCGCCGGCCCTCACGGGTGCCCTCGGCGCCACGGTGCTGGGCGACAGCGCCGTGCGCCTGCGGTGGGATCCCGCGCGCGCGCGCGACCTGCGCGAGTACATCGTCACGCGCCAGCGTGGCGACCGGACCGCCGGCGACGCGTGGACCCGCCTCACTCGCCCGCTCGCGCGCGATACGCTGCTCCTCGATCGCGGCAGCGACGCCGGCGGTCTCCGTGGCGTGCGCCTGCTCCGCTATCGCCTCGTCGCGCTCGACTCGATCGGGAACGCGAGTCCGCCGCTGGAGGTCGAGGTCGCGCTTCCCGATCGTGTCCCGCCGGCGGCGCCGGTCTCGCTCCGCGCGGAGCGGGCGCCGGGCCATGCGGTGATCTCGTGGCGGGCGAGTCCGAGCGCGGATGTCGCGCGGTACGAACTGCGTCGCACCACCGGCGCGGTCGACTCGCTCATCGCCACCGTCGGCGCCGGCGAGCGCGCGGCGTGGGAGGACTTCGACGCCGGCCCCGGCGCGCGGCGCTACACGATCATCGCGCGCGACACCGCCGGTAACCCGAGTCCGTCCCGCACGGCCACGCTGCCGGTGGACGCGGGAACGCAGTTGACCGCGCCCGCGAACGCGATCGCGACGGTGCGCGGAGCCGGTGTGGTGATCCGCTGGGACGTGATCAGTGGCGCCGCGCGCTACGTCATCGAGCGATCGACCACGCGCAACGGCGAGTACGTCGCGATCGGTGCGGCCACCGCCGCGACCTACACCGACCCGGCCGGGCGCACGGGTGCCTGGTATCGCATTCGGGCCGTCGATGCGGCCGGACGCGACGGGCTGCGATCCGTGGCGGCGGAGGCGTCGAACAGATGAGTATGCGCCGCGGGATCCTCTCGATGCTCGCCGCCGTGCCGCTCGTGGCGGCGCTCGCGCCGTCGCTCGCCGGCGCACAGCAACTCGGTGGCACCGCCGAGATGAGCGCGGAGGGCTACGGCGTGAGTGGCCGTGCCGCGCGTCGCCCCGCCGCGATCGGGCGTGTCTCGCTCGCCCCGGTGTTCGACCTCTGGGGCCTCCAGATCGGCGCCAACCTCACCTGGGACTCCGAGACGCAGTTCGCCGCGCGCTCGCTCAATCGGTATGCGCTCAATCCGCGCTGGACCACGGGCGAAGCGTGGGTCGGCGACCATGCACCCTCCCTCGGCGCGACCATGCTCGAAGGGACCGTGATCCGCGGCGCGGGGGTGCGACTCCAGCGGGGGCTCCTCACGCTGCGGCTCCATGGCGGGCGCGCCGATGATGTCGCGTTCGTCGATCCGCTCGGATTCGGCACCGTCGATGCGCGCCTCGCCGCGCCGCGCGTGAAGCCGCTGCATCGGGCGATCGGCGCCGGTGCGCTCACCGTCGGCTCGGTACGGAACTCGATCACCTTCACCGGTCTCTGGGCCTCCGATCGCGAACCGGCGATGGGCGACACGGTCGCGCCCGCACCGCAGGCGAACGTCATCGGCGGCATCGACCTCTTCACCGAGTTCCGCCCGGGCTGGCGCCTCGAAGCCGGCGCGCGTGCCTCGCTCCACAACTACGACACCCGCAACGACTCGCTGCCCTTCAGCTTCAAGGAGGAGTTCGGCGGCATCGCCGCGCTCCTCGACAAGCTCTTCACCGTGCGGTCGGGAACGCGCGGTGATGTCGCCTGGCATACCGAGGTCGCCGCGCCGGCGCCGTGGGGCTCGGTGCGCTTGCGGGCGGAGCGGATCGGGCCGGGATACGTCTCGCTCGGCGTCCCGACCCTCCCGTCGGACTGGCAGCAGCTGGAAGGCTCGACGAGCTTCTCGCTCGCGCGCGGACGCGTGAACGGGCTCCTTGGTGGCGGTGTGCGCACCGATGGGGTCCTCGCGTCCGGGGCGGGCGAGACCTGGCGCGGCACCGGCACCGCCGCCCTGAACGTCGCCGACGGACCCTGGTCGGTGAACCTGAGCGCGATGCTCAACAAGCTCGAACGTCGGGCCGTCGTCGACACCTTCGGCCTCGTCAACGTCGCGCGCGCGATGAGCATCGCGCCGCGCCTCGCGCTCGGGAGCGCGCACGCGGTCGGCGTGAGCGCGTCGTGGCAGGAGAACGAGACCGAGGCCGGCATCCTCGCGCCGTACGGGGCGCGCTCGTTCAATGCTGCGGTGCAATGGGAGTGGATCATGCGGGACGGTCTCACCCTCGCCGTCTCGCCCGCCCTCGTCACCGCGAGCGACACGGCGCGACTGGAGCGTCTCTCCACCGCGAGCGCGACGCTCGGTTGGCGGCCGCGCGAAGGACGCGCCAGCGGCTCGCTCGCGGTGAGTGGCGGACAGTCGCTCATCGGCGACCAGCTCCAGGTGGCGGGAGACCTGCGCATCAAGCTCGGCGCGATCGGCAGCGCCGTCGCGCGCGCCAGGATCGCCCGCTTCACCGGCAGCGTGACCTACCGCGAAGCGCTGGTCTCCCTCGGCATCATGCGGAGCTTCTGATGCGGCGCCCCGTCCCTGGTCCACGCCTCCTCCTCGTCGCCGCGCTGGTGCTCGCCGGCGTCACCGCCTGCCTCGAGCTGCCCGTCGCCCTCCCCATCGAGGATCAGGCGGCGCTCAAGTGCGCGCCCGATGACGTGCTGGAGGACAATGACACGCCCGGCGCGGCACTGCAGGTCCGGCCCGGCACGCTGCGCGCGCTCTCGTGCCGGCGCGTCGCGGACAGCATCGAGGATCGCGACTTCTACCGCCTCGTCGGCGCGCCGGACTCGCTCTACCGCGCCTGGCTCGACGCGCCGGACGCCGACAGCGTCGAACTGCGGCTCTTCGATGATTCCACCGGGGCGCCGGTCGTGCGCGAGATCGACGGCAACCTGCGGATGCCGCCTTCGGGGCGGCTGCTCGCGTCGGTGCGACTCTGCTGCGGCGCGCCGGGCGATTCCCTCCCGTACGACCTCCTGCTCAGCGACGTCCCCAATCACGCACCCTCGCCCGCGTTCGATTGGACGCCCGCGACGCCGTTGGTCGGCGTCACGGTCACCTTCACCTCGCTCGCCACTGACGCCGACGGCGATTCGATCGCCGCGCGCGACTGGCGACTGGGCGACGGCCGCACGGCGAGCGGACCCTCGCCCACCTTCACGTTCGGAACGCCCGGGAACCACACCGTCACGCATCGCGTCACCGACGCGTGGGGTCGCGCCGATTCGCTCACGCGGACGATCACCATCGGGGCGTCGATCACCGGCATCACCCTCTCGCCGCCCGCGGCGACCCTCAACGCCATCGGCGACTCGATCCGGTTCACCGCGGTCGGCCGGGACTCGATGGCCTCCGCCGTGCACGGACTGCCCTTCACCTGGTCGATCGCGGACACGAGCGTCGTCTCGCTCGATTCGACCGGACTCGTGATCGCGCGCGCCGCCGGGGTCGCGTACGTCCGCGCGAGCGTCTTCGGCGTGACGGACTCCGCGGAGGTCACCGTCACTCAACTTCCCGCATCGATCGAGGTCGCGCCCGGCGCGGCCTCCATCGCGCATCAGGACTCCACGGTCCGGCTCACCGCCAGCGTGCGTGACCAGAACGGGTATCCCATCCCCGGCGCGCCGCATCGATGGGTCAGCGACGACACGACGATCGCGACGGTCTCGCCCGCCGGCCTCGTGTCGCCCGTCGCCAACGGCACCACCACCGTCCGCGCCATCGTCGACCGGTCCTTCGACACGCTTGAGGATACCGTCGCGGTGGTCGTCGCGATGCCGCTGCCGAGCGGACCGATCGCCGCGGTGATCGCCTCGCCGGACACGGCCCTGATGTTCGCGCCATACAGCGACACCCTGGTGCTTCGCGCGCGCGCCGTGGACGCGCTCGGCTCGACCGTCTCGAACGCGATCTTCCAGTGGCGGATCATCAGCAACTTCTCGGACTTCCAGTTCGTGCCCCTCGCGCCGAACGGCGATTCCATCGGATTCACGCCGCCGTACTACGGCACCTCGGGGCGACGCAAGCTCCGCGTCGAAGTGTCGTCCGGGGCGTTCGCCGATACGCTCGTCTACTTCCAGGTCGCGCCGCGCACCTGGCTCGAGCTGTCGGCCGGCGCGGCGCATACGTGCGGCGTCTCATACTCCGACTACGGCGACGGACCGGAACTGTACTGCTGGGGCAGCAACGCCCGGGGACAGCTCGGGCTTCCGCTCACCGTCGCGAGCGTCGCCGTGCCCACGCGCGTCCCCTTCGATACGCTCGGGCTCCAGAACGTGACGACCGGCGAGGACTTCACGTGCGCGGCCGGCACGTCCAGCGGCTACTGCTGGGGCAGCAACGAGTTCGGTCAGCTCGGTGGCGCGAGCGGCGAGACCTGCGCCGGCGTCGCCTGTTCGTCGCAGCCGGTGTCACTCGGCATCGCCGTCGGCCGGATCAGCGCGGGACGCCGGCACGCGTGCAGCGCCAACCCGCAGTTCTCCAACGGTACTCCGGCGCCGCAGGTGCACTGCTGGGGCGCCAACGAAGCAGGCCAGCTCGGGCAGTATCCGGGGATGGTCGCCTCGTCGCCGACCCCGATGCAGAACACCTTGCTCGCGCCATTCGGCTACATCGCCGACATCGAGGCCTTCGGCGACAACACCTGCGCCGTGATCTCGGGTGCGCGCGTCTGCTGGGGCCGGAATGACCTCGGAGAGTTCGGCTTCGGGTCGGGTGGCTCCTACTATCTGCCTCGCTACTCGACGAAGACCCCAGCGCCGGCCGACGCCTTCATCGCTGGCGGGGACGAGTTCACCTGCGGGGCGCCCTACTTCAGCGTCGCCACCGCTGGCCGGCTCTCCTGCTGGGGGAACGACGCTTCGGGTCAGCTTGGACTGCCGGCATCCGTCACGCGCGACTCGTGCAACCTCGGGGTCGTATATCCCTGCGTCCGGACCGCCGACTCCATTCCGCTCCCGCAACCGCTCGCCGGAGGCAGTCCGCTCACCCCCTTCGGCAAGGCCCAAGTCGGCGCCGGCGCCGAGCACGTCTGCGTGATCTCCGCCAACGAGCTCTACTGCTGGGGACGCAACACCGAGGGACAGTTGGGTGACGGCACGACCACGTCGCGCAGCACGCCGGTCAACGTGACCTTCGCCACCGGCTACCACGACCGCGTCACGAGCGGCCGGGCGCACGGCTGTCTCGCGATCAACGAGGCCGGACTCTACTGCTGGGGGCAGAACACCGACGGCCGGCTGGGCGACGGCACGACGATCGATCGACGCGTCCCCGTCCGCATCATCGATCCTTAGCGTCGGACCGACGCCCGCTCGGCCGCCTTCACGTGCCCATCCAGCAACTGCACGCGCAGGTCGTCCGCCGAGCGGTCCGTCGCCGAGGGCATCCGCGCGAGCAGTGACCGCGCCACCGCCACGCGTCCCGTGCGCAGCGCGGTCACGATCGCCATGTCGTAGAACGTCTCGACGTTCAGCCACTGCCGCCCCGCCGCGCGCTCGGCGATCTGCAGGTCGAGCTCCCGCGCCGCCATCGGCCAGTCGTACGATGCCGCCGAGCGCTGGAACCGCAGCGCCGAGAGTCCCGCGCGCGGACCGCCCTGCTCCACCATGTAGCGCTCCACCCGCGCGTACCAGGCCGAGTCCACGCTCCCCATCGTCCCGGCATGCCGGTCCGCCTCGGCCGTCATCATGTCGGTGAACCAGAGATACCAGTCCGTCGGCGCGCGGCCGGACGCGATCCACATCTCCAGCTGCGCCTCATGCGTGCGCGCGCGCTGGAAGCCGCGGTTCTCGATCAGCGAGTCGGTCGCGAAGAGCCGCTCGGGTCCCCGCACGCGCGCGCTGAGCGCCTGCGCCTCGATGCGCGGGATCAGCACCGACGGGCGCGTCGCCGGCGCGAGCGCCACCCGACGGCCGCCGAGCGCCGCCGCCACGTCGAATCGCGCGTTCGAGAGCCCGAGGAACCCGAATGCCGATTCCTTGAGGAAGCGCGTGCGCTCCGCGCCGAGGTCGAGCACCGGGTAGAAATCGCTGTTCGCGCCGGGGAACGAGTCGAGCAGGGGGCGCAACTCGTCGCGCGTGAGGAGCAACGTCGCGTCGAGCGAGGTGGGCGTGAGCGGATCGAACCGGGCGAGGTCGAGCGCGATGTCGGGGAACGTCGCCACCGACCAGTCCGGCGTCGGGAGTCGGTCGGCGTTGGACGCCACCACGAGGATGTCGACGTCGTTGGTCAGGTGCACCGCGTACGACTTGAAGTTCCGGTGCAGCGCGGCGAGCACCGTGAGCACCAGGTGGTCGTCGATCTCGTACAGGTGCAGCCACTGCCCGAACACGCCGTCGGGCGTGAGGTACCCGCTCACGCGCCCGTAGAACTCGTCGGTGAAGAGCCCCGAGACGCCGCTCACCCACGGGTTCGACGGCTCCGAGAGGATCAGGTCGAACTTCCGGTCGCTCGCCGCGAAGAAGCTCTTGGCGTCGTCGTGCACGAAGTGCGATCGCGGGTCGTCGTAGGCCCGGAGGTTCACCGGCTTGAAGAGCTTCGACGCCTCGATC
>JBGATT010000094.1:0-12777 GCA_044229035.1 Gemmatimonadaceae bacterium | reverse complement strand
GGCGTGCGGCTCGCGTCGGGCGGCAGCGCCATCGCGCTCGCGACGAGCGCGGGCACGCTCTCCGCCGACGTCACCGACCACGGCGACGGCCACTACACCGCCGCGCTCACGGCGAGCGCGGTCGGCGAGGCCGTGGTGAGCGCCACCATCGGCGGTGCGCCGCTCACGACGACCGCGCGCGTGGTCATCGCGCGCATCCCGCCCTTCCCTGCCACGGTCGAGATCGTGACCGCGGACGAGCCGCTCGACGCGCTCGGCGCGACGCGGACGCTCGCCGCGGTCGTGCGCGACCAGTACGGTGATGCGATCGCCGGCACGCCGCTCGCCTGGGAGATCGCGGCGCCCGCGGTCGCGACCATCGACGCCGCGAGCGGCACGGTGACCGCGGTCGCGAACGGCACCACCACCATCACGGTGCGCCTGACGGGCGCGCCGAGCGTCACGGCGAGCGTGCCGCTCACCGTCGCACAGCGCGCCTCGACGTCACGCTCGTCGCTCGCCGTGTCGCGCGACTCGATCATCGCCGACGGCACGGACGCCGCAACGGTCACGCTCACCCTGCGCGACCGCCTCGGCGCGCCGATCCCGACGGGCGACGCCGCCGTCACGATGGCGACCACCGCCGGATCGCTCGGCGACGTCACCGACCAGGGGAACGGCACCTATCGCGCGTCGTTCACGAGCACCGCGGTCGCGGTCGCGACGATCTCGGCCGCCATCGCCGGTGCGCCGGTCGATGGACCGGTCACCGTCACCGTCACGCGCGTGCCGCCGGCACCGACGTCCATCGAGATCGTCTCGGGCCCCGCGTCGTTCGACGCGCTCGGCGCGACCGGCGCCTTCGCGGCGCTCGTGCGCGACCAGTACGGCGACGTGATGCCCGGCGCCGCCGTCCGCTGGACGAGCAGCGACCCGGCCGTCGCGGCGATCGATGCGGAGGGCGCCCTCGCCACCGCGATCGCCAACGGCACCACCACCATCTCGGCGAACGTGCTCGCGGCGCCGGGTGTGACGGCGAGCCTCGCGCTCACCGTCGCGCAGCGCGCGTCGGCCGAGCGGTCATCGCTCGTGGCGTCGCGCGACTCGATCATCGCCGACGGCACCACCGCGTCGTCGATCACGCTCACGCTGCGTGACCGCCTCGGCGCGGCCTACGCCGCGGGTGGCGCGGTGGCACTCACCGCGAGCGCCGGCGACCTCGCCGCACTCACCGACCTCGGCGACGGCCGCTTCACGTCGACCTTCACCAGCACGGTCATCGCGAGCGCGACCATCACCGCCACGCTCGACGGCGCGGCGGTCACGGGCCCGGTGACGGTCGTGATCACCCGCATCCCGCCGGTCGTCGCCTCGGTCGTGATCTCGCCCGAGCCGGGCACGCTGCGCGCCCTCGGCGCGACGCGCAGCTACACGGCGGTCGCGTACGAGGCCGACGGACAGGAGATCCCCGGCGTGGCGTTCACCTGGGGCACGGACGCCCCGACGGTCGCGTCGATCGACGCCGCCGGGATCGCGACGACGGTCGGCAACGGCACGGCGACGATCACCGCGACGGCGCCCAACGGCGTCGTGGGCAGCTCGTCCCTCGTCGTCGCGCAGCACGCGGTCACGATGACGCAGGCGGCCTCCTGCACCCACGGCGCCCCGCAGTGCGTGCTCGCGGCCTTCGGCGACAGCGTGACGCTCACGACCGTCGTCCGCGACTCGCTCGCGCAGGTGATCGCGGGGGCGCCGGTGCGCTTCACCTCGAGCGACCCCACGGTCGCGACGGTGTCGGCCGAGGGCATCGTGATCGCGGTGGGCAACGGCTCGGTGGTGATCACGGCCGAGTACGACGGCGTCACGGCCGAGTATACCGCGGTGGTGCGGCAGAAGGTGACGTTCATCAAGCTGACGCCGATCGAGCTCTGGCTCTCGGGCGTCGGGGCGAGCGGCACCGTCACCGCCACGCCGATGGACCGGACCGGGCATGCGGTCGATGATGTGGGCGTCACGTGGGACATCACCGACCCGGCGATGGCGACGGCGGAGGTCACCGGTGCGCGGACGGTGCGCGTGACGTCGCTCATGCTCGGCGAGACGAAGCTGTATGCGCACTCGGACGGCGTGTCGTTCAAGATCATCGTGCGGATCCGCTGACGAACAGCTTCACCACAGAGGGCACAGAGGGCACAGAGAACGGCGGAGAGGTGCTTTGGGAACGACGGCGCGCGTGGGCTTGGTCCGCGCGCGCCGTTGCGTTGAGTGACCGCGATGCGGGGGGAGGGGAGGCACCGGAGGTCGCGTCGAGGCGACGCGGCCGCAGGACCGCGCAGCGCGTCCGAGAGCGTCGCCGTCGCGACCTCCGGGGCCGACCCGACCGCGCGCTGTCGTCCCCCGCATCCCGCCGCGGCGGGATCAGCCGAGGGTGGTGAGGATCCGGGGCCCGTCGCCGGTGATAGCGATCGTGTGCTCGAAGTGCGCCGACATCGAGCCGTCGAGCGTGACGATCGTCCACTTGTCGCTGAGCGTCTTCGTCGCCGCGCCGCCCGCGTTCACCATCGGCTCGATCGCGATCGTCATCCCTTCCTGCAGCTTCGGCCCCCGCTTCGGCTTGCCGTGGTTCGGCACCTGCGGGTCCTCGTGCATGTTCGCGCCGACGCCGTGGCCCACCAGGTCGCGCACGACCGTGAAGCCCGCCTTCGCCACCACCGCCTCCACCGCCGCGCCGATGTCGCCGACATGGTTGCCGAGGGTCGCCGCGGCGATCCCCGCGTGGAGCGAGGCCTCGGTGACGTCCATCAGCCGCTGCGTCTCCGGGGCGATGGGCCCGACGGCGTAGGTCCAGGCCGAGTCGGTGTGGAAGCCGCCGTAGTGCACGCCGATGTCGATCGTGACGATGTCGCCGGCGAGGAGGATCCGCTTCCGCGACGGGATGCCGTGGACGATCTCGTCGTTGATCGAGATGCAGGCCGAGGCCGGGAAGCCGTAGAGCCCCTTGAACGACGGCGTGGCGCCGGCGTGCGAGCGGATGAAGGACTCGACCATCGCGTCGAGGTCCCAGGTGCTGATGCCCGGCTGGACGGCGGGCTGCACGTGGCGGTGGGTCGCGGCGAGGATGCGGCCGCCGGCCGCCATCGTCTCGATCTCGCGGGGACTCTTGAGCTGGATCATCGCTCGCCCTGCCGCCTCAGCGGCCGACGGCCTTGAGCGCGCGGGCGAAGACGTCGTCGAACGACCCCGTCGCCTCGATGCGCTGGACGTTCGCGCCCTGCGAGACGTACCAGTCGAGGACCGGCGCGGTCTGCGCCTGGTAGACGCGCAGGCGGTTGCGGATGGCCTCGGGCTCGTCGTCCTTGCGGCGGACGAGCGTGCCACCGCAGTTGTCCGGGCAGGGCCGCCCCGGCTCGTAGCCGGCGAAGGGCTTCTGTTCCTTGTCGCAGGTCGTGCGCCCCGAGAGGCGCGAGACGAGCAGTTCGTCGGCGATGTCGAAGACGAGGACGACGTCGACCTTGCGGCCGAGCTCCTGCGTGACCTTCGCGAGGCCCTCGGCCTGCGGCACGGTGCGGACGACGCCATCGAGGATGACGCCCTTCGCCTGCGCGGGCTGGGCGAGCGCCTCCTTCATGATGCCGAGGATGACCGCGTCAGGGACGAGGTCCCCGCGGTCCATGAAGCCCTTGGCCTCGAGGCCGAGCTTCGTCCCTTCCTTGACCGCGGCACGCAGCACGTCGCCGGTGGCGATCTTCGGGATGCCCAGGGCGGCGGCGATCCGCTCACCCTGGGTCCCCTTTCCCGCGCCAGGCGGGCCGAGCAACACGACGATCATGCGTACCCGCCTGGCTGGAGTGACACGTTCATCCCTCTCCCTTCACCCTTCATCCGGCGCTAGAAGCCCGCGCCGGCGTTGCGTCCACGGAACCGGACGCGCCCCTTCTTCATGAAGCCGTCGTACTTGCGGAGGAGGAGGTGCTGCTGGACCTGCGCCATGGTGTCGAGGGCGACACCGACGACGATGAGGAGCGACGTGCCGCCGAACTGGAACGGCACCGCGAGCGCGTCGGCGAGGAACACCGGGAGCAGCGCGAGGAAGGTGAGGAAGATCGCGCCCGGGAGCGTGACCCGCTCGACGATCTGCCCGATGTGCTCGGCCGTCTTGGCACCCGGCTTGATGCCCGGGATGAACCCGCCCTGCTTCTTCAGGTTCTCCGAGAGGTCGGCCGGATTGAAGATGATCGAGGTGTAGAAGTACGTGAAGAAGACGATGAGGACCGTCATCAGCACGTAGTAGAGGCCCGTGCCCGGCGCCAGGTAGTCGGCCATGTCGGCGAGCCAGGTGTTGCCGGAGAACTGCGCGGCCGCGCCGGGGACGACGATGAGCGACTGGGCGAAGATGATCGGCATCACGCCCGCGGAGTTGATGCGGATCGGGATGTGGTTGCGGGCGGCCTCGCGCTGCCGGCCGCGGGCCATGGTGCGCTGCGGGATCTGGATCGCGATGCGACGGGCGGCGAGCGTGATGGTCACGACGCCGGCGACGACGCCGGCCATGATCGCCACGAGCGCGAGCAGGGCGAGCGGCTTCACCGCGCCGGTGCTCAGGAACCCGAAGGCCGAGAGGATCCCCGGCACGAACCGCTCGACGATGGAGAAGAAGATCAGGAGCGAGGCGCCGTTGCCGAGGCCGCGTTCGGTGATCTGCTCGCCGAGCCACATGACGAAGAGCGACCCCGTCGTGAGGAAGAGCACCATCTGGAAGATGAAGCCCGACCCCGGCTCGATGACGGCGCCGGTGATGCCCGACGTGAAGAGCGCGTAGCCGTACCCCTGCACCGCCGCGAGGGCGACGGTGAAGTAGCGCGTCCACTGCGTGATCTTCTTCCGCCCTTCCTCGTCCTTCTGCAGCTTGTCGAGCTGCGGGATCACCGCGGCGCCGATCTGCATGAAGATCGACGCCGAGATGTACGGCATGATGCCGAGGGCGAAGATCGTGGAGCGCGAGAGGTTGCCGCCCACGAAGAGGTCGTACAGGCCGAGGAGGCCGTTGTTGCCCTGGTTCTGGAAGAAGTTGAGCATCGCGGTCACGTCGATGCCCGGCGCCGTCACGTGCGAGCCGATCCGGTAGACCAGGAGGCACAGCAACGTGAACGTGATCTTCTGCCAGAGCTCCGGCGTGTTGCGGATGTTGCCCAGCGCTTCGACCGCCTTGGGCTGTGCCATCTTACGCCTCGACCGTGCCGCCCGCCGCGACGATCTTCTCGCGCGCCGAGCCGCTGACCTTGATGCCACGCACCGTGACGGCGCGATCGATCTCGCCGTTGGCGAGGAGCTTCACGGCGCCCTTCGACGTCTTGGCGAGTCCGGCCGCCACGAGCGTCTCGAGCGTCACCTCGTTGCCGGTCACGAGCGCGAGGTCGGCGAGCCCGACGACCTGATGCTCCTCACGGAACGGGTTGGTGAAGCCGCGCTTCGGCACGCGACGCGTGAGCGGCATCTGGCCGCCCTCGAAGTGGGGCTTGTTGCCGCCCGGGCCGTGATGGCCCGAGCGCGCCTTGATGCCCTTGTGGCCCTTGCCCGACGTCTTGCCCGTGCCGGAGCCCGGGCCGCGCCCGAGGCGCTTCCGGTTCCGGTGCGACCCCGGCGCTGCGGCCAGGGTGCTCAGGGTGATCTTCTCGTCACTCATTGGTTACTCCTTCACCGGCGTCACTTCGATCAAGTGACGCACGCGCTTGATCATCCCACGGAGGGAAGGCGAGTCCTGGTGCACCACCGAGTCCTGGTGGTGCTTGAGGCCGAGGGCCTCGAGGGTCGCGTTCATGACCTTGTTGTGGCCGATGCCGGAGCGCACCTGCGTGATGCGCACCTTCCCCTCGGTCAGGGTGTTCGGCTTGGTATGCGCCGGGCCACGGCCCGGATGCCACACGAATGTCCGCGGCATTAGACGATCTCCTTGGACTTGGCGCGCGACTTGTAGCCGAGCGACGAGACGTCGACGCCACGCTCGCGCGCGATCTGTTCCACCGTCACGAGGCTCTGGAGGCCGTCGAGCGCCGCCAGCACCATGTTGTGCGGATTGGTCGAACCCAGCGACTTGGTGAGGATGTCGTGGATGCCCGCGCACTCCATGATCGCGCGCACCGCGCCACCGGCGATCACGCCCGCGCCCGGAGCGGCCGGCTTCATCAGGACCTCACCGGCCCCGTGCTTGCCGACGATCTCGTGCGGGATGGTCGCGCCCGTCATCGGGATCGACACCATCTTGCGACGCGCCCCGTCCACGGCCTTGCGGACCGCTTCGGAGACCTCGTTCGCCTTGCCCGTCGCGACGCCCACCTTCCCCTGCCCGTCGCCGACGGCGACCAGCGCGTTGAAGGAGAACCGGCGGCCACCCTTCACGACCTTGGCCACGCGGTTGATCGCGATCACGTTCTCGAGGAGATCGGAGCCCTCGCGATCCTGCTGCGGGGCGCCGCCACGGCCGCCGTCACGGCCGCCACGGCCGCCATCGCGTCCGCCGGGGCCGCCCGGACCACGTCCGCCCGGACCACCGGGACCGCGACCGCCACCCGGGCCGCCACGTCCGCCGCCCGGGCCACCACGACCCGGACCACCCGGACCGCGCGCGCCACCAGGACCGCCCGGACCACGTCCGCGCCCAGCGGGCGCGCCACCACCACTCTGTTCAGCCATTTAGAACTCCAGCCCGCCTTCGCGGGCTCCGTCGGCCACCGCCTTCACGCGGCCGTGATACTGGTAACCCGCGCGGTCGAACACGACGCTCGTGATCCCCGCCGCCTTCGCCTTCTCGGCGACGCGCTTGCCGACCTCGACCGACTTCTCGGTCTTCTTCCCCGTCAGACCGGCATCCGTCACGGTCATCAGGGTGCGCTTCGCCACATCGTCGACGAGCTGCGCCGACATGTGCTTGAGCGAGCGGAACACCACGAGGCGCGGCCGCTCGGCCGTCCCCGCCACCTTCGCCCGCACGCGGACATGGCGACGGGCCCGCAGGCCCGCACGCGTCTTCGGTACACGCTTCCCCGGCATTACTTACCTCCCGCCTTACCGGCCTTCCGCCGGATGACTTCGCCCGTGTACTTGATGCCCTTGCCCTTGTACGGCTCGGGGGGCCGCAGCGAGCGGATCTCCGCCGCCACCTGCCCGACCTTCTCCTTGTCCGCCCCTTCGATCACGACCTGCGTCGGCTGCGGCGCGGTGAGCTTGATGCCCGCCGGCGCCTTGTACTGGATCTGGTGCGAGTAGCCCAGCGCCAGCTGCAGCCCGAACGGCTTCGGCTCGGCCTTGTAGCCGACGCCCGTGATCTCGAGCGACTTCACATAGCCCTTCGCGCAGCCTTCGACCATGTTGGCCACGAGGGTCCGCGAGAGGCCGTGCATCGACTTGTCCTTCGTCTCATCCGACGGGCGCGTGAGCGTGATCACGCTGCCCTCGAGCTTCACGGAGATGTTCGACGGGAGGGTGCGCGAGAGCTCACCCTTGGGTCCCTTCACGGAGACCGTGTTCCCCTCGACCTTCACCGTGACGCCGGCCGGGACGTTCACCGGCAGCTTTCCGATACGCGACATGGTGGGCTCCTTACCAGACGAAGGCGAGGAGTTCACCGCCGGTGCGCTGCTGGCGCGCCTGGCGGTCGGTCATCAGCCCCTTGGAGGTGCTGAGGATCGCGACGCCGAGGCCGTTGCGCACGCGCGGGATCTCGCCGGCGCCGACGTACTGGCGGAGGCCGGGCGAGGAGACGCGGTGCAGCTCACGGATCACGGGGGTGCCGCCGGCGTACTTGAGCGCGACGCGGAGGACCTTCTTGCCCTCCTCGGTCTCGAGCGTCTTGTAGCTGGCGATGAAATTCGTCTCGAGGAGGAGACGCGCGATCTCCACCTTCATCTTGGACGCCGGGATGTCCACGCGGCGATGCTTCGAACCGACAGCATTGCGGATCCGCGTGAGCATATCGGCGATCGGGTCGGTCATGCTCATGGTGCTTCCGGGCTCCTCTGGTTTCCGGATCGCTCCGGACCTGTAGGAAGGATGAGAGTGGTTCCGGGCGCGGGATGCGCGGCGGCCTGCTCTCGTGTGGGTCCTGCTGAAGGCTCAAGGTGGAAGGGGGCGAGGCCGTACGGCCTCGCCTCCTTCATCCTTCAGCCTTCATCCAACTACCAGCTCGCCTTCCGCACACCGGGGATCAGGCCCTGAAGGGCCATCTCCCGGAACGCGATACGGCTCAGCCCGAAGGCCGAGATGTAGGCGCGGCTGCGGCCGGTCATCTGGCAGCGGTTGCGCACGCGGGCGGCGGCGCCGTTCCGCGGGAGCTTCTGCAGCGCGACCTGGGCCGCGCGCTTCTCCTCGTCCGTCGCCTTCACGCTGCGGACGGTGTCGGCGAGCGCCTTCCGCTTGGCGGCCTGCTTGGCCACCATGCCCTTGCGACGCTCGTTCTTCTCGATCGTGCTCTTCTTGGCCATGTGTGTCTATGCTCCTCAGCCCTGGACGACGATCGGCTTGTCGTCACCGCGGAACGGCATGCCGAGCTCGCGCAGGAGCGCGAAGGCCATGTCGTCGCGGGTGGTGGTGGTCACGAACGTCAGGTCCATGCCATGGATCTGTTCCACGAGGTCGTAGTTCACCTCGGGGAAGATCATCTGCTCCTTGATGCCGAGGCTGTAGTTGCCGCGGCCGTCGAACGCGCGCGTGTTGAGCCCGCGGAAGTCGCGGATGCGCGGGATCGCCGTGGAGATGAAGCGGTCGAGGAACTCCCACATCCGGGCGCCGCGCAGCGTGACCGCCGCGCCGATCTCCTGCCCTTCGCGCAGCCCGTAGTTGGCGATCGACTTCTTCGCCTTCGTGCGGATCGCCTTCTGGCCGGTGATCGTCTGGAGCTCGTCCACCACCGCGTCGAGGACCTTGGGCTGCTTGATCGCCTCGCCCATGCCGACGTTGATGGTGATCTTGGTGAGGTTCGGGATCTGGTGCGGGTTCTTCAGCCCGAACTGCTTCATGAGCCGCTCACGCACCGTCTTCACGTAGTACGTGTGCAGGCGCGGCGTGGGGGCCGGCGTGCCGGCACCCTTGTGCTCCTTCGGGAGCATCGACGCGCGCTTCTCGCCCGCGCCACCGCTCTTCTTCTTCTCGCCCTGCGTCTTGGTCGTCGCCATTGGTCAGTCCTCGGTCAGCGGCTGCGGAGGATCGGTTCGCCGCTCTTCGCGCTCACGCGCTCCTTCGTCCGCTCCTTGGTCTTCGCGTCCACGTCGATCCGCGTGCGGACCCGCGTGGGCTTGCCCGACTTGGGGTCGAGCAGCATCACGTTCGAGATGGCGATCGTCCGGGGGAGCTCGATGATGCCCGACTGCTCCTCGGCGCGGCGCGCCCGGCGATGCTTCTTGAGCATCTTGAAGCCCGGCCCCTCGACGGTCACGCGCCCCGCCTTGAGGTCGACCTTGATCACCTTCCCTTCCTTGTCCTTGTTCTCGCCGCGCATCACGCGCACGGTGTCGCCCTTCGTGATCTCGGTCGAGATCCGCTCGGCGTTCCGCTCGTGACGGGTGACGTTCTTGCTGCCGCGCGTCTTGCGGTACGTCAGGATGCGCATATCAGATCACCTCGGGGGCCAGCGACACGATCTTCATGTAGCGCTTCTCGCGCAGCTCGCGGGCCACCGGCCCGAAGATGCGGGTCGCCTTCGGTTCGCCCTTGTCATCGATGATGACGACGGCGTTCTCGTCGAACTTGATGTACGACCCGTCCTTCCGGCGGGTCTCCTTCACGGTGCGGACCACGACGGCCTTGGCCACGTCGCTCTTCTTCACGGTGCCGTTGGGGAGCGCATCCTTGACCGCCACCACGACCTTGTCGCCAAGGCCGGCGTAACGGCGGCGCGTCCCGCCCAGCACGCGGATCACGAGGGCCTTCTTGGCCCCCGAGTTGTCCGCCACCTTCACCATGGATTCCTGTTGGATCATTGCTCGAGATCTCCCTTAGCGCGCGCGCTCGACGATCTCGAGGAGCCGCCAACGCTTGTCCTTTGACAACGGGCGGGTCTCCACGATGCGGACGGTGTCTCCGACCTTCGCGCTGTTGGCCTCGTCGTGCGCCTTCAGCCGCTTGGTCTTCGTCACCATCTTGCCATACACCGGATGCGGCACGCGACGCTCGATCGCGACCACCACCGTCTTGTCCATCTTGTCGCTCACCACCGTCCCCTGGCGCACCTTCCGCTGCGGGCGATCGGTCGTGGCATTGCTCACGGTCTCAGCCATTCATTCTCCCTGCGCGCCTCAGCGCGCGGCCTCCGTCGCGCTCGCCTTCTGGGCGAGCACCGTCTGGAGCCGCGCGATGTCGCGGCGGATGGAACGGAGCCGGAGCGGATTGCTCAGCGGCTCGGTGGCGCCACGGAACCGGAGGTTGAAGCGCTCGCGCTCCAGCTCCGCGATGCGGGCCGTGATCTCGGCCGCACCCAGTTCCCGGATATCCTTAGCCTTCATTGGTGTGCGCCTCCTCGCGCGCCACGAACTTCGTCTTCACGCCGAGCTTGGCCGAGGCCAGCCCGAGCGCCTTCTGGGCGATCTCCTTCGTGACGCCCTCGATCTCGAACAGCACACGGCCCGGCTTCACGACCGCCACCCAGAGCTCCGGCGATCCCTTGCCCTTGCCCATGCGGGTCTCGGCCGGCTTCTTGGTGACCGGCTTGTCGGGGAAGATGCGGATCCAGACCTTGCCGCCGCGCTTGATGTGGCGCGTCAGCGCCACGCGGGAGGCCTCGATCTGCCGCGACGTCACCCACCCCGGCTCCAGCGCCTGCAGGCCGTACGTGCCGAACGCCACGGTCGCGCCACGATGGGCGAGTCCGGTGGTCCGGCCCTTGAACATCTTGCGGAACTTGACGCGCTTCGGTGCGAGCATTGGTCAGTCCCCCTTACGCGTCGGAGGAGTACGTGGAGTTGCCGCCACGACGCCCCTCGACGATCTCGCCCTTGAAGATCCAGACCTTCACGCCGATGGTGCCGAACGTGGTCTTGGCCGTCGAGGTCGCATAGTTGATGTCGGCGCGCAGCGTATGAAGGGGCACACGACCCTCGTGATAGCCTTCGACGCGCGCGATCTCGGCCCCGCCCAGGCGACCCGAGCACTTCACCTTGATGCCTTCCGCGCCCATGCGCATCGCGCTCTGCACCGCCCGCTTCATCGCGCGGCGGAACGAGATGCGCTGCGCCAGCTGCGCGGCGATGTTGTCGGCGACGAGCTGCGCCTCGATCTCCGGGCGCTTGATCTCCTCGACGTTCACGCCGACGTCCTTCCCCGTCAGCTGCTGGAGCTCGTTCTTGAGCTCCTCGACGGCCTGGCCCTTCTTGCCGATCACGACGCCCGGACGGCCGGTGTGGATGGTCACGACGACCTTCCCCGGCTTCCGCTCGATGGTGATCTCGGCGATCGCCGCGCCGCCGAGGCGGGCCTTGAGGTACTTCCGGAGGAGCGCATCCTCCTTCAGGAGGCCCGGGAAATCCTTCGCGCTCGCGAACCACTTCGAGCTCCAGTCCTTGGAGACGCCGAGGCGGAAGCCGATCGGATGAGTCTTCTGTCCCATTATCGCCCTTCCTTCGAATCCACGACGATCTCGACGTGGCTGGTTCGCTTGATCATCGGCGTCGCCCGACCCATGGCCGCCGGCGTCCACCGCTTGAGCTTCGGCCCTTCGTTCACGATCGCGTGCGTGATGTAGAGGTCATCGACATCGAGCGACTCGCCCGCCGCGCGGGCCTTCGCCTCGGCGTTGGCGACCGCCGACTTCACGACCTTGATGATCTGCACCGCCGCGTGCTTCTTGCTGAACTGCAGCATCGCGAGGGCCTCGTTCACCTGCATGCCGCGGATCTGGTCGATCACGAGGCGCATCTTGTAGGGCGACTGGCGCGTGGTGCGCTGCGTCGCCGACGGCGGCGCGGCGAGGCGCTCGGCCTCGTACCGCTCCTTCCGCTCACGGCTCTTCCGGCTCATGAGTTACTTGCCTCCCTTGGCCGGGGCCGCCGCCGGGGCGGGCGCCGCCTTCTTGTCGGTCTTGTTGTTGCCGCTGTGCCCGCGGAAGAGGCGCGTCGGCGCGAACTCGCCGAGCCGGTGCCCCACCATGTTCTCCGTCACGTAGACCGGGATGAACTTGTTCCCGTTGTGCACCGCGAACGTGTGCCCCACGAACTCGGGGATCACCGTGCTCGCGCGCGACCAGGTCTTGACGACCTTCTTCTCGCTCTTCGCGTTCATCGTCTGCACCCGCTTGAGCAGGGCTTCCTGGATGAACGGACCCTTCTTTACGCTGCGTGCCATTGGTCGTGTTCTCCGGTCAGCTCTGGGTGGCCTTGCCGCGCTTCCGGCCACGGACGATCAGGCGCTGCGACGGCTTCTTCTTGTTGCGCGTCTTGACGCCCTCCTTCTTGCCCCAGGGGCTCACCACGTTGCGGCCGCCGCGCGTGCGGCCACCGTGCGGGTGGTCCACCGGGTTCATCACCTCGCCGCGGACCTTCGGACGGCGACCCATCCAGCGGGTCTTGCCGGCCTTGCCCCACGAGATGAGCTCGTGCTCGGCGTTGCCGACCTCGCCGATCGTGCCGAGGCAGTCGCCGTGGATCATGCGCATCTCGGTCGAGGCCATGCGGACCGTGACGTAGTCGCCTTCCTTCGCCACCACCTGGAGGCTCGTGCCGGCCGAGCGGGCCATCTGGCCGCCCTTGCCCGGCTTGAGCTCCACGTTGTGGACCGAGGTGCCGAGCGGCACTTCCCGGAGCGGCAGGGCGTTGC
>JBGATT010000093.1:0-12814 GCA_044229035.1 Gemmatimonadaceae bacterium | reverse complement strand
CGGGGCGCTCCGCGAGCGCGTGAACCAGATGCTCAAGCGCGAGAAGCGCGTGAAGCAGTTCCGGCTCGGCGCGTGGAACGAGGGCGGCGCGGGCGTGACCGTCGCGGAGTTCACATGATCCCCGACGAGGTGGTCGAGCAGGTCGCGCAGCAGGCGGACATCGTCGCGATCATCAGCGAGCATGTGCGCCTGAAGAAGACCGGATCGGTGTGGCGCGGGCCGTGCCCGTTCCACCCGGGGACCAACGCGAACTTCTCGGTCGTGCCCGGGCGCGGGTACACCTGCTTCGTCTGCGGCGAGAAGGGGTCGGTGTTCACCTTCGTGCAGAAGCGCCTCGGGATGAGCTTCGTGGAGGCGGTGAAGTACGTGGGCGAGAAGTGCGGCGTGGAGGTGAAGGAGACCGAGCGGAAGCGCGACGGGCCGGACCCGCGCGAGCCGATGTGGGAACTGCAGGCGACGGTCGGCGAGTACTTCTCCCGCGTGCTGTGGGATGCGCCGGGCGGGCAGGCGGCGCGCGACTATCTCGCGAGCCGCGACGTGCCGCGCCCGCTCGCCGAGCGCTTCGGCATCGGCTTCGCGCCGCGCGAGCTGGGCGCGATGCGCGCCCACCTCAACGGCCTCGGCTACGACGATGCGCGACTGCTCGCGGCCGGGCTCCTGGTGAAGCGCGAGGAGAACGAGGAGCCGCGTCCGCGGTTCCGCGACCGGCTGATGTTCCCCATCCACGACGCGAGCGGGCACCTCGTCGGCTTCGGGGGACGTCTCCTCGGGCCGGGGGAGCCGAAGTACCTGAACTCCGCCGACTCCGAGATCTTCAACAAGGGGAAGATCCTCTACAACCTGCACCAGGCGCGGAACCCGATCCGTCGCGACGAGCGCGTGATCCTGGTGGAGGGGTACTTCGACGCGCTCCGGCTCGTGGCGGCGGGGGTCGAGAGCGTCGTCGCGCCGATGGGCACCGCGCTCACCGAGCCGCAGGCGGAGCTGCTCGGGCGGTACGCGCGGCAGATCTTCCTGCTCTACGATTCCGACGCGCCCGGACAGAAGGCGACGTTCCGCGCCGCCGACGTGCTGCTGGCGAAGGGGCTGGAGGTTCGCGTGGTAACCCTCCCGGAGGGCGAGGACCCCGACACCTTCGTCCGCAAGAACGGCCGCGAGGCGGTGGAGCGACTGCTCGAGGGCGCGCTGGACGTGTTCGACCGGAAGGTGCAGCTGCTGGAGCGGGCCGGCTGGTTCAGCGACCTCCAGCACAAGCGTCGCGCGCTCGACCGCCTGTTGCCGACGATCCGCGCGGCGACCGACCCGGTGACGCGTGACCTCTATCTCGCGCGGGCGGCGGAGGCGGCCGGCATCGCGCGCGAGGTGCTGCTGAGCGAACTGCACACGGTAAGGCGGGGCAGCGGCGTGCGGACGACCACGCGGCCCGCGGCATCGCCCTCGGCCCCGTCGCGCGCGCGCGGTCGTGACGGGCCGCCGGACGACTTCGCGCCGATCGAGGATGCCGACGGTCCCGGCGCGGCGGTGCACGATCCGCTGCCGACCGGTCCGTACAAGTCCGAGGTGGAGCAGGGGAACGCCGAGCAGACGCTCATCCGGGTGCTGCTGACGCAACCGATCTGGCAGGACCAGATCATCGAGGAGCTCGGGAAGATCGAGGCCGAGGAGATGCCGGAGGGCGAGGGGGACTCGGACGCACTCGGCGAGGAATCGCCGGGCGTGCTGCGCGACCCGATCTACCGGGCGATCTACGAGGCCGTGATGCAGCATGGCGCCGATGCGGCGCCCGAGACGATCGCCGAGGCGCTGACGCCGTATGCCGTGCGGGTGTACGAGGACCTGCGGGGCGAGCGGGAGGCGGTGGTCGACGCGAAGAAGAGCATCGCGGACGGGGTGCGGAAGCTGCGCGCGCGGTCGGTCGATGCGCGCATCCGTTCGCTCGAGTCGCTGCTGCGGATCGCGAGCGAGGCCGAGAAGGACCGGATCAACCTGGCCATCAAGCGGCTGACGGACGAGAAGCGCTCGCTCGGGGTGCAGAGCTGGGGGAGCATGCGGGGCCGGCGCTGACCGGCGCCCGCCGGACCGCCGGACGACGCAGGACGCGGGAAAGAATCTGCTGGACGGGAGTGGAGCTTCTCCCGGTTTCAATGCACCTTTAGTCGTGGCGTCCGAGCGTCCTGCGACCGCGCACGCTTTCTGCCTTCTGCCTTCCGCCTCCTGCCTTCTCCCATGTCCGATATCCAGTCCCTGCTCGCCCTCCAGAACGACGACCTCGCGATCCACGACCTCGAGACGCGCTTGGCGGCGCTGGAGCCGCGGATCCGCGAGCTCGATGCGCGGCGGCAGCGGATCGTCGACACGATCGAGCGGCAGTCGGGGCTGGTGGCGGGGGAGGAGAAGAAGCAGGCGTTCCTGCGGGACAAGATCCAGGAGCATCGCGGGCTGATCGACCGGAACCAGGCGCAGCTCGATGCGGTGAAGACGATGCGGCAGGCGACCGCGGCGGCGGCGCAGATGGAGCAGGCGAAGAAGATCGTGGCCGGGGAGGAGAGCGACCTCCTGGCGCTGAGCCGGAAGCTCGAGGAGCTGCGCGGGGTGCTGACGGCCGCGAAGAAGGACCTCGAGGCGTGCGAGGCGGAGCAGGCGGCGGCGCGTACCGAGGTCGCGGCGGAGCGCGCGACGATCGATGGGGCGCTCGCGGCGGCGCAGGCGAAGCGTCAGGAGACCGCGGCGGCGGTCCCGGCCGCGCTCCGCTCGCGTTACGACCGGATCCGCAACAAGAAGCGCGTCCTGGTGGTCGTGCCGCTCACCGCGCTCTCGTGCGGCGCGTGCGACACCGCGATCCCGATGCAGCGTCGCCACGCGATGATGTCGGGGAACGTGATCGAGCTGTGCGAGGTCTGCGGCGTGCTGATGTACCACCAGGTGTGAGGCACGTCCGACCCGCGGCGCGCTGGGAAGGCGTCCCGCCCGCGCCCGAGGGCATCGCCGAACGGCTCGCGGCCGCGTTGCGGCCCGACGGCGCCCGACCGGGACAGGCGGCGGTGCCGCTCGCGATCTGCCGGTTGCTCGCGGCGCGGGGCGTGCACGACGTGGAGACGGCGAAGCGGTTCCTCCGTCCCGCGCTGGAGCAGGTGGAGTCCCCCGAGTCGCTCGCCGACCTGCCGCGCGCGGCGGACCGACTGGTGGCGGCGATCCAGCGCGGCGAGCCCATCCTCGTCCACGGGGACTACGACGTCGACGGCATCTGCTCGACGACGCTGATGACGCGCGCCCTGCGCGCGCTCGGCGGGCAGGCCATCCCATTCATCCCCGACCGGCTGAAGGACGGCTACGACCTCGGCGCGGCGGGGGTCGCCGCGGCGCGGGCGGCGGCCGCGAAGGTCGTGCTGACCTGCGACTGCGGCACCACCGCGGTCGCGGCGGCGCGCGAGCTGCGCGCGGCGGGCATCGACCTCATCGTCACCGATCATCACCTGCCGGGCGCCGAGCTCCCGGTGTCCTTCGCGCTCGTGAATCCGCGGCGCGCCGACTGCCCGTCGCAGGACAAGGACCTCGCGGCGGTCGGCGTCGCGTACAAGCTCGCGCTGGCCGTGACGCGCCGGCTCGGCGGCGACGAGGGCGTGGTGCACGAGATGCTCGACCTCGTCGCGCTCGCGACGGTCGCCGACGTGGCGCCGCTGCGCGGGGAGAATCGTGTCTTCGTGCGCCTGGGGCTCAAGCGCATGCAGGAGACGCGGAACCTCGGGCTCCGCGCGCTCATCCGGGCGGCGCGGCTCGACGCGAAGCCGCTGACCGCGGGTCGGATCGGCTTCACGCTCGCGCCACGGCTCAACGCGCTCGGGCGCCTGCGTCAGGCGCTGCGCGGCGTGGAGCTGCTGATGGCGGAGAGCGAGGCGGCGGCGAACGCGATCGCGCGCGAGTGCGAGGAACTCAACGAGGCGCGGCAGGCGATGGACCGCGGGATCCTCGACGAGGCGATGCGGCGGATCGACACGATGGACCTCGACGCGACGTGGGGGATCGTCCTCGACTCCACGGCCTGGCATCCGGGCGTGATCGGGATCGTGGCCTCACGGGTGGTGGAGCGCACGGCGCGTCCGGCGATGATGATCGCGGTGCAGGATGGCGTGGGGAAGGGGAGCGGCCGGTCGATCGCGGCGTTCGACCTGCACCACGCGCTGCAGCAGTGCTCGGACCTGCTGGTGAAGCATGGCGGGCACCGCGCGGCGGCGGGGCTCACGATCGCGCCGGCGCGCATCCCGGAGTTCGCCGCGCGCTTCAACGCGGTCGCCCGCGCGACGCTCACGCCCGAGGATCTCGTGCCGCGCCTGCGCACCGACCTCGAACTGCCGCTCGACGAGGCCGACGCCGACTTCGAGCGCGCGCTCCGGCACCTCGAACCCTTCGGCGTGGGGAACCCGGGGCCGGTGCTGGTCTCGCGTGGCGTGCGGGTGGTGGGCGCACCGCGGAAGATCGGGACCGATGGCCTCAAGGTGTCGCTCGAGACCTCGCGCGGTCCGCTGGATGGCGTGGCCTGGGGGATGGCGGCGCGGGCGGGGGAGCTGCGCGCGGGCGAGCGCGTGGACGTCGCGTACCGGATCGACGTGAACGAGTACCAGGGCGCGCGGACGCTCCAGGCGGTGGTGCAGGACTTCCGCGCGCCGCGCCCCGACGGGCCCTGAGCGTGTCGGAGCTGCGCATCGTCGCGGGGGAATGGCGCGGCCGGCGCATCGCGGTGCCGAAGGGCAACGTGCGACCGACCGCGGACCGGGTGCGCGAGGCGTGGATGAGCATCATCCTGCCGGCGATCGACGGGGCGCGCGTGGTGGACCTCTGCGCCGGATCGGGGGCGCTCGGCCTCGAGGCGCTCTCGCGCGGCGCCGCGCGCTGCGACTTCGTCGAGCAGGATCCGCGTGTCCTGACGACGCTGCGCCAGAACATCGCGGCGCTTGGCGCGGCCGACCGCGCGGTCGTGCATCGCGGGGCGGCGCTGGCCGAGGTGGAGCAGGCGATGCCACCCGGCGCCGTGGCGCCGTGGGACGTCGCGTTCGCCGACCCGCCATACCACAAGGGACTCGCCCTCGCGCTCGCGGAGCGCTGGCTCCGGGCGCCCTTCGCGACGATCTTTGGGGTCGAGCACGAGGCGAGCCTCGTGTTGCCGCCCGCCGGACCGGGGCAGCGGCAGGACCGCCGGCAGTACGGCGACACGGCGATCACCTTCTATCGCATGGACAGCTGACGATGCCCAAGGTGGCCCTCTACGCGGGGAGCTTCGACCCGATCACGAACGGGCACGCCGACCTCATCCGGCGCTCGCTGCGGTTCGTCGACCGGCTGGTGGTGGGGGTCGCGGTCAACATCTCCAAGCAGCCGCTCTTCTCCATCGAGGAGCGCATCGCGCTCATCCGCGCGGCGCTCGACGACGACCCGCGCGTGGAGGTGCGGAGCTTCCGCGGCCTCGTGGTGGACTTCGCGCGTGAGGCGGACGCGCAGATCGTGCTGCGCGGCCTGCGGGCGGTGGCGGACTTCGAGTACGAGTACCAGATGGCCCTGATGAACCGACACCTCGCCCCGATGCTGGAGACGATGTTCATGGTGCCGTCCCTCGAGGTGAGCTACGTGAGCTCGTCCCTCGTCCGCGAGGTCGCCCGCTTCGGCGGCGACATCGACGCGCTCGTCCATCCCGCGGTCGCGCGGGCGTTGCGCGAGAAGTACCAGTCGTCATCTTTCACGTCGAACCCCGGCCCGAGCGCCACATGAGCCTGCAGGTCACGAAGTCCGGCGACGTCGTCGTCATCGAGATCGACGGTCAGCTGATCGTCGGCAATCGTCAGGAACTGAAGCAGAAGGTGCTCGACGAGGCGGAGGGCGGGGCCCGCAAGGTGCTCATCGACTTCGCCAAGGCGGGCTACATCGACAGCTCCGGGCTGGGCGTGCTCGTCTCGCTCGCCAAGCGGCTGCGCGAGCTGGGCGGCGACCTGCGGCTCGCGAACCTCAACGACGACCTGCAGACGCTGTTCGAGCTCACGAAGCTCGACTCGCTCTTCCAGATCAGCGACACGCGAGAGCGCGCCCTCGAGAGCTTCTAGATGGGGTCGGCGACCGCGCTGGACCTCCGCTTCCCGAGCGACGTCCAGCAGATCGAGGGGATCGTGGCGCAGGTCGTGCGCCGCTGCCGCGAGTGCCGGTTCGAGGGGCGCCAGCTCTCGCTGAACGTCCCCGTCGCGCTCACCGAGGCGCTCTCCAACGCGATCCTCCGGGGCAACGGCGAGGATGCGGCGAAGCTGGTGCGCGTACGCGCCGAGGTGAGCGAGATCCGCCTGGTCCTGGAGGTGGAGGACGAGGGGAGCGGGTTCGACCTCGACGCGTGCACGAGCAACCCGAACCTCCCCGAGAACCTCGAGCGCGAGGACGGGCGCGGACTCTACCTCATGCGGTCGCTCATGGACCGCGTGGAGGCGTACCGCGGCGACGGGAACGTCGTGCGGCTCACGCTCCACCGCCGCTGAGCGGGGCGCGGTGAGCGACCTCACGCGCGTCCTCGAGGCCTTCAGCGAGGCGTACGGCTGCGGGGCCGTGCTGTGGACGCGCGCGTCGGCGGAGGCGCCGCTCGAGGTCGCGGCGACGTCGGGCGGGGACGTGACGCCTCCCGCGGTGGACTTCCTCACGCACGACGAGGTCATCCGCTCGCGCGAGACGGCGCTGGGGCGCCAGCTCGTCGCGCGGATCCCCGGCCGGACGCGCGCCTGGCTCGGGGTCGGCCCGGTCGCCGACGACGACGCCGAACCCACGCGCTGGATGAAGGTGCTCGTCCCCGCGCTCTCGCAGATGCTCCAGAGCCAATGGGAGTCGAGCCGCGCGGCCGACGAGCTCGCCGAGCGCTACGAGGAGATCAACCTCCTCTACTCGATCAGCGAGATCCTCGGCCGCACGGTGACGCTCGAGGACGCGGCGCGCACGATCCTGATGGAGGTGGCGGAGACGGTGGGCGCGGAGTACGGCGCGCTGCTGGTCCACGACGCGGGCCCGGGGCTGCTGCGCCCCGTCGTCTCGCTCCGCGTGAAGGGCGCCGCCGCGGCGCCGCCCATCCCGACGGACGACCCGATCAGCCCCACCGCGCGCGTCTTCCGCACCCGCGCGGCGCTGCTCGTGAACTCGGGGGTGCTCGAAAGCGAGTACGAGGCGCCGTTCCGCGAGGGCGCGATGCTCACCGTGCCGATCGTCTGGACGACCCCCGACGGCGGGATCCCGCTCGGCGTGGTCTGCCTCTCGGGACGACGGGGCGGGGCCGCCTTCAGCGCGGGAGACGAGAAGCTGGTCGCGGCGGTGGGGTCGCAGATCGGGACGGCGATCCAGAACGCGCGACTGGTGCGCGCCTCGATCGACCAGGAGCGGCTCGCATCGGAGATGCGGCTGGCGCACGACCTGCAGCTCCGCCTCCTGCCGCCGGGACACGCGGTGTCGCCCGACGCGATCTGCGCGGCGCGCGTCGAAGCGGCCGATGGCGTCGGCGGCGACTTCTACCATCTGTTCCGCCTCGGCAACGGGCGCGTCGGCGTGCTCATCGGCGACGTGTCGAGCCACGGCTACCGCGCGGCGCTCATCATGGCGCTCGTCATGAGCGCCGCCGCGATCCACGCGCAGACGACGGCGGATCCGGCCGAGACCGTGCAGGCGCTCCTCGCGACGGTCGAGGAGGAGCTGCACGAGACCGAGATGTTCCTCAGCCTCTGCTACGTGGTGATCGACCGCGAGAAGGGCACGATCCGGTGGACCAACACCGGGCACCCGCACGCGTTCGTGATCGGCGCCGACGGCGAGGCGGTGCGCCTCGAGGCGACCGATCCTCCGCTCGGGCTGGGGCCGGAAGGGCTTCATGGCGCGCAGCGGGCGTGGCACGCGAGCGACCTGCTCGTGATGTTCACCGACGGCGTGAGCGACGCGCGTGATGCGCGCGGTGCGGGCCTCGGCGAGACGCGCGTGCTCGACGTGCTGCGGGCGCGGCGCCGCGAGGTCCCGTCGCGCATCATCGATGGCGTCTTCGCGCTGGTCGAAGGGCACATGGGCCGCATGCGCCCGCATGACGACCAGGCGGTCGTCGTCCTGCGCACCGCCTGACCGGCGCCGTGTCGCTCCCGCGCGCCAAGAAGCGCCTCGGCCAGCACTTCCTCTCCGATCCGCGACTGCTCGCGCGCATCGCCGACGCCGTCGGCGCGACGCGCGACGACACGGTGATCGAGATCGGTCCCGGGCGCGGCGCGCTCACCTCGGCGCTGCTGGAGCGCGCCGGCCGCGTGATCGCGATCGAGCTCGACCGCGATCTCGCGCCGCTGTTGCGTGAGCGATGGGGTGCGGAGCCGCGGTTCGCCCTCGTGGAGGGCGACGTGCTCGCGCAGGACCTCGGCGCCCTGGCCGGCGGCGCGTACCTGCTCGCCGGGAACGTGCCCTACAACATCACGACGCCCATCCTGTTCCATGCGATGCGGCGCCCCCGCCCGGCGCGCGCGGTCTATCTCGTGCAGCGCGAGGTGGCGGACCGCATCGTCGCGCCGCCGGGCCACGACGACTACGGCGCGCTCTCGGTGAACGTGCAGGCGCTCGCGCGGGCGGAGTTGCTCTTCGGGGTGCCGGCGCGGGCGTTCTCGCCGCCGCCGAAGGTGGAATCCGCGGTGGTGCGGATCACGCCGCGGGCCGATCCCGTGGTGACGGAGGCGGAGGAGGAGCCGTACCGGCTCCTCGTGCAGGGGGCGTTCGGGCTGCGGCGGAAGCAGCTGCGGCGCGTCCTGCGCACGCTGTGGTCGCTCGACGCCGACGCCGCGGACCGTGTGCTGGCGGCGGCGCGCCTCGACGGGGACCTGCGTCCGGAGGTGCTCTCGGCGGACGACTTCGCGCGACTGCTGCGCGCACGCTGAGCGGTGCGGCCCCGCGCGAGCGCGGGGAGCCGCCGCCCGCTCAGCCGGCCAGCTCGTTGGTGAGCGAGAAGGCGAGGATCTCGAGTTCCGTCGCCATGTTCACGCCACGGAGCTTCACGCCCACGGGCACGACGAGCGGGATCGGGGCGAAGTTGAGCACGGCGCGGATGCCGGCCTTGGTGACGCGGTCCGCGAGCGCCTGCGCCGCGTCGGCGGGGACGCAGAGCACGGCGATCTGCGGCTTGAGCCGCTGGATGTCACGCTCGAGCTCGCTCTCCGGGCGGATGGCGACCCCTTCGAGGCGCTCGCCCACGCGTGCGGGGTCCTTGTCGTAGACGCCGACGACCTTGAAGCCGCGGGTGGAGAAGCCGCGGTACTGCGCCAGCGCCGCGCCGATCTTCCCAGCGCCGACGATCACGATGTTCCAGGGGTGCTGAAGGCCGAGGATCTCGCGGATGGAGTCCGTGAGGTCCTTGACGGAGTAGCCGAGCCCGCGCTTGCCGAAGGACCCGAAGAACGAGAGGTCCTTGCGGACCTGCGCCGAGGTGGTCCCGCCCGAGGCGGCGAGCTCTCCGCTCGAGATGGTGGCATGTCCGTGCGCCTCGAACTCCTCCAGGAAGCGGAGATAGAGGGAGAGGCGTCGGACGGTCGATTCGGCGATGTGCTTCACGTCGGGTGGACTGGGGAGCTTGTGAATGATTTCACAAACTACCATGCCCGGCCGGACACCTCAATGGGCTTGGAGGCCCATGGTAGCTTGTGCCGATGGAATTGCACACGCTCCCGTACGTCGTCGTGGACGTCGAGACGACCGGTGGCCAGCCCGACGGGAGCGATCGCGTCACGGAGGTCGCGGCGGTCCACGTGGACGGCGACCGCGTGTCGCTCGCCTTCCACTCCCTCGTGAACCCGCAGCGGCCGATCCCGTGGCACATCACGCGGCTCACGGGGATCGACGACGCGATGGTGCGAGGGGCTCCGACGTTCCGGGACATCGCGGGCGAGTTCGCGGCGGAACTGGCGGGACGCGTCTTCGTCGCGCACAACGCGCGATTCGACTTCGGCTTCCTGAGCGCCGAGTTCCGTCGGGTGGCGCCGGTGCCGCTCGGCGAGCTGCTGCTCGGCCAGCTGTGCACCGTGCGTCTGTCGCGGAAGCTCCTCTCGCATCTGCCGCGTCGGAACCTCGATGCGGTCTCCGCGCACTACGGGGTGGAGATCGCGGACCGGCACCGGGCCTCGGGGGATGCGCTGGCGACGGCGGAGGTGCTGCGCGGATTGCTGAGGGACGCGTCGCACCGCGGGGTGCACACGTGGCACGATCTGGACGTGCTGCTGGGGGCGCGGGCGAAGCGGACGCGGTCGTTGCGGGCGTTCCCGTCGTCGACCGATGGCGCGGAGGGGGCGTGACCGGAGACGGCCTCGTTCCCGCTAGATTGTCCGCATGAGTGCGCCCACCCCGCTCCACGAATCCCGCCTCCTCGGCCGCACGCGCATCCACGCGCTGCAGGCCGGTGGCCAGCGTCTCGACGGGGGCGCGATGTTCGGCGTCGTGCCCAAGGCGCTCTGGGAGCGGCGCATCCCCGCCGACGAGCGCAACCGGATCGCGCTCGGGATGCGGTGCCTGCTCGTGGAGCACGCGGACGGTCTCGTGCTGATCGACACCGGGATCGGGAACAAGGAGGACGCGAAGTTCCTGGACATCTACGGTGTGGAGGCGTCGGTCCCGGGGCACCGCTCGATGCTCGATGCGGCGCTGGCCGCGGCCGGAGCGGCCGCATCGGACGTCCGCGTGGTGATCAACACGCATCTGCATTTCGACCATGCCGGCGGGAACACCTTCCGGGCCGAGGACGGCCGCATCGCGCCCGCCTTCCCGAACGCGCGATACGTGGTGCACGCGGGTGAACTCGACTACGCCACGCACACCAACGAGCGGACGGCGGCGAGCTACTTCCCGGCCAACTGGGAACCGTTGCGGGCGAGCGGGCAGCTCGAGGTCGTGGATGGCACGCGCGAGCTGGTGCCGGGGATCCGGTACCGGCACACGCCGGGGCACACGCCGTTCCACCAGAGCGTGGTGATCGACGGCGGCGGGGAGACGGCGGTCTTCCTGGGCGACCTCTGCCCGACGGCGGCGCACGTGCCGTTGCCGTGGATCATGGGGTACGACGTCGAGCCGCTCCGGACGCTGGAATCGAAGCGGGCGCTCTGGGCCGACGCCCTTCCGGGCGGGTGGTTGCTGGTCTTCGAGCACGACGCGACGACCGCCTGGGGGCGCCTGGGGCAGGGGGCGAAGGCCCACGAGCTGCGCCCCGCTTGACCTAAGCCCGCGACCGGTCTAGGTTTAGCGGACAATCTGGCAAAGTGGGTGAGCGTCCGCTCGCCCCACCCTCTGGCCTTCGCCCCCGGGCGTCGTGCTGCAGGAGTCCGAGGCAAACGACCCCACGGCGTCTCGCCGCGCGGGGATCGTGCGTCACGCGGGCTCCGTCAAACGGGGTCCGCGTTCTGTTTTCCCTTCGTCGAGGAGCCGTCGTATCCAGGACACTACCAAGCGGGGCCCGCGCATCAACCGGCAGATCCGCATCAGTCCGCTGCGCGTCATCGGCGCTGATGGAGCTCAGCTGGGCGTGCTCGAAGTCGATGTGGCCCTGAACATGGCGGTGGAGGCCGGGCTCGACCTGGTCGAGGTCGCGCCGCTCGCTCGGCCCCCGGTGGTCCGCATCATGGACTACGGGAAGTACAAGTTCGAACAGGCCAAGCAGGCACGGCAGGCGAAGAAGAAGCAGCACATCATCCAGCTGAAGGAAGTGAAGTACCGTCCCGGCATCGAGAAGCACGACTTCGACACGAAGACCAATCACGCCCGGTCGTTCATCGGAGACGGCAACAAGGTGAAGGTGACGCTGATGTTCCGCGGCCGGCAGATCGCGCATCCCGAACTCGGCATGGCCGTGGTGGAGCGCGTGGCGCAGGCGCTCGCGGATGTCGCGAAGGTGGAGACGCCGGCGCGACTGGAAGGGAAGGCCCTCACGATGATCCTCACGCCGAAATAAGGAAGCGAGGCAGCGATGCCGAAGATGAAGACCCACAAGGGCGCCAAGAAGCGCTTCTCCGTCACGGGGAAGGGCAAGGTGCGCCGGCTCAAGGCCTACAAGAGCCACATCCTCACCAAGAAGACCGCCAAGCGGAAGCGCAATCTCCGTCGTCCGACGACCGTCGCGACGAACGGCGAGGCGAAGAACCTCAAGCGGCTGCTCCAGGCCTAAGGAGACCGTACCATGCCACGCGTCAAGTCGAACAAGGTGCGCCTCAAGCGCAAGAAGCAGGTGATGAAGGCGGCGAAGGGCGCATTCGGCGCGCGCTCCAAGCTGTGGAAGGCCGCGAAGGAGACGGTCGAGCGCGGTTGGGTGTACGCCTACCGGGACCGCAAGGCCAAGAAGCGCGATTTCCGCAAGCTCTGGATCATGCGCATCAACGCGGCCGCCCGCCTCAACGGGATGAGCTACAGCACGTTCATCAACGGCATGCAGATGTCGGGGATCGAGGTCGATCGCAAGATCCTCGCCGAGCTCGCGGTGAAGGACCCGGCCGCGTTCACGCAGATCGCCGAGAAGGCGGCGGCGGCGCTCAAGAAGGCGTAAGGCTCAAGGTCGAAGGATGAACGCGGCGGGTGGCGGAGATCTCCGCCGCCCGCCGCTTCGCATCCCGCTGCGGTTATCTTACAGCTCATCACTCCCCACTCCGTTCGCGAGATGCATCTCCAAGACTTCCTCGCGCAGCTCGACGCGCTCGCCTCGAAGGCCCCGCCTCGCATCGCCGCCGCGGCCGACCTCGAGGCGTGGACCGAGGTGCGCAACGACCTCATCGGCCGCACCTCGGGTGAGCTCACCCACATCCTGGGC
>JBGATT010000005.1:0-69180 GCA_044229035.1 Gemmatimonadaceae bacterium | reverse complement strand
TGCATCACTACCGGCAGCTCGATGGCGACGCGCTCGACTACGGTGAGGTCGCCGTTCCGGCAGGCGTCGTCGACGTGCGGTTCGTGCGCCTATGGGAGCAGATCGCGACGCACTTCCGCGCGTACCCCTCGGGCCTGCTCTTCGAGCTGTACAACGAGCCGCATGGGCGGCTCGACTCGACAGCGTGGAACGTCCTCGCGGCGCGCGCGTTGGGCGCGGTGCGGCGCACGAATCCGACGCGGGTCGTGGTGATCGGGCCGAGCTGGTGGAACTGGGCGGGCGTCCTCTCGTCGCTCAAGCTGCCGAACGACCCGCACCTCGTGGCGACGATCCACAACTACGCGCCGTTCACGTTCACGCATCAGGGCGCGGAGTGGGTCTCGCCGCGCCTCCCGACCGGCGTCACCTGTTGCGACCCCGCGCAGGTGGCGGAGATGACCGGCCCGCTGAAGGTCGCCAGACCGTGGGCGGACGCGGTCGGGTATCCGATGTTCGTCGGCGAGTTCGGCGCCTACAGCACCGCCCCCACCGCCTCGCGGGTCGCGTTCAACCGGCACATGCGCGACTCGATGGAGGTCCTCGGCATGCCGTGGCACTATTGGGAGTTCGCCGCGGGGTTCGGGGTCTACGATCCGGTGGCTCGCACGTTCCGTGCGGAGCTGCTGGCGTCGCTGCTCGGTCCGCCGACACCGTGAACCTGCTGAGCGTGATCGGCTTCACACTGCACTTCGTGCTCCCCCGCGGCGCGTTCGTCGACGACTACGGGAACCGGTTCGCGATCTCGGCCTCGCGACTGGAGCAGCAACCGCACGGGGTCTTCCACTTCGTGGAGTGGCACGCGGACTCGCTGTACGTGATCGCACGGAACGACAACGCCAACCGCACCGACCCCGGCGCGTGGACGCGGATCGACTGGATGCCGCTCGACATGCCACCCTACACGTGGGCGTTCTGCTTCACGGCATGGAACGCCGCCTCGCGCGACGCGGCGCGGGCGACGCCTGCGCCGGATCGCTCGAGTCCGCGCACCGGGTGCAACGGGCACCCGTTCTCCCGCATGGCCCCCGCGCCGTGAGCGAGTTCGCCGTCTACCTGCGACTCGGATTCGCGCACATCGCCGACCTGCGCGCCTACGACCACATCCTGTTCGTCGCCGCGCTGACGGCGGCCTACGGACCGCGCGAGTGGCGCCGCATCGCGTGGCTCGTCACGGCCTTCACGCTCGGGCATTCGGTGACGCTCGCGCTCGCGACGCTCGACCTGGTGCGCGTCCCGGCGACGATCGTCGAACCGGCGATCGCGGCGACGATCGTGCTCACGGCCCTCACATCGATCCACGACCAGCGCGACGCTGCGCATGCCCCGTCGGGTCGCGCATGGTGGCGGCGGTACGGCATCGCGGCGATGTTCGGCCTGGTGCACGGACTCGGCTTCAGCGGCTACCTGCGCGCGCTGCTCGGCGGCGAGGAATCGATCACGCTCCCGCTGTTCGCGTTCAACGTGGGACTCGAGGCGGGCCAGATCCTGATCGTCGCGGTGGTCTTCGCACTGGGACTCGCGGCGGTTCGGGTGCTCGGCTGGGCGCGGCGCGACTGGGTGCTGGTGCTCTCGGGTGCGACGGCGGGGATCGGTGCGACCATGCTGCTGGATCGGCTCATGGGATCGTGAACCCGCATGGAAGGCCGAGTCGGGGACTGCCGCCGCCGAGCAGCGAGTATAGGTTGCAGTATGCTCGTGCGCCTTCGCCGCCGCCGTCCGCTCGCCCTGCTGTTGGGCGCGTGGCTCGCGCTGTTCAATGCGGCGGCTCCGACGGCGATGCCCTGCCCGATGCCGCATGGCGTCGCGGATCGCGCAACGGTTCGCGCGCACGACGTCCACGACGTCCACGACGCAGATGCAGCACATGGCGCGCGCGTGCCGAAGGATGCCCCGGGCGACGCACCGGCTGTGCCGTGCGACTGCGACGCCTCGTGCTGCAGCGTCCCGACCGCCCTGATCCCCATGCCGCCGGCGACCGTCGTCGCCGTCTCGATCCTGCCCTCGCAACGCGTGGTGGCAGCCACCCCGCCACCACCGGCGGCGACGCGCCCGCACCTGCTCCCCTTCGCGCAGGGTCCTCCGGCCTGAGCCTCGGCTGACGCTGGGCCGCCGCCTCACGCACGAGCGCGGCGCAGGACCATTCGGAGTGCCATCCATGCATCCGTTCCCGTCGACCGACGCGGCGCTCGCGCCGCGGGTCGTGCCATCGCGCGCACCACGGTGCGCACCACCGCGGGCACCGCTTCGCGCGGCGCTCCTCGCGGCGTTGCTCGCGGTCGCCTGCGATGAAGCGGCGGCCCCGATCCGCGTCGAGCGCGCGGCGATCGTCCCGCTCGCGAGCGCGCCGACGGCGCTGTACCTCACCGTCCGCAACACCAGCGCGCGTCCCGTGCGCATCGCACGGGTGGCAGTGGAGGGCGCATCGGTGACGGAGATGCGGACGACGACCGCGCACCGGATGGCGCCGGCCGACTCACTGATGGGGCCGACCAGCTTGCTGACGCCCGTCGCGTCCATCCAGATCCCGGCGCTCGGAACGCTGCGCTTCGCGCCGGGTGGCTATTCGGTCGTGCTCGACTCGCTCACGCGTCCGTTCGCCGTCGGCGATTCGGCGCGCGTGACCGTCTGGCTCGAGAGCGGAGAACGGGCGCGCGGGACCGCGGCCGTGGTCCGCTATGCCGACCTCGACACCCTGCTGGCGACGAGTCCAGGCGCCGCCGTCGCCGCCGAGCCCAGTCTCGCCGAGGGGCGCGCGCTCTATGCATCCGACGGCTGCGCGGGTTGTCATGGGACGACCGGCCACGGGGATGGTCCCGTGGCGCACACCCTCACGCCGCCGCCACGCGACTTCCGCGAGGCGGCGGCCTTCAAGAACGGGATCGACGAGTCCGCGATCGCCCAGACGATCGCGACCGGCATCCCGAATGGCGGCGCGATGCCGCTCTACGCCCACCTGTCCGAACGCGAGCGACGGTCGCTCGCGCGCTACGTGATCTCGCTCCGCACTCCCTCAACCCAGGATGTCGACCCATGAATCCCCTGCGTGCCCTCCCTCGCGCGGCGACGCTATCGCTCGCCCTCGGTCTCTCCCTCATGGCGCGGGCGCCGCTCGCGGCGCAGACCTCCACCGTCACGGCCAGCGACGCCTGGGTGCGTGAGGTGCCGGCCGGCCGTGCCGTGACCGGCATGTTCCTGCTCCTGAAGAACAGCGGAGCCACGGAGCGATCCCTGGTCCGCGGGAAGGCGGACGTGGGCGACACGCTCGAACTGCACGAGATGAAGCGCGAGAACGGCATGATGCGCATGTCGCCCGTGCAGGCGATCACGGTCCCGGCGGGCGGCGAGACGGCGCTCCGGCCGGGCGGCTATCACCTCATGCTCTTCGGCCTGAAGAAGCCGCTCGTGGTGGGCGACACGGTCCGTGCCATCCTCACGCTCGACGACGGGTCACAGGTGCGCGTGGTCGCCCCGGTGCGCGCGATGGGACAGATGCCATGAGCGGCACGCGTTCCCGCTGGCGGCGAGCCCGCGCAGTCGCCGCACTCCTGGCGGCGGTGGCCGCCGGGAGCTGCGCGCCGCCAGCGCCGACCATCGGCGGCGACTTCGCGCTCACCGACCACACCGGGGCGCGCTTCGAGCTGCAGTCCCAGCGCGGGAAGCTGCTGCTGGTGTTCTTCGGATACACGATGTGTCCGGACGTCTGCCCGACCACGCTCTCCAAGCTCTCGGCGGTCATGCGGCGGCTCGGGGACGCGAAGGGCGATGTCCGGACGCTCTACATCTCGGTCGATCCCGAGCGGGACACCCCGGAGGTGCTCAAGGCCGACCTCGCGCTCTTCCAACTGGACGCGGTGGGACTCACCGGAACCCGTGCCGAGGTGGACGCGGTGGTCAAGCTCTTCGGCGCATCGTACGAGATCGTGCCGACGCCGGAATCCGCAGGCCGCTACTCGGTGTCCCATTCCACGACGCTCTATCTCCTCGATCGCGAGGGGCGGGTGCGTCAGACGTTCCCCTACGAGGCGACGGTCGACGAGATCGCCGCAGGCATCGAGTCGCTCCTAGGACGCTCCGCCATTCGTCGCTAGGCTTCATCCACGACACTTCTCAAGGGATCCCTGTGCAACTTCGCCCTTTCCTGCTCCTTGCACTGCTCGCGGGTCCGACGGCCTCGGCCGTCGCGCAGCAGGCTCCGACCGGTCCCCGTGGTCCTCAGTGGCTCAACGCGGACACGACCAAGCGGACCAATCAATCGAACTTCCGCGCGCTGGAGGAATGGCCCGCGCCGAACGAGTATCGCAACGCCGCCGGGAGCCCCGGCCCGAAGTACTGGCAGCAGCAGGTGGACTATGTGATCCGCACGACGCTCGACACCGTGGAGCACAAGGTGACGGGGACGGAGCGGATGACCTATCACAACAACTCGCCGGACCGGCTCGCGTACGTCTGGGTGCAGCTCGACCAGGACATCGAGCGGACCGATTCGCGGGCGGCGCTGGCGCAGCGCGCGCTCCCGCGCAACATCCCCGAGCAAGCGCGCCGCTTCCTCGCGCCGGAGCCGGTGACGAACGGCGGCTACACCATCCCCCGGGTGCAGCTCGTGGCGGCCGACGGGAAGAAGACGGACGCGAAGTACTTCCGGAACGGCACGCAGATGCGGATCGACCTCGCGACGCCGCTGGCGACCGGCCAGAGGGCGGTGATCGAGATCGACTGGTCGTTCATCGTGCCCGAGGGTGGCCGGAACGGCCGCGGCGTGCGCGAGAAGGTGCGTGACGGCTGGCTGTACGAGATCGCCCAGTGGTTCCCGCGCGCGGCGGTCTACGACGACATCAACGGCTGGCAGAACGTGCAGTTCTACGGCCAGGGCGAGTTCTATCTGGAGTTCGGCAACTACGACGTGAGCATCACCGTGCCGCACGACCACATCGTGCGCGCGACCGGGGCGCTCGTGAACCCGTTGCAGACGATGACGGCAACGCAGCGGGCGCGGCTCGCGACGGCGCTGGCGGGCGACACCGCGGTCTTCATCGTCAAGGCGGACGAGGTCGGCCAGGCGTCGGCGCGGCCGGCGGGAACGGCGCCGATCACGTGGCGCTTCAAGGCCGAGAACGTGCGCGACTTCGCGTGGGCCTCGAGCAAGACGTACGTGTGGGATGCCGCCGGCTTCCGCTACCAGCCGGGCGGCCGCGTGATCGAGCTCCACTCGGTCTATCCGCGCGACGCGATGCCGCTGTGGGACAAGATCAGCACGAAGGCGATCCGCCAGACGATGATCACCTACGGTCGGCTCGCGTTCGAGTACCCGTACCCGCAGGCGAGCAACGTCCACGGGCCGGTCTTCGGCATGGAGTACCCGATGATCGCGTTCTGCGGGGCGCGCCCGCGGGCCGACGGCACCTACGACAAGTCGCTCGAGTACGCGCTGGCGTCGGTGACGATCCACGAGGTGGGGCACAATTGGTTCCCGATGATCGTCGCGAGCGACGAGCGCCGGTGGACGTGGATGGACGAGGGCCTCAACTCGTTCCTAGAGTACTACGGATCGCTCGACTTCGACGCGGCCTGGCCGAGGCAGACGATGCGCGGACCGGCGCGGAACCTGACGAACTACATGCGCGCGCCGAACCAGGTGCCGCTCATGACCGAGTCGGACGCGGTGTACGCGAACTTCGGCAACAACGGCTACTCCAAGCCGGCCACGGGACTCGTGATGCTCCGCGAGCACGTGCTGGGCGAGGAGACGTTCGACCGCGCGTTCCGCGAGTACTCGCAGAAGTGGATGTTCAAGCACCCGCAGCCGGCGGATTTCTTCCGTTCGCTGGTCGCGGGCGCGGGGGAGGAGGCGAACTGGTTCTGGCGCGGCTGGTTCTACACCACCTACGCGAACGACCAGGCGGTGACGGCGGTGGAGACACAGTCGGCCAAGGAGCTGATCGGGTCCGACGCGCGCGGCGCGAACTACCACCGCTTCACGTTCCAGCAGCAGGCGGGACTGGTGATGCCGCTCCACTTCGAGGTCGTGTACGAGGACGGCACGAAGGAGACGATCAAGCTGCCGGCGGACATCTGGCGCAACAACGAGAAGGAGTTCGTCTACGGCTTCTTCTCGAACAAGGTGGTGACCCAGGTGACGGTCGACCCGGCCGAGGCGTTCGTCGACGTGAATCGCGCGAACAATGTCTGGAAGGCCGCCCCGAAACCGATCTCGTGACCCACTCTCGCTCGCGTGTCCGGTCCCTCCTCGTGCTCGCCTTCGCGGCGGGCACGACAGGGGCCGGTCGCGCGCCGGTCCCGCCGGGCGCGACGCCGGCCCTGCACGACACGCACGTCTCGCACACGCGCCTCGTCCTCGACGGCAGGAGCGTCGTCGCGCGCGTGCGGGTGTTCCATGACGACCTCGAGAGGGCGCTGCACCGCCCCGTCACGCGCGATTCGGCGACGGAGGCCGCCCTCACCGGATACCTCGAGTCTCACTTCCTCGTGCGCGCCGACGGCGTGAAGCTCACCTGCCGGATCGAGGACCAGGACGCCGATGCCGACCCGAACGGCGAGAAGGTCTGGTGGGCGATCGTCCAGTGCGACGCCGCTCGGCCGATCCGCACGCTCGGGCTCGTGCACTCGCTCTTCTTCGAGGTCTATCGCGACCAGCAGAATCTCGTCACGGTCATCAAGGCGCCCGAGGACCAGCGGCGCGCGCTCTACTTCCACACCGGCGACGTGAAGGAGCAGTCGGTCACCTTCTGACCGAACTCAGGCCAGCCGGGTGGCCGAGTGGTAGAGGACGGCGACGAAGTGGCAGGCGGTCCCGCCCAGGACGAAGAGATGCCAGACGGCATGCCCGAAGCGGAGCCTGGCGTCGGTGACGTAGAAGACCACGCCGCCGGTGTAGCAGAGGCCACCCGCGAGGAGCCAGAGGATCCCCGATCCCGAGACGTTCGCCAGCATCGGTTGCACCGCGACGACCGCGAGCCAGCCCATCGCCACGTAGAAGGCGGTCGACAGGCGCGGGAAGCGGAACCCGATGGTCAGCTTGGCGATGATGCCCGCCAACGCGAGCGTCCAGACGACCCCGAGGAGCGACCAGCCCCACGCGCCGCGCATCGCGCCGAGCAGGAAGGGGGTGTAGGTCCCGGCGATCAGCAGGTAGATCGCCGAGTGGTCGAGGACCCGGAAGACCCGCTTGGCGCGGCCGTCGTGGAGCGCGTGATAGACGGTCGACGTGAGATAGCAGAGGATCATCGTCACGCCGAAGATGGCGCGCCCGAGGAGCGTCAGGGGGCTCGTCCGGTCGGCGGTGACGATGAGCACCGGCAGCGCGGCGGCGGCGAGCAGCAGGCCCGATCCGTGCGACAGGCTGTTCGCGAGCTCCTCGGCGCGGGTCTGCGGGCGATGCTGGGCCATGCCGGATGATACACCGATCCTCCGGCGTCGGCAGCGGCGCCGCCGCCACGTGACGCAGCAGCACCACACGACGTCTGCACTCGACTCCCCCAACGCCGGACGGCTCCATGCGCCCGAAGATCTCGTACGTCGCCGGCCACGGGCTCCACGTGGGGCGCCTCCTCTGGTGGCTCCCCCTCATGCTGGGCAGTCTCGTCGGCTGGCCGATCATCGCGGGCGCCGACCTGTTCGTCCGGATGTGGAGCGGGCATCAGAACGTCCCCTTCGGGCTCGTCGTGCCGATCTACCTCGGATACCGAGCCGTCCGCCGCCATCGCGCGCTGCGAGCGGGTGGCACGATGGTGCTCGACCGCGTGTTCCGGGCGCCGGGGAGCGAGATCGAACTCGCACGCGCGGAGCAGGAGCCCGAGCGGTTCGCGCAGCTCCTGCGACTGGAGGCGTGGCTGATGGGGAGCGTCGTCGCGGCGTGGAGCGCCGCGCCGATCGGCGTGATCATCGCCGCCTGGTTCGCGGCCGGGTAGCGGCCGGGTGGTGCCCGGCCGCGTACCGGTGCCTGGCGGAGCTCAGCCCGCCGCGCGCGCGTCCGCGCGCGCCTGCGAGGCCGTGCTGTCCGCCCACAGCTGCTTCGTCACCCGCAGCAGCACGACGCCGCTCACGACGAAGACCCCGGTGAGGAGCCAGGCCGACGTGAGGCGCGAGGGATCCCCCGAGCTGTAGAGGAAGTTCCCGATCGCGAAGAGCGACGACCAGATGACGAGGCAGCCGGCGATCCACCCGACGAAGGCAGCGCCCACGCGGTTCTCCTGCGCCACCTCCGCGTCGCTGATCCCCGCCTCGCGGCGGATGTCGGTCCAGCCCGGACCGACCGGCTTCACCTTCTGCACGAAGGAGACGAGGACCTTCCGGTCCGTCATCGGGCCGACGAACGCGGTGATCAGCCAGGCGATGGTCGTGATGCCGACCTGCACGATGGTGACCGTCGCGAAGCCGGCCTCGGGCATCAACTTCGGGACGACGAGCGACGTGATGAGCGACATGACCATCGCGACGATCTCGCACCACGCGGAGACACGCCACCAGAACCAGCGCGCGATGTAGAGGAGGCCGGTGCCCGCGCCGATGGAGAGCAGCACCTGGAAGGCCTGCTGCGCCGAGCTCATGGTGAGCGAGAGCAGCGCGGCCACGACGTAGAGCATCACCGTCGAGAGACGCCCGGCGTTCACGTAGTGCGCCTCGCTCGCGTCCTTCCGGATGAAGCGGCGATAGAAGTCGTGCACCAGGTACGACGAGCCCCAGTTGAGGTGCGTGAGGATCGTCGAGGAGTTCGCGGCGAGCAGACCGCCGATCATGAGACCCACGAAGCCGACCGGCAGGAACTTGAGCATCGCCGGGAAGGCCGAGTCGTGGCCGATGAGGGCGACGTCGGCGTTCGGGAAGGCGGCCTTGATGGACGCGAGGTCGGGGTAGACGATGATCGAGCAGAGCGCCGTGATGATCCACGGCCAGGGGCGCAGCACGTAGTGCGCGACGTTGAAGAAGAGCGTCCCGCCGAGCGCGTCCTTCTCGCTCTTGGAGGCGAGCATGCGCTGCGCGATGTACGAACCGCCGCCCGGCTCCGCCCCCGGGTACCAGTTCGCCCACCAGCTGACGGCGATGGGCAGGATGAAGATCATGAGCGCGAGCTCGGACATGCCGAAGTTCGGCATCATGTCGAGGATCGGCTGGCCCGCGCCGTCGGAGACCGACATGACCGGCTGGTCACCGGCGGCGGTGCCCTGGTTCACCTGCATGGTCGACAGCTTCGCGACGAGGAGCTTGAGTCCGACCCAGCCGCTCGCATCGCCGGCGAGCCGGCGGCCGACCTCGACGAGCGAGAACCAGGCGGCGGCGAAGACCGCGGTCATCTTGATGAAGAACTGGATCATGTCGATCACCAGCACGCCCCAGAGCCCGGAGTGCGCGGCGAAGGCGACGTTGAGGATGCCGGTGAGGATGATCGTCTGCCAGGCCGGGAGGCCGAAGAGGATGTTCGCGATCTTGCAGGCCGCGAGCGTCACCATCCCCATGATGAAGCAGTTGAAGAAGAGGCCGAGGTAGACGGCGCGGAAGCCGCGCACGACGGACGCCGACTGCCCGGAGTAGCGGAGTTCGTAGAACTCGAGGTCGGTGAGGACGCCGGATCGGCGCCAGAGGCGCGCGAAGAAGAAGACGGTCGCGATGCCGGTGAGGACGAAGGCCCACCACTGCCAGTTGCCAGCGACGCCGTAGCGGCGCACCTGCTCGGTCACCCAGTTGGGGGTGTCGGACGAGAAGGTCGTCGCGACCATCGACAGCCCGGCGAGCCACCAAGGGACCGAACGCCCCGAGGCGAAGAACTCCGAGGTGTTCTCGCCGGAGCGCTTGGCGAGGAAGAGCGCGGGGACGAAGCAGATGGCGATCGAGACGAACGCGATGACCCAGTCGATCCAGGAGATGTTCATGAGACGGTCGGGGGGACGGCGCGGGGGGAGTCGGACAGCGATCCAGCGACCCCGAAGTTCGCCGATGCGGGGAGCAGGCGCCATAGGGCGCTGCGGACGATATCTTCCGCGCGTGTCCCCCACCTGGCTCCCGCGCATCGCGCTCGCCGCCCTGACCGTCGCTGCGGTGGCGGCCGCCATCCCGCTCGTGCGGTATGCCAGCTGGCGACGCGCGCTCTCGGCGACGGTCGGGGGCGACTCGCGTCTCCTCGTGACCACGCGCGGCCCGGTCGAGTTCCTCACCCTCGGCGACACGACCGCCGGCGTGCCCGTCCTCTGGCTCCACGGCAACCCCGGCGGCTACGACCAGCTCTCCCGCGCCGTCCTCGCGCGCGCCGAGTTCGGCGATGGACTCCACTCGATCGTCCCCTCGCGACCTGGCTATCTCCGCACCCCGCTGTCCTCGGGCGCGACTCCAGAGGAGCAGGCGCATCTCTTCGCCGCGTTGCTCGATTCGCTCGGCATCCCGCGGGTCGCCGTCGTCGGCGTCTCCGGCGGCGGCCCCTCGGCCCTGCAGTTCGCGCGTCTCTACCCCGCGCGCACGAGCACCCTGACCCTCGTGTTCGCGATCACCAGCCGCACGCCGCCCGATCCCGTCGGTCGCCGCCAGCGGCTCATGGACGCGATCGGGCTGGACGACTGGTACACCTGGCGTTTCTCGACGCGGTTCGCGACCATCCCCGACTTCGATCCCGCTGACACGGCGATGGTGCGATCCGCCGAAGCTTTGCTCGCCTCCACCGTGCCGCGCGCCCGTCGTCGCGCCGGCGACGACAACGACCAGCACCAGTTCGACCGACCCGAGGGGTGGCCGATCGACGGCATCACCGCGCCGACGCTGATCCTCGCCGGGACGAGGGACATCACGGTCCCGATGGCGCAGGCGGAGTTCGCGCAGGCGCACATCCCCGGAGCACGCCTGGTGCGCGTCGCCGGCGACCACAACGCGCAACTCACGCACGCGCGCGAGGTGTGGGGCACGGTCCGCACGTTCATCCTCGAACAGGCTGCACGATGAGGCTCTGGATCGACGCCGACGCCGCGCCGCAGGTGGTGAAGGAGATCTGCTACCGCGCCTGCGACCGGCTCAAGCTCGAGACGGTGCTCGTCGCGAACCTGCGGCTCACGCTCCCGCCGGGATATCCCCTGCTCTCGGCCGTGCGCGTCGACGGCTCGGCCGACGCGGCCGACCGCTACATCGCCGAGCAGTCGGTCGCGGGCGACGTGGCGGTGACGCAGGACATCCCGCTCGCCGCGTTGCTCGTACCGAAGGGCGTGGCGGTGATCGATCCACGCGGCGAGGTGTTCACGGCCGAGAGCATCGGCGAACGGCTCTCGGTCCGGAATTTCATGGAGAGCCTTCGCTCGACCGGCGTCGACACCGGCGGCCACGCCGCGTACGGTGCGCGGGAGAAGCAGGCCTTCGCCAACGCGCTCGACCGCGCGCTCACCCGGGCGATGCGCGCCGGGTGAGCGCGGGGGCGGTCAGGCCGCCGGCCGCTCCGCGGGCATCGGATGCGTGTACGACGAGAGGATCCCGACGGCCATCGTGAGCGACGTGCCGATGAGCACGTACCAGGGCCAGGCGATCCGCGCGACCCCGCCGAGCATCCCGGCCATCCCGGGATAGGCCGCCACGATCTGCTTGGCGAACACGATGAACGCCATCGTGCCGATCGCGACGGACATGCCGAGGATCGCGTCGCGCTGGATGGCGCGCTTCCAGAGGATCCCGAGCAGGAACCCGCCGACGAGCCCGCCCTGCGTGAACGACGCGATCGAGAGCGCGATCACCACCACCGGCGTGCCCTGGGCCTTGAAGAGGAGCGCGCCGAGCGTGAGCCCGACGCCCCAGACGAGGGCGAAGCGCTTGCCCATGACGAGCGCGCGCGGGTCGTCGGGCGCGCGCTTGGTGAGCGGCAGGTAGATGTCGTGCGTCGTCGCCGCGGCGAGCGAGTTGATCGCGCCCGAGTGCGTGCTCATGGTCGCGGCGACGATCGCGGCGACGATGAGCCCGAGCAGCCCGGCCGGCATCTGCTCGATGATGAAGGTGGGGAAGATCACGTCCGTCGCGGGGAAGACGCGGCCCTGGTAGAACGCCCAGAGGCCGAGCCCGATGGTCAGGAAGAGGAAGAACTGCGCGAAGACGGCGAAGCCCGAGCCGATGATCGCGCGCTGCGCGTCCTTCAGCGTGCGTGACGCGAGCATCCGCTGGACCATCGTCTGGTCGGTGCCGTGCGAGCCGAGCGCGATGAAGGCGCCGCCGAGGAGGCCGGCGAAGATCGTGTGCGGCCGGTCGATGCCGAGGTAGGTGTCGACCATGCGCGTCTTGCCGGCCGCGGCGGCCGATCCCCAGATCTCGCTCCAGCCGCCTGGGACGGCGCGTCCGATGAGGACGACGGCGATGAGCCCCCCGCTCACGTAGATCGTCGCCTGGATGAGTTCGGTCCACACGACCGCCTTCATGCCGCCCTTGTACGTGTAGACGACGGTCAGGAGGCCGAGGAGCAGGATCGCCGCGGGCATCACGAGCTTGTCGTTGCCGACGGCGGGCCCGACGATGAGGGCGACGGGGATTGCGGTCGCGAAGACGCGCACCGAATCGGCGAGTCCGCGCGTGACCATGAACACGATGCTCGTGAAGCGACGCGTGGCGGTGCCGAAGCGCGTCTCGAGCAGCGCATAGGCCGTCACGAGCTTGCCACCGAAGTAGCGCGGCAACAGCAGCCAGGCGATGACGAACCGGCCCACGATGTACCCCGCGACCACCTGCAGGAAGCCAAGGTCGCCGAGCCCCGGTCCTCCACCGTACGACAGGCCCGGCGAGGAGATGAAGGTGAGTGCGCTGGTCTCGCTCGCGACGATGGAGAACATCACGGCCCACCATGGGATGGAGCCGTCGCCGACGAAGTAGTCCTTGCCGTCCTTCTGCGACCGGCCGACCCAGAGGCCGAGGGCCGTCGTGCCGCCGAGGTAGGCGACGAGTACGAGGAGGTCGAGCCAGCCGAATCCTTGTGCGTTCATCCGGGGAAGTACGCGTCCCTCGGGCCGGTGCGTCAAGAGACGACCTCGTGCTGCCTCGGGGTCGCCCGCGAGCCAGAAGGCGTACACCTTTCGAGCATGCCGCGCCCGCGTCGCTCCGCTCTCAGCCTGGTCGCCCTCGCCGGGCTCGCGGCGATCGTGTGCGGGGCCGCCACGGGCGCGCAGGAGCCCCGGCCGCGAGCACCCGGCGCGCCCACCGCTTGTCCGACCGGTACCGACTCCGTCGTTGCCGAGGCCTGGCAGGCCTATCGTCGCGAGGCGATCGACGAGGCGGAGGCGATCTTCCGGACGGCGCTCCGCGCCTGCCCGACCAACGACGACGCCGCCACCGGGCTGGGCTTCACGCGACTGCGCGCCGGCGATGTCAGCACCGCCGACTCGCTCTTCCGTGCCGCAACGGGCCGCGACAGCATCTCCACCGATGCGTGGGAGGGCCGCGCGATGACGGCCGAGCGCATGGGCGATGTCGCCGCCGCCTTCGCCGCCTGGCAGCGGGCCGCCTCGCTCTCGCCCGCCCGTGCCGATCTGCGGTCGCAGCTCGAACGGCTGGCCGGCACCGCGCCGGGGACCGCGCCACTGGAGCGCCGACGCGCGGCGACGCTGGACCTCACGCTTCGGGTGAAAGGAGAGGGATTCGAACTCCGTCGCGGTGCGACCTGGGTCCCCTTCTTCATGAAGGGCGTCAACCTCGGACTCGCCCTCCCAGGCCGGTTCCCGTCCGAAGCGCCCACCGACACGGCTCTCTACGCGCGCTGGCTCGGGCAGATCGCGGCGATGCACGCGAACACGATCCGGGTCTACACGATCCTCCCGCCGGAGTTCTATCGCGCCCTGCGGGCGCACAACCTGTCGCACCCCGCCACGCCGCTCTACCTCGTGCACGGCGTCTGGACCGAGCTGCCGCCGCGCAACGACTTCGACGATGCCGCCTTCAACGCGGCCTTCGCCGAGGAGATCCGGCGCGTCGTGGACGTCCTCCATGGCGCGGCGGTGCTCCCGGGCTCGCCCGGTCACGCGAGCGGTCGCTACGACGCCGACGTCTCCCCTTGGACGATCGCCTACATCCTCGGCCGCGAGTGGGAGCCATACTCGGTGATCGGGTTCAATCGCGATCCGCGAGCGGCCCGCAGCTATGCGGGTCGGCACCTCACCGTCGCGCGGGGCACGGCGACCGATGTCTGGATGGTGCGGCAGTGCGACCTCCTGCTCACGTACGAGGAGGAGACCTACAACGCGCAGCGGCCCATCGCCTACACCAACTGGCCGACGACCGACCCGATCGCGCACCCGACCGAGACGTCGTACGACCAGCAGATGCGGTTCCGCGGCCTGCGTTACGACCGTGATCCGAACGACCCCGACGTGCACGAGGAGGAAGGGGTCACGCTCGATCCGTCCCTCGTGCGCCGGACGCCGCGCAACGTCGCGGGGTGGTTCGCGAGCTACCACGTCTATCCGTACTACCCGGACTTCATGCTCTACGACCCGGGGTATTCGCGCGCCGCGTCGAGCCTGGGGCGCTCGAACTTCTTCGGCTACCTGCAGGACCTCCGCCGCGTGCACCGCGGGATCCCGTTCGTGGTCGCCGAGTTCGGCGTGCCGACGAGCCGCGGGAACGCGCACCTGCAACCGCAGGGCTGGCACCACGGCGGCGTGACCGAGCAGGCCGCAGGCGGGGCGAACGCACGAATGGCGACGGAGATCCGCGAGGCGGGCGGTGCGGGCGCGCTCGTCTTCGCGTGGATGGACGAGTGGTTCAAGCGCAACTGGTTCGCGATGGGGACGGAGCTCCCCGCCGAACGCGGCCGGATGTGGCAGAACATGATGAGTTCCGAGGAGCACTACGGCCTGGCGTGTACGGGACGGGCGCGATCGTCGGACGCGACACGGTGACGCTGCGCGTGGGGAACGATGAAGGCTTCGTCTTCGTGGCGATCGAGTCACCGGCATGGCGCGGCCGGCGGTTCCCGTGGGACTCGGTGCGGTTCCAGCTCGCGATCGACACGCACGACCCGTCGCTCGGACAGGTGGTGTTGCCGACGAGCGGTATCCGGAGCAGCGCGGCATTCGAGTTCCTCGTCGAGCTGAACAGCGCGAACGATGCGCAGCTCAAGGTGACGCCCGACTACCTCCTCTACATGCCGCATCGACTGGTGGAGAGCGGCGCCTTCTTCGGCGAGCACTTCCGCCGCCCCCTGCTCTCCACACGCCGCTACGATGCCGTGTTCGACACGCTCTACGCGCTGACCAACCGCCCGCGCTTCACCGCCGAGGGGCGGCAGGTGCGGGGCCAGGGCATGAACGTGGGGCGCCTCCGGTTCGCCCGCGCGCGAGAGAACTCGCTCGCCGACTGGTGGTACGACCAATCGGCGGGGATCATCGAGCTCCGGCTGCCTTGGGCGATGCTCAACGTGAGCGACCCCTCGTCGCGGATGGTCGCGTGGGAGAGCGATCCCGAACAGGCGCTCGGCCGCCGCCCCGATGCGCCGCCCTCGCGGCTCGTCGGCCGCGCGACGGACGGGTTCCGCTTCGGGCTCGTCGCGCTGCGCCCGGGGCCGGACATCGCCGGTACGATCCCGGCGCGTGACGCCTACGGCAACTGGCCGCTCGCCAACTTCACCACCTGGGCTTGGCCGACCTGGGAGACGCCGACCTGGCACGAGTACCTCAAGCCGTCGTACTACGCCCTCCAGCGACTGTGGGCCGCGCCGTGAGCGAACAGGGCATGCGCCACAGGGCACGCCTGAACGGCGTCGCGCGCGCGGGGCGCTGCGCGGGACGCTGGGCGCGGGGCGCTGCGTTCGTGATGCTCCTGATGGCGTCGCTGGTCGCGCGGCCGGCCGGTGCCCAGCGCGCCGAGCGCCCGACGGCGCGCGCGGTCCTGCCTCGCCTCGGCCTGCCCGACACCGCGCGACTCGTGATCCTCCCCGCCGACGACGCGGCGATCTCCCCGGGGACCGACCGCGTCACCATCGCCGCCCTCCGCGCCCGGCAGATCTCGTCGTCCTCGATCATCGCGACCACCCCTTACCTCGACGCGTTCGTCGCCGCGCTCCCTCAGGATACGACGTTCGACCTGGGCGTGCACCTCACGATCACGAGCGAGACCGACGCGATGCGCTGGGCCCCCGTTGCGCCACGGGGGCGGGTGGGCTCGCTGCTCGACGATGCGGGGCTGCTCCGGCTTGGCGGCACCGACGAGGCGCGGCCGGCCGAGATCGAGCGCGAGCTCGAGGCGCAGCTCGCCCGCGTGCGCGCGACGGGAGTCCGCCTGAGCCATCTCGACTCGCATCAAGGGGCGCTGTTGTACCACGGGGCCGAGCGTTTCACGGCGTTGCGCCGCGTCGCGAAGCGCGCCTGCCTGCCCATCCCCATCCCCGAGACGTTCTTCCGCAAGTTCCCCTATCTCGCCGAGGCGCTCGACGACGGACAGCTCCCGCTCGCCGACCTGATGAGCATCGACCCGTCGGTCGCGCCGGCGGACTGGGAGGCGTACTACATCGGGCTCTTCGAGGGGATGCGGCCCGGGGTGACGCTGCTCCTCGTGCACCTCGACGAGGACACGCCCGAGGAGCGGCACCTGTTCCGCGATCACCGCGAGTACGACGCCGCCTGGCGCGCGCGCGACGCGGCGCTGGTCCGGAGCGGCGCGCTGCGGGAGATGGCCCGCTGGCACGGCATCCAGGTGATCACCTGGGCCGAGTTCGCGCGGGCCGCGAGCATCTGCCCCGCCGGGCGCTGAGCGCGTCAGGCCTTCTTCACGAACTCCGACTTCAGCTTCATCGGCCCGATCCCGTCGATCCGGCAATCGATGTCATGGTCGCCGTCGACGAGGCGGATGTTCTTGACCTTCGTCCCGACCTTCACGACGGAGGAGGACCCCTTCACCTTCAGGTCCTTGATCACGGTCACGCTGTCGCCGTCGGCGAGGACGTTGCCGACGGCATCGCGGATCACGCGCCCCCCATCGGGGCCGTCCGCGGGAGCGGAGGCGCCGGGCACCCACTCATGCGCGCACTCCGGGCAGACCAGCAGCGTCCCCGACTCGTAGGTGTAGACGGAGGCACAGGCGGGGCACGGCGGCAGCGTGGACATATCGGGCGGGCACGGGGCGCGGATGCGCCGTGAGCGGAGCGGGGTAAGTTAACCGATCATGCCCCGCTCCCCTCTCGCCCTGCTCGCGCTCCTCTGCGCCGCGGCCTGCGTGCCCGCGGCGCCCTCGTCCCCCGCCCCGAGCGGGAGCGCGCCCGCGCCGGCCGCGCAGAACCCGTCGCCGATGGTCGAGACGACGCGTCCGCACGAGCGACTCGCGCCGCGGCCGCTCTCCGGCGCGACGGTCTCGTTCGACGGTCCGGCGGGGCGACCGGTCTCGGTGCACGTGCCGACCAGCGTGACCCAGCACGGCACCTCCTCGCTGGTCATCCATTTCCACGGCGCGGCCTGGCTGCCCCAGCAGGCCGTCGCGGCGCACGGCGACAGCGCGATCACGGCCGTCGTGAACCTCGGTGCGGGGTCCGGGGCGTACCATCGGCCATTCGCCGAACCGGCGGCGTTCGACTCGCTGCTCGCGGGCATCGCGCGCGCGGCCGGGACGCCGATGCGCTTCGCGAGCATCACGCTGAGCGGATTCTCGGCGGGACACGGCGCGATCCGGGCGATCCTGCTCTCGCCGCGCCACTTCGACCGCGTCGACGCCATCCTGCTCCTCGACGGGATGCACACGTCCTACGTGCCCGAGGGCCGCGTGCTCTCCGATTCGGGGACGCTCGACACGACGAACCTCGCGGCCTTCACGGCCTTCGCCCGCGCCGCGGTGCGCGGCGAGAAGCGGTTCACCATCGCGCACTCGGAGATCTTCCCGGGGACGTTCGCGAGCACCACGGAGACGGCGGACTGGATCCTCGCGTCGCTCGGGCTCCGGCGCACGCCGATGCTCCGCGTCGGTCCGCGCGGGATGCAGCAACTGAGCGAAGTGGTCGCCGGGGGATTCACCGTGCGGGGGTTCGCCGGCAACACCGCGCCCGACCATGTGGACCAGTTCCATGCGATGCCGGAGCTGCTCGCCACGGTGGCCGAGCGCCGCAATCCCGGGACGACGACGGTGGACGCGGCACGGGTGCCTGGCGCGGAGCCGATGCCGACAACGGGCTTCCCCGCACCCCCCAATTCGCCCGCGACGATCGTCCGGACGGACTCGACGCTCCGTCTCCTGTACGACGGCGCGCTGATCCTCGAAGCGCGGCTCAGCGCGCGCGGCGACGCACCGGATGTGCGGATCGCCCTCGACACCAGCGACGGCCGCGTGACGCAGGTGATGAAGTGGACCGCACGCGGCCGCGGCGGACGCGTGCAACTGCTCGGGTCCGTGCACGCCTCGGACGAGGGATTCGCGGCGGAGCCGGAGCCCGCGGAGGACGCGCGCGCGATCGTCCGGCACAGCATCGGCCCCGCGGACAACGGGCGCAATCGGGCGGTCTACGATCGCCAGCGCGACTGGCTGCTCTCGGTCGACTTCCCGGCGACGACGCGCATCAGCACCGACACCCTCCACCGCGACGGGGTCACCGACTTCACCCTCACCGCCGAGGGCGGCGAGGTCGCGATCCGCTTCCGCCCCCGCTTCTATCAACGGCATCGCGGGCTCGAACACTACGCCCCCTGGACGTACCGGCCGTGGGCCGGCTCCGTGACCGGGTGGACGTCGTGGTATGCCTTCTTCGACAAGGTCACCGAGGCGGACATCCGCCGCACCGCGGACGTGATGAGCGAAGTGCTCAAGCCGTACGGCTTCACCTACCTGCAGATCGACGACGGCTACCAGCAGCTGCCCATCGGCGTACCGGACCACTGGCTCACCGCGAACGCGAAGTTCCCGAGCGGGCTGCCGGCGCTGCGACGGTATATCACGGAGCGCGGGCTCGAGCCGGGGATCTGGACCAACGTGAGCTTCGCGCAGCGCGACGTCGCCGAGGCGAACCCGCAGTGGTTCGTCAAGGATGCGGCCGGCCGGCCGGCGTATGGCAACTGGGTCGGCTTCGTGATGGATGGGAGCAACCCCGAGACGATACGACAGCTCGTCACCCCGGTGTACGACTCGCTCCGGGCGATGGGGTGGACCTATTTCAAGCTCGACGCGTTGCGGCACCTCCGCTACGAGGGCTACAACAGCTTCGCGGAGTACTACGCCGACCGCCGGATGGATCGGGAGGTCGTCTTCCGCGACGTCGTCGCGCAGGTGCGCCAGCTGGTGGGGACGCGGAACTACCTGCTCGCGTGCTGGGGCATCCGCCCAGAGCTGATCGGGCTCGTGGACGGGATGCGCGTCGGGGATGACGGCTTCGGCTATGGCGCGTTCGCGCAGTACAACTCGTTCAACAACGTCGTCTGGCGCAACGATCCGGACCACATCGAGCTGCGACAGCCCGACCGCTACCGCGCGACGACGCTCACCTCCCTCACGGGGTCGGTCATGATGATCACCGACCCGCCGGAGGTCTACCGCACGGCGAGCGTGGAGGCGGCGCAGCGGACTGCGCCGGTCCTCTTCACCCGCCCCGGCCAGCTCTACGACGTCGATGCCTCGCGCTCCTCGCAGTTGCACCTCGCCGCGCGCGAGGTGAGCGGTGCCGGCCCGCGTCCCTTCGATGCCGACCAACGCCTCTCAGTGCCGCTATATCAAGTGGACATCGCACGGCCGTTCGAACGGTGGACGGTGCTCGCGCGCACCGGTGGAGACGACCCGCGCGTCGCGCTCGCCGACCTCGGCCTCACGCCGGCGACCGACTACCTCGCGTTCGAGTTCTGGACTCAACGCGCGCTCGGTGTGGTGCGCGACACGCTCCGGGCGCCACCGATCGACTCCCTGTACCAGGTGCAGGCGATCTGCCTGCGCCCGCGCGTCGATCACCCGCAACTGCTCGCGACCGACCGGCACGTGACGTGCGGCGGGGTCGACCTCGTCGACGTCACCTGGGCGGACCGCACGTTGAGCGGCACGAGCGACCTCGTCGCCGGTGCCGCCTACGTGCTGCACCTCACCGAGCCGGCGGGGTTCGGCGCCCCCACCGTGCGCGCCGAGGGCGCCGACGTCGTGCGCAGCACGCGCACGCCTGGGGGACGGCGGATCGAGCTCCGCTCGCCGGGCGGTGGCCGCGTCCGCTGGACCGCGCGGTATCCCTAGTCCATCGTTCGACATGATCCCTTTCCGCGCGCTTCCGGCACTCCTTGCATCCGCGCTCGTCACGGCGGCCGCCCCGCTCCCGATGACGCCCGTGCAGCCGGAACTGTTCGCCGCCACCGGTGCGCTCGTGAATGCGTTCGGCGACCCCGACAGCGATGGCGATGCCGACCTCTTTGTCGGGTTCGGCGGAACGCCGAACCGCTTCTACCGGAACGACCGGGGACGTTTCGTCGAGGTGGGCGCGACGGTCGGTCTGGCGGCCGCACGGGCGACGCGCGCCGCGGCCTGGGGCGACTACGACGGCGACGCGGACCCCGACCTCCTCGTCGGCTTCGCGCCGGGCGACGGGGGCGTGCTCACGCTCTATCGCAACGACCGCGGCAGCTTCGTCGACGCCACCGCCGAGGCGGGGCTCGCGGTCGCGGCCGGTGCCGTGCGGCAGCCGGTCTGGGTGGACATCGATGGCGACGAGGATCTCGACCTCTTCGTGGCCTTCCGCGACCGCGCCAACATGCTGTTCCGCAATGAGGGGGCGCGCTTCACCGACATCGCGGCCGACGTCGGGCTCGCGGACGCGCGCAAGAGCGTGGGGGCCGCCTGGGCCGACCTCGACGCCGACGGCGACCTCGATCTCCTCGTCGGGAACATGGATGGCGACGCCAACGGCGCGTTCCGCAATGATGACGGCCGGTTCACTGACGTCGCCGAGTCGTGGGGACTCGCCTGGGGCGGCCGCACGCCGCGGGACCCGGCGAATGGAACGGTGCGCCCCTGCGTCGCCGACGTGAACGGGGACGGACTGCTCGACGCGGTCTTCGCGAACTACGGCAAGCCCGGCCTGTTCCTCGGGCGCGCGGGCGGCGGCTTCACGGATGTCTCGGAGGCGTGGGGGATCGCGGTCGACGGGCGGTACGACACCTGCGCGCTCGCCGACGTCGACAACGACGGGAAGCTCGACCTCTATCTCAACGGCACCGTGACACAGGGGAAGAACTGGCCTGACTACCTGTATCGTCAGGAGAATGGGCGCTTCGTCGATGCGATCCCGACGGCGGTCGCCGCGGTGCCGGCCGATCACGGGGCCGCTTGGGCGGACGTGAACGGCGACGGTGCGGTGGAGCTCGCGCTCACCGGCCAAGGCGCGCATGCGCTCTTCACCCCGACGCTGCATCCGAGCATCGCGCGTCGGTCGGTCCGCGTGCGCGTCGTGGACGGGGCGTTCCATGCGACGCGGGCGGGCGCCGAGGTCCGCGTCTACGCCGAGGGCACGGATGCGCTGCTGGGTGTGCGCGTGATCGATGCGGGTTCGGGCTACGACGCGCAGTCGGATGTGCCGGTGCACCTCGGCTTGGGCGGAAGCGGCAAGGTGGACATCGAGGTGATCTGGCCGGCGCGCGGCGCCCGTACGCGCTGGCGCAAGAACGGCGTGAAGCTCGACGGTCGGAAGGTCGTCGAGGTGTGGACCGGGACGCCCTAGCGGAGTCGCAGCGCGCCCGAGGAGCGGCGCGCGGGCGGCGCGGCCTGGAGGATCGTCCCCGGTCCGTAGCAGCGGGCCCGTCCAGCGCGCTTGGCCGCGAGCAGCCGTTCGTCGGCGAGCACGAGCAGCGCATCGGGGGTGCCGAGCCCGCCGGCCGCGGGCGTGCGCTCCATGCTCCCGTCGGTGGGGGAGCCCGCGACGCCCGCGGAGAAGTTGATGTGGAGCACGCGGCCCTCGCCCAGTTCGATCGGCACTGCCGCGATCTCGCGGCGGATCGCCTCGATGCGCAGCAGCGCCGACTCCGGCGGGGTCCCCGGCATGAGCACGACGAACTCCTCGCCGCCGTAGCGCGCGACGATGTCGGACCGCCGCATGCCGTTGGCGAGCCGGTCGGCGATGATGCGGATGGCCTGGTCGCCGCGCGCGTGGCCGTGCTCGTCGTTGATCCGCTTGAAGTGGTCGATGTCGAGGATCGCGAGCGCGAGCGGCTGTCCGCTGCGCGAGGCGGCACTGATCGCCTGGTCGAGCGCGGTGTCGAAGTGGCCGCGATTGAACAGCCCGGTGAGCCGGTCGCGCGCCGCGAGATAGAGCAGCCGCTGGGCCCGCTGCACGAGCGTCACCGAGAGGAGGGTCGCGATGGCGAGCAGGAGGAGCCGCGTGGCGAGGTCCACGGGCAGGTACGGACCGGCCTGCGCGACGTACGAGGGGTCGTACAGGTCGTAGCCGAGCGAGCCCGCGACCCAGAGTCCCCCGTACTGGAGCCCGGCGAGCGCCCCCGCACCGATGCAGATGCGGGCGTCGTAGCGGAGGCTCGTCGCGGTGATGGCGAGGAAGTACATCTCGAAGGTCACCTTCGAGTTGAGCGCGACGAGCGGCGAGCTCACGACGAAGAAGCTCGTCAGCGCGATGCTGACCATGGTGACGTCGAAGGCGCTCGACGCGAAGCCGATCCAGGGGCGCCACCGGCCGGCGGCGATGGCGCGCCAGATGCCGATGGAGATGAACCACGCCAGCAGCGTGATGGTGAAGCCGGTGAGGTGGATCGGCTCCTGCGGCGCATGCGCGACGTTCCAGAGCGGCGCGATGAGCAGCAACCCCATGACGAGCACGCGCACCCGCGCGACGACGATCTCACCCTCGACGCCGGCGGCCTCGAGCGTGTGATCGGGTTTGACCCAGACGGGGGGCGCGGCGACGCCGGCGGTGAAGCTCGGCGTGATGGAGCGCTGGCGGGGGGCGGGGGCGGTCATGCCCGGGGGAAGTTACCGGCCGCGGACGCGGCCGCCAGCCGACGACGGCGCGACTCGTGGCCGTTCGCCGCCTCCGCGCCGGCGAACGCCCCGCCCTCGCCGCGCGTACCCAGTGCGGACAGATTCCCGCCTGACGTCCGTTCCCCACCCCAGCCCGTCCGCCCCATGCGCTCCCTCCTCCGCGCGACCGCGGTCCTCAGCGTCGCCGTCGGCCTCGCCGGCGCCCAGACGCCCGACTCCACCACGCTCGCCGGCCTCCGGTGGCGCTCCATCGGTCCGGTGAACATGGCCGGCCGCATCACCGACGTCGAAGCGCACCCGAGCGCACCGAAGACGTTCTACGTCGCCGGCGCCACTGGCGGGATCTGGAAGACCATCAACGCCGGCACGAGCTTCTTCCCGCTCTGGGACCGCGCCCCCATCGCGTCCATGGGCGACCTGGCGATCGCGCCGAGCGACCCGAACATCATCTGGGCCGGCACCGGCGAGGAGGATTCGCGCAACTCGGTGCAGCCGGGCATGGGGATCTACAAGTCGGTCGATGGCGGACTGACCTGGCAGGCGATGGGGCTCGAGCGGACGCAGCACATCGGGCGCATCATCATCCACCCGACGAACCCGAACATCGTCTGGGTCGCGGCCCTGGGAGCCCTCTGGTCCACGAACCCCGAGCGCGGCCTCTACAAGACGACCGACGGCGGCCGCACCTGGACGCTGAGCAAGTTCATCTCGCCGCGCGCCGGCTTCGTGGACATCGCCATCGATCCGCGCAACCCCGATGTGCTCTACGCCGCCAGCTGGGAGCGGATCCGCAAGAGCTACTACCTCAAGTCCGGCGGGCCCGGATCGGCCCTGTGGAAGTCGACCGACGGCGGCACCACCTGGACCGAGATCAAGGGTGGCGGGTTCCCCGAGACGACGAAGGGGCGCATCTCGCTCGCGATCGCGCCGAGCGCGCCGGACGTGGTCTACGCGATGGTCGAGGCCGACTCCGTGAAGGGCGCCAAGCCGCAGCGGCTGCTGAGCGGCCTCTACCGGTCGAAGGACGCCGGACGGACGTGGGAGTGGATGAGCACGATCAACAACCGGCCCTTCTACTTCTCGCAGATCCGCGTCGACCCGCGGAACCCGGACCGCCTCTATCGCATGGCGGTCGACTTCGCCTCCTCCGACGACGGCGGCCGTTCGTGGCGCCTCGGCATGGTCGGCATCCACGAGGACTACCACGGGATGTGGATCGACCCGAACGATCCCGACCACTGGATCGTCGGCGGCGACGCCGGGGTCTTCCAGACCTGGGATCGCGGCGGCACGTATGACGCGCTGAACAACATGGCGATGGGCCAGTTCTACGGGATCAGCTTCGACTACCAGGTCCCCTACCGCGTCTGTGGCGGCCTGCAGGACAACGGCACCTCGTGCGGCCTGAGCCGCCGCGGCAACGCGCCGCTCCAGATGACCGACTGGTTCGCGGTCTTCGCGGCGGACGGGCTGCAGTCGGCGCAGGACCCGTTCGAACCGGACTACGTGTACTACGAGTCGCAGGGCGGCAACATCTCGCGTCGCAACCTCGCGACCGGCGAGAACGTGAGCGTCCGCGCGCGCACCGTCACGCGCACGCAGTTCGGCCAGGCGATCGCGCGCGTGCGCGGCGACGGCACCACTCCGCTCACGCAGGCGCAGCGCACCTCCATCGATTCCATCCGGGCCGAGATGCGCCGGCAGCTCGCCGACCCGAACGTCGCGACGCGCTGGAACTGGAACACGCCGTTCCTGCTCTCCCGTCACGATGCGAACGTGTTCTACTCGGGCGCAGAGAAGCTCTTCAAGAGCGTCAAGAAGGGGCTCGATCCCGTCGCGATCTCGGGCGACCTGTCGTCGCGCGACGAGACCCGGATCCGCGTCACCACCGGCTTCGACTCGCTCGGCAACGTCGCGGTGGACGCGACGGGCGGCATCACGCGCGACGCGACCGGCGCCGAGGAGAACGCGACCATCGTCACCATCGCCGAGTCGCCCATCCGCGCCGGCCTCCTCTACGTCGGCACGAATGACGGCAAGGTCTGGCTCACCCGCAACGACGGCGCGACCTGGGAGGACCTGAGTGCGCGTTTCCCCGGCGTCCCGCCCTTCACCCACGTCAGCAAGATCGACGCCTCGTTCGCGGACTCGGGCACGGTCTACGTCGCATTCGACAACCACCGCGACAACGACTTCAAGCCGTACCTCTACATGTCGACCGACTTCGGGAGGACGTTCACGTCGATCGCCGGCGGCATCCCGACCGACCGGCCCAACACGGTGTACGTCGTCCGCGAGGACCCGGTGAACCCGCGACTGCTGTACATCGGCACGGAACTGGGCGTCTACGCCTCGCTCGATCGGGGGACCTCCTGGTTCCCGCTCCAGTCGAACCTGCCGACGGTCCCCGTCTACGACCTGCAGGTCCACCCGCGCGACCGCGAGCTCATCGCGGGCACGCATGGGCGCGCAGTGCAGATCCTCGACGTGGCGCCACTCCAGCAGATGACCGCGGAGGTGCTCGGGAAGCCGGCGCATCTCTTCGCCCCGACGGTCGCGCTCCAGTACGGCGAGCGGCCGGTGGGCTCGGAACCCCGCGCGCATCGCATGTGGCGTGGCGATCGCGTCGCACCGGGCGCGGCGATCACCTACCGGCTCGGGATGCCGGGCACGGGCGCCCCGCGGCTCTTCGTGCTCAACATGGCCGGTGACACGCTCGCGCGGCTCACCGGCACGAACAACGCCGGCCTCAACACGGTAAACTGGAACCTCGCGATCGGCGGGGCCGGTGCCTTCGCGGGCTTCGGTGGCGGCGGCGGACGATTCGGCAATCAGGGACCGGTGAACGCGCCGGGCTTCCCGGCGGGCTTCGATCCGCGTCCCGCCGAGTCGCGCCTCGCGCCGGACTCGTCGGGCACGCCGACCGCGCAGGCCCGTGCCCTCGCGGCGGCCGCGCAAGCCGGCGGTGGACGTGGCCAGGGGGGCGGCGGTGGCGGCTTCGGCGGCCAGCGCATCACGTACGCCGAGACCGGGGACTATCGCGTGGTGCTCGTGGTCGGCGACCGGACGTACTCGCAGGTCATGCGCGTCGTGCGTGTGAGCCCCGAGCAGACGAGTGTGCTGGTGCCGGCCAAGCGCTGACCGGTCCGAGACTCAGCGCGGCCGGCGCCCCTGCCGGACCGGCCGCGTCCAGATCACGATGGCCCCGCACCCGTCGAGCGCGCGCGCGAACTCGGCGGGTGTGGTGCCTTCGGCGTACACCTCGATCGCGGTGATCGTCTGCCGCGGCGCGATGAGATCGATCTCGTCCGCGGTGGGCTTCGCCATGTAGAGCCCGTCGACGTAGACGCTCGGCGCGCACTCGCCGAAGGCACCACGCAGGAGGATGGTGCGCTCGTAGCCGACGCCGTCGAGCCGCACCCCGTTCATCGACCGGAAGATGTCGGTGGTGGTCACGCCGCCCCGCGCGCGGATCTGCGCCGCGTCGACAAAGCTGCCAGCGCCGAGCGAACGGCTGCGACGCGCGAATCCGCCCCCGCTCCGGTCGGCATCGCGCGCGGCGACGACGCGCACCGTATCGAGCACCGACTGGAACGTCATCATCGCGATCCGCACCGGTGGCGTCCCCGCCAGCACATCGACCGGCTGCGAGACCGGATAGTAGCCGAGCGCCCGCACCTCGAGCACCCGGGTGCCGTCGGGGACCTGCGCGAGCGTCCATTCGCCGCGCGCATTCGTGCGCACCTGCGGACCGTCGACGATCCGGACCATTGCATTCGGCAACGGCTGGTCGCCGTCGGCGGTGCGGACGCTGCCGCGCAGCGCCCCATCCCCCGCGCGCTGGCGCCGCGCGGCGGGCGTGCCGTCGCCCGTGGTCGATCGCACCGGCCCCACGTAGAGATCGCGCCGCATCACGCCGGAACGGTCGGCGAGCAGTTCGATGCGGTCCGTCGTGTCGGCGCCGATGTTGGCGCTCACGAAGACGCTGCCCTCGAGCGGCACGTTGCAGAGCACATAGCCGCCATCGTCGGCGGTGCGCGCGTACAGTGCCGGTTGCTGCCGCCGCAACGCGGTCCCGCTCATGACGAACTCCAGCCACTCTCCCACCACCTCGGCGTTCGCGACCGGCATGCGGTCGCTCGCGCTGCGTACCACGCCGATCACCACGGCGCCGGTGGTCGTCTGCCCGGGACAGTAGGTCGCGCGCAGCACACGGGCGGCCGGTGAGACGAGATCGAAGCGCGTGACACGCCCCTCGCGCACCGTGACGAGACGTACCGGCGCCTGCATCCCGAGCGAATCGAGGCGGTCGTGCAGGAAGCCCACCGAGTAGCGGCCGGGTGGTACGGAATCGATGCGATAGCCACCCTGCGGATCGCTGCGCGTCGCGCGGGTGACGGTGATACCGGGATCGGCGGAGACCAGCTGCACCAGCGCACCAGCGAGCGGGGCGCGCGAGGCGCTGTCGCGCACCGTGCCGCTCACCAGGCCACCGGAGGTCGGCCCGAGCGGCGCGCGCGCGAGCGTCGCGCGCTGGCACGCGGCGGCGAGGAGGCACGAGAGGAGGAGCGTGGGCCGCAGCCGCATGCTCCAAGGTGCTACGGCAGCGGGTCGCTCGCCACCGACGGCGTGATGCGCCAGATCTCGCCCGCGTCCGTCGCGATGTAGAGGTTGCCGTCGGGGCCCTGCGTCAGCGCGCGGTACCGCGCCGCCGGAAGGCCGGCGTCGGTCGCCGAGATCGCGATCCCCGCCGCGTCGAGCTCGAGGATCATCAGGCGTTGCCCTCCCATGATCCCCACCGCGAGTCGTCCGTTCCACGCGCGCCACTGCGGTCCGTCGAGGAACGCGGCCGGCCCCATGCCCTGGGAGGTCGCGCTGTTGTTCCAGGCCGGCACGACGGCGGACGGGAAGCGCGCGAGATCCGTCATCGGCATCGAGGTCGGGTTCCCGGCGTACCCACAGTATCCGTCGGGACAGCTGAGCGCGGGCCGCGATTGCGGGTCCCACCCGCCGTTGCCGCCGGCCACGAGCGGCGTCACCTCGTCGCTGTGGTTGGGCCCATGCTCGGCGCTGAAGGGGCGTCCGTCGCTCGGTCGGAAGGCGAGCCCCTGCACGTTGCGATGGCCGTACGAGAAGATGCGCGCGTCGAAGCCGGCGGGGGCGTTGTTCCCCGGGGCGGCGGCGCCGGTGGTGGTCACGCGGAGCACCTTGCCGCCGAGCAGCGTCGGGTGCTGCGGCAGGATCGCGTTGTGGTTGTCCCCCGTGCCGACGTAGAGGTAGCCGTCCGGGCCGAAGCGGAGGCGACCGCCGCTGTGGGAGCCCGCGCCGCCGATCGCGTTGGCCGCATCCTTCAACGGGATGCCTGTGACGATGTCGGTCCGCGCGCTCGCCGTCGTGAACCCGGCGTCGAGTTCGAGCCGCACCACGCGATTGGTGCGCGGATTCGACGTGAGGTCGGACGGCATGTAGACGTAGACGCGTCGATTGGTCGCGAAGGCCGGATCGAGCGCCACGCCGTGCATCCCGCTCTGGCCCAGGCAGAAGAAGTCGGGCGCGACGAGCGCGCTGCCCGCGGTGCCGAAGAGGCGTGTGATGCTCCCGTCTGGGCGTCGGACCGAGAGCCCCGCGCACTTCTCGGTGAAGAACATCGAGCCGTCGGCCGCGAAGGCGATGTCCCAGGGCCCACTGCGGCCGGGGAGCACCGTCGTGCGCGCGAGGGCCGGAACGTCCGTGACGGGGACCGGATCGGGACCGCCCGCGGTCGGTTCGTCGCTGCCGCAGGCGGCGAACACGAGGAGGGCGAGCGACAGGGAGCGGCGGAGGATGGTGGGGGTCATCCTCCAGAGTACCCGGCGGCACCGCGGACGGTCACGCCGGACCGACATCCGGGGTACGGCATGGGATCGTGCCAGGTTGCCACACCCCAGCCCGGGGAGCCACCTTGGTGGATCGTTCGCGCCCGGAATCGCCGGGCGCCCCCCTTCATCGAGCGGAGTCCCTCCATGCGCAAGCTGATCGCCGCGCTGTCACTCGCCTTCACCTTCGCCGCCCCCGCCGCGGCACAGGGTGTCATGGCGGACATGCATACCGACCTCAACGACGTGCAGAAGAAGGTGCTCGACCTCGCCAAGGCGATCCCGGAGTCTTCGTACGACTGGCGCCCCGCGCCCGGCGTGCGGTCGATCCGCGAACTGTTGCTGCACGTGGCCGCGGACAATTACCTGATCCCGATCTTCATGGGCAAGGCGGCGCCCGCCGCGACCGGCATCACGAGCGACTTCGCGTCCGCGGGTGCGTACGAGAAGCGCACCGTCGGCAAGGACCAGCTCGTGGCCGATGTCGAGGCCTCGTTCATCCACCTCCATCAGGCGCTGGCGCTCACGACCGACGCGAACCTCTCGGCGACCGTGAAGATGTTCGGCCAGGATTTCACCCGTCACCGCGCCTCGCTTCTCGCGGTCACGCACCTGCACGAGCACCTCGGACAGTTCATCGCCTACGCGCGCTCGAACAACGTCACGCCTCCCTGGAGCCGCTGAACCGATGCTGAGTCCACGTGCGCGTTCTCGCGCCGATCACACTGGCGCGAGGACGTGCGCGTGCGCGCTCGTCCTCGCTTCCGCGCTCGTGGCCTGCGGGCCGCGCGCGGAGGTGACGACGGGCCCGCGCGACTACCTCTATCTCTGGACCGCGTCGGTGGACTCGACGCAGCCCGACTTCCTCGCCGTCCTCGACGTGACCGAGGACACCGGCCGCTACGGCGCGTTGGTGACGACGCTCGCCGTGCCGGCGACGGGGAGCGTCCCGCATCACACCGAGCCCGAGCTCGCCGCGGACCGGCAGCTGTTCGCGAACGGCTTCGGAGCGGGCCGGACCTGGATCTTCGACCTCTCCGTGCCCGATGCGCCACGGATCGCTGCGGAGTTCGGGGACCTCGCGGGGTTCACGCATCCGCACTCGTTCCCGCGGCTCCCCAACGGGAACGTGCTCGCCAGCTACCAGATGCGACATGACGGCGGCCACATGCGCGCCGGTGGTCTCGTCGAGATCACACCGAGCGGGGCGGTCGTCCGCTCAGCCTCGGCCGACACGCCCGCGGCGGACAGCATGCTGCGCGTGTACAGCGCCGGCATCGTGCCGTCGCTCGACCGCGTGGTGACCACCTCGACGGACATGGACGGAGACGCCGAGGCGTCGCGCACCTTGCAGGTCTGGCGCCTCTCCGACCTCACGGTGCTCTCGACGATCACGCTCCCGGGGCCGCACGGGCGGCTCACCGCCGAGCCGCGCCTCCTCGCGGACGGCCGGACGATGCTCGTGTCCACGTTCAGCTGCGGCCTCTTCCTGCTGGAGGGCCTCGATGGCGCCGCCCCGTCGGCGCGGCAGGTCGCGTCCTTCCCGACGAAGGAGAAGACCAACTGCGCCATCCCGGTCGTCGTGGGGCACTACTATCTGGTGACCGTGCCGGCATTGAGCGCCGTCGTCGTCCTCGACGTCGCCGATCCCTCCGCGCCGAGGGAAGTGAGCCGCGTGGCCTTCGGCCCCGACGATGTCCCGCACTGGATCGCAGTCTCGCCGGACCAGCGACGCGTGGTCGTCACGGGTTACGACGGGATGCAGCACCGCGTGGAACTCCTGCGCTTCGATGCCGCGACCGGCCAGCTCTCGCTCGACGAGCGTTTCCGCGAGCCCGGCGCGGCGAGCAGCGGCTTCCGCATGGACGACAAGACCTGGCCGCACGGAAGCACGGCGAAGGGCGTCCCGCACGGCGCGGTGTTCAGTCGCCCATGATCCCCTCGCGACGCAGGGTCGTCTCGCTCGTAATCATCGTCGGCGTCCTCGCGTTCCGGTGGCTCCAGAGCGAGCGCACCGAGACTCTGGATGCCCCACGACGCGAGCAGCAGGCAGAGCAACCGCGCGAGCCGCGGGGCGACCAGCAACTCGAAGGCGTCGGCATCGTCAGTCGTGTCCTTCCCGACGACAACGACGGTAGCCGCCACCAACGCTTCATCCTCAGGCTCGCGAACGGGAGGACACTGCTCGTCGCGCACAATATCGACCTCGCCCCGCGCCTCACCGGCCTCGATCGCGGCGACACGGTCGCCTTCTTCGGCGAGTTCGAACCGAACTCCGAAGGCGGCGTAGTCCATTGGACGCACCATGATCCGGCCGGCCGACACGTCGCCGGCTGGCTCCGGCACGAGGGGCGCACTGTCCAGTAACGTCCGCCTGCGCTCGGCGTCGATCGATCCGTCGCTGTCGGCGACCATCGTCGAACGCCGACCGCTCGCCTATCGCGCCAAGGCCAGCCCCGGGCTCGATCGCCCGCCGCATGTCCGCGCCGGCTCGTCGATCACCTGGGTCGGCCGAAGACTCGGCCTCGTGCAGGACGATGCGAACTTCGTCGCGCTCGTCGACCCGCGGACCGGGCTGGCGCGCAGCATCACCCTGCCGGCGGGCGAAGAGGGGAAGCGTCATTTCGACGACCTGCGCGGCAACAAGAAGCACAAGCTCGACCTCGAGGCCTGCTGCACCATCGAGGGCCCGATGGGAACGATGCTGCTCGCGCTGGGCTCCGGCTCCAAGCGGCGCCGGCGGCGGATCGTGACCATCGAGTCGGTCGCCGCACGGCGGCCGCGCGTCTCGCTCATCGACGCCGAGTCGCTGTACGTCGCGCTCGAACAGATACCGCACTTCGCCGGGAGCGACATGAACATCGAAGGGGCCCTCGGGCTTCCCGGCGTCCTGCGGCTCTTCACGCGCGGCAACGGCGAGGCGAAGGGCGGCCGACTTCCGGTGAATTCCACCGGTGATCTCGACCTGCAGGCGTTGCTCGTCTACCTCGCCTCACCGGAGACCGCGACCGTGCCGGCGCTCCACGGCGTGACGCAGTACGAGCTCGGCACGCTCGACACGCTCCCGCTCGGCTTCACCGATGCGGCGATGGCCGGGAGCACCCTGCTCTACACCGCCGCGGCGGAGGCGTCGAAGGACGCGAGCGAGGATGGCCGCGTGAGCGGATCGGTGATCGGCATCATCCCGGCGAAGGGGGCGTTGCGCTATGCGCCCATCACCGACGAGCGCGGCCGAGGCACCACGGACAAGGTCGAAGGGATCGTCGCCCTCCCGGGCCGGACCGATCGCGTGCTCGTCGTCGTCGATCCAGACGACCCCACGCGGCCCTCCGAGCTCTGCGACGTGTCGCTCGGCGGTGACTGGGGATAGCTTCGGGGGTAGTATCCCGAAAGACATCCACCGAGGGCATCGCATGAAGTGGCGCGACACGGGTCGCTCGTCCAATCTCGAGGACCGCCGCGGCGGCGGTGGCGGTCGCAAGGCCGGCATCGGCATCGTCGGCATCGTGCTGGCGCTCGTGATCTCCGCCGTGACCGGGGCGAACCCGCTCGAGGTGCTCGGCGTGATGAGTGGTGGCGCGGGCGCGCCCGCCGCGAGCGAGGCACCCGTCGAGGATGCCGCGGAGGAGCCGATGGTGCGCTTCTTGTCGTCGGCGCTGGACGACGCGCAGGCCATGTGGACGCAGAAGCTCGCGGCCGAGGGGACGGCATATCCCGCGGCGAAGCTCGTGCTCTTCCGCGGCGCGGTCCAGTCGGCATGCGGCGACGCCTCGTCGGCGATGGGTCCGTTCTACTGCCCGGGCGACCAGAAGGTCTACATCGACCTCGCTTTCTACGAGGAGCTGTCGCGCAACTACGGGGCGCCCGGCGACTTCGCGCAGGTGTACGTGCTCGCGCACGAGATCGGGCACCATGTCCAGTCGGTGCTCGGCACCGAGGCGCAGCTGCGCCGGGCCCAGCGCGCCGACCCGGGGAGCGAGAACGCGCTCAGCGTGCGGATGGAGCTCCAGGCCGACTGTTACGCCGGGGTGTGGGCCAACACCGTCGCGCAGCGCGGCGACCTCGAGCGCGGCGACATGGAGGAGGGACTCGGCGCCGCCGCTGCAGTGGGCGATGATCGGCTGCAGCGGCAGGCCGGCCGCGAGGTGCGCCCCGAGAGCTTCACGCATGGGTCGAGCGCGGAACGGATGCGCTGGTTCAAGGCGGGGTTCGACTCCGGCGATCCCCGGTCATGCGACACCTTCGGCGCGCGCTGAGCGCCTTCCCGCTCGCGGAGGTCATTCTCGCCGCGCTGTTGCTCGCGACGACCACTCCGCGAGCCGTGCAGGCCCAACGGGTCGCGGGCACGGTAGTCGACACCGCCGGCCGTGCGCTCGTAGACGCCGACGTCATCCTCGGGACGGCGCTGCGCGCGCGGACCGACTCCACCGGGGCCTTTTCGTTCGCCGTCACCGAGCGCGGCGCGCGACGCCTGCGGGTGCGTTTCATCGGCTTCCGCCCCTACGAGACGACCGTCGACCCCCGCGACGCCAAGGCGGGGGCTCTCCGCATCCGCCTGGTGCGCATGCCGCAACTCCTCGGCGAGGTGCGCATCACCGACGTGAACGCCTGCGAGCGCAACACGCTGCGTGGGTTCGAGTGCCGGCGCGCGATCGGGCGCGGGATGTACCGCGACGCCGGCGAGCTACGCGCGCTCCGTCCCTCCGCCTGGGCCGACATGCTCGACGGGATCCCGAGCCTCCGGCGTCGACCCGTGATGACGCCGGACGGCCTCGACTGGCTCGCGATGGCGCCACCCAGCCGGTGCCTCGTCGAGATCTTCAACGGCGAGGACCCGCTGTTCGACGGGCACGTCCGGAAGGTGCCGGTGGATGAGCTCATCCCGCGGGACGTGGTCGCCATCGAGTACTACGACGAGTACCAGAAGGTCCCGGACGCGCTGCAGCGCTTCGCGTGGCCTCGGGAATCCGCGAACGGCTGTGCGCTGCTCGTCTACTGGCTCCGCGAGGCGCCGGCGCGAGGTCGACGCCCGGCAGGCGGCACCCCGACGGTGATCCGGCGCCCATAGGCGCGCGGCTCAGCCGCGCGCCTTCCCCACCATCTTCATGATGTCGTCGAGCGGATTGCCGTCGCCGTCCGCGTCGAGCATCGACATCAGGCCGCCGAATCCCCCGGCACCGCCTGCGGCATTGCCGCCCGTGATCGCCGACAGCGCGTTGCCGGCTTGCCCGCCGAGCATCCCCCCGAGCATCCCGCCAAGTCCGCCGGCAGCCGGCGCCGATGGCGCGGCGCCCGGCACGCCCTTCGCCATCATGCCGCTCACCGCCATCGCGAGCATCGGCAGCATCTTCTTGAGCACATCCGCGCCAAGACCTGACTGCGCGGACGCCTGCTGCGCGACCGCGCGGCTCACGTCCTTGCTGCCGAAGATGGCGCCGAGCACGTCATTGCCGCGCGAGACATCCGTTGGTTGGGCGGAGACGACGTTGTCGAGCAGGTCCGCCCCGCCGAGCTGCTGCAACAGGCCGCCGAGTCCGGCGGCGCCGCCCGGCTGCGACTGCGCCCGCTTCTTGAAGCCTCCCAGAATGGCGGGAACGAGCGCGGCCGCACCGCTCGAGGCCTGCTGCTCGGTGACGCCGAGTTCGCGCGCGATGGACTGCAGGCCGCCGGCCTGCGAGAGGAGATCGGTGACGTTCATGAGGGAGTCTGAGTGGGAGAGACGGGGGCACGCGCCGGACGGTGACGCCCTCAGGGCGACATCGTCCCGACCATCATGATGTGCGCCTTGAGCGTGCCGGGGAACATGAGCCACGGCCCGTCGGCGCGCGGCTGCGCGGTGATGCCGGTGGACGCCGGGGTCGCGTTCGGCACGTAGATCACGGCGAGCAGGCCGGGCGCTCCGTTCACCTTGTTCGCCGCGGCATCATAGTTCTCCTTCTTCGTCGTGATGGAGTACAGCGTCCCCATCGCCGGCATCGGCAGCTTCTTCTCGCGCACCTCGCGGAAGCGGACGCTGTCCACCTGTGATCCGGTGACGCCCTCGGCGCGCAGCTCTCGGCCGCGCGCCATGAACGGCTCGAGGTCCTTGTGGTAGCAGGCGACGTGGAAGTCGGGGCGCGTGACATAGAGCGCCAAGCAGTGCATGCCGTTGGTCCCGGCACGCAGCACCACGAGCTTGCCGGCCTCACGGTAGCCCATGACCGTCGCGTTCGCGCGCAGGTCCTGCGGGAGGGGGAGCACGGCCGCGGCGATCTGCTGCTCCGCGGAGGGGATCGGGGTCTGCGCCGGCAGTGCGGCGGCGAGGACGGAGAGGACGAGCAGCGCGCGCATGGGATACCGGTTGGAGTCCCGGGAAGTTCGCACGCGAGCGCCGTGCCGTCCAGCGGACCCCTCGCCCTCAGACGAGGGCGGCGTCGAGCGTCCGTCGCACGGCATCGAGCAGGGCCTGCACGCTGAACGGCTTGGGCAAGAGACGCAACGTGCGTTCGGCGATCCCCTGCCGCACCGCCGCGTCGTCCGTGAAGCCGCTCATGAGCAGCACGCGCATGGCGGGCTTCGTGAGCTGGGCGCGTTCGGCGAGTTCTCGTCCGTTCATCCCCGGCATCATCACGTCGGTGAGCAGGAGATGGATCACCTCGTCCGGCTCCTCGAGGATGCGGAGCGCGTCCTCCGCGCTCTCGGCCTCGCGCACGCGATACCCCGCGAGGCGGAGCGCGCGGACCGAGGTACGCCGCACCAGCGGCTCGTCCTCCACGACGAGGATGGTCTCGCTCCCGCCGACGGCGGCGCGGGCCGCCGTAAGGTCGTCCAGCCGCTGTTCGCTCGCGGGGAAGGTGAGGGTGAAGCGCGTGCCGAGCCCCACGGTGCTCTGGACCGAGATCTCGCCGCCCGACTGCTTCACGATCCCCTGCACGACAGCGAGCCCGAGCCCGGTGCCGCGCCCGACTCCCTTCGTGGTGAAGAAGGGCTCGAACACGCGTGCGATGACCTCGGGCGGCATGCCCTCTCCGGTGTCGGTCACGGTGAGCCGCACCCGGCGCGCCTCCGCGGTCCAGGTCGAACTCGGCGCGACCACCTCCTCTCCCGTCTGGATCGTGAGGCGCCCTCCGTTCGGCATCGCATCGCGGGCGTTCACCGCGAGGTTGATGAGCACCTGGCCGAGTTGGGCGGGATCGAGGCGCGCGGCGTGCACCGGGGCGAGCTCGGTGCGCAGTTCCACCGTGCTCCCCAGCAGGCGGCGCAGCATCCTCTCCGTGTCGGCGACGACGGCGCTCACGTCGACGGGGCGCGGCTCCACCGCCTGCTTCCGGCTGAACGCGAGCAGCTGGCGCGTGAGCGCCGAGGCGCGCTCTCCCGCGCCGCGCACCTCGTGCACCAGTTCGAGGGCCTCGGGCACGCGTTCCGCCTGCTCCTCGATCAACTGTTCGAGCAGCTCCGCGTTCCCGTTGATCACGGTGAGCAAGTTGTTGAAATCGTGGGCGATGCCGCCGGCGAGCAGCCCGACCGACTCGACCTTCGAGGCCTGCTGCAGCTGCGACTCGAGGGCGCGCCGTTCGGTGACGTCCTCCACCAGCCCGGCGATGCCGACGATCATGCCGCGCGAATCGCGCACGGCGGAGGCCCGGTCGCGGACCCAGCGCACCGTGCTATCCCCCCGCACGACCCGGTACTCGAGGTCGAACGGCTCTCCCTCCAGCACCCCCTTCAGGACCTGCGTGACCCGCTCGCGGTCGGCGCCGTGGATGATCGTGCGCCAGGTCCCGATCCCTGCGGTGAACTCGTCCTCCGGACGCCCGAAGATCTCGCGCGCGGCCGCGCTCATGTAGCGAACCCGCATGCGAGTCTCGTCGGCGAGGTAGAACGCCTCGCGGATGCTCTCGGCGAGCTGCCGGAAGCGGGTGCTCGTCTCGCGGAGGGCTTCCTCCTGACGGATCCGATCCGTGATGTCATGCACGACCGTCTGGACCGCGGGTCCTTCGGCGTCCTCGTACGGTCGCGCGACGACCTCGACATGGATCGCGGTCCCGTCCTGCCGCACGAACCGGCGCTGTGTCGCGGGCAGGGTCTCCCCCGCCCCGATCCGCTGGCGTGCGGCCGCCATGTGTTCGCGTTCGTCCGGGTGCAGGAACTCGACGGCGTCGTGTCCGAGCACGTCGTCGAGCGCACGGGCGCCGAGGACCGCGAGCGCGGCCGGGTTCGCGTACACGAGCTTGGACTCGCGCGTGAGGAAGATCGCCTCCGGCGACATGTTGACGAGGTCGCGGTAGCGCTGCTCCGAGGCGGCGAGCCGTCGCGCCGCGGCGTTCGCCTCGGTCACGTCCTCGGCGAAAAGGATCACGCCGCCGATCGCCCCGCTGTCGGCGCGCCAAGGGTGGATCGCCCACCGGATGTCGTGGAACCTCCCGTCTCGGAGTCGCCACTGATCGTGGTCATCCTGCCACGAGGTGCCGGCGATCGCCTCCGCGTGCAGGCGGCGCCACCGCTCCGGGATCTCCGGGACCACCGAGTACAGGCAGTGGCCGATGAGCTCGTCCATCGCGTACCCGAATTGCTCGCACCACCTACCGCTGGCCGCGAGGAAGACCATCCGGGTGTCGAACATGGCGATCGCCACCGGCGACTGCTCGATCAGGATCTCCATCGTCTCGCGCGCGGCCTCGAGGCCGCGTTCGGCGATCTTGCGCGCGGTGATGTCGCTCATGAAGCCGTGCCAGAGCGTGCCGCCGTCCGCCTCGCGGCTGGGGATCGAGTGGGCCTCGATCCAGCGCTCCTCGCCGTCGGGCCGCCGCAGGCGGAACTGGTGCCGCCACGGCGTCAGGTCCCGCGCCGAGCTCTCGATGAGGCGGTCGCCCTCCTGAGCGTCCCCCGGGTCCATCATCGCGAAGAGCGCTCCGGCGTCGCGTTCGAGCTCCTCGAACGGAACGCCCAGCAGGCTCGCGCTCCCGGGACTCGCGTATGTGAAGCCTTGGGTGCCGTCGGGCCGATGCCGGAACGCGTATATCACGCCGGGAGCGGTCGCGACGATGTGCTCGAGCTGGCCCTGCAGGTGCTGCAGGTGCCGGTCGCGCTCGGAGAGTGCCGCCGCGTGTTCGAGTTCGTGTACGTCCACGGACAGAGTCGCGCGGACCGAGTGCAGTTGACGCGCCGCGAGACTCACGAGCACGCCGACCACGGCGAGCACCAAGAGGCCGAGTCGCATCCGCAAGGGAGCGTCGAGCAGCCCGCCGACCGGCTCGAGGAGGACCACCTCTGCGCCGGCGGTCGTGAGGAACGTCGCCAGGAGCCCGGGCCCGAAGCCGCCGAAGTACGCCGCGAGCCCGATCGGCAAAACGAGCACGATATAGACCGGTCCGGCGACCGCATCCGGCCCGGACACCAGATGGCGCACGCCGATCGCGACCGCGGAGATCACCGCGGCGGCGAGGTACGGCAACCACGGCAGCCGGTCCTTGAGGCTCGACGCGGCGCGCTGGTCCTGCAGGTCGTTCGACATGCGATGGGCTCCGCTCCCGAAGGTCCCGGGGACCGGCGAACACGACTGAAACGTCGCCCCGACCGGCGTATCCCGCCATCGGGAAGCGACCGACAACGGGACAGGGAATCACCCGCAGGCTTGCCGTGCGCTCGCGGCTCGGCCACAATCCCCGGATGCGCGCGCCCGCCCTTCGCTCCCTGCCCCTCCTCCTTGCCGTCACCATCCTCGGCTGCCCTGGCGAACCCCCGCCGCCAGCCGACTACGAGGTCACGGCCCGATACCCGCACGACCGGTCGTCCTACACGCAGGGGCTCGTCTGGTCGGACGGCATCCTGTATGAGAGTGTCGGCCGCTACGCGAACTCCGATCTCCGTCGGGTCACCCTCGAGACCGGCGCGGTGGAAGCCCGGACCGCCCTGACAAGCGACAAGTTCGCGGAGGGGCTGGCCCTGCTGGGAGGCAAGCTCTACCAGCTCACCTGGAAGGAGCAGATCGCCTACGTGTACGACGCGGCGACGCTCGCCCCCCTCGATTCGTTCCGGTACGCGGGCGAGGGCTGGGGGCTCGCGACCGACGGCACCGGCCTCTGGATGAGCGACGGTTCCGACTCGCTCCGACTGCTCGACCCGGCGACCTTCGCCACGCGCCGTGCGGTGAAGGTCCGGCTGAACGGACGTCCACTCTCGCGGATCAACGAGATGGAGTGGGACGAGGGCACCCTGCTCGCGAACGTCTACGAGACCGACCGGATCGTCCGGATCGACCCGGCGACCGGCGAGGTCGTGCGCACCTATGACTTCGAAGGCCTGTACCCCGACCGGCCGCCCGAAGTGGACGTGCTCAACGGCATCGCCAAGTCCCCCGTGCCGGGCGAGTTCCTGGTGACCGGGAAGTACTGGCCGACGATGTATCGGGTCAGACTGAAGTGAACCCCTGGTCCACCGCACGATGACGACGGGCGCGGAGGCCCGCGCGCGGCTCCGCGCCATCTTCGGCGGCTCGGTCGGCAATCTCGTCGAGTGGTACGACTGGTACACCTACTCGGCGTTCGCCCTCTACTTCTCGGCGGCGTTCTTTCCGCCCGCCAGCCCCACCGCGCAACTGCTCAACTCCGCCGCCGTTTTCGCGGTGGGTTTCTTCATGCGCCCGGTCGGCGGCTGGCTCCTCGGCCGCTACGCGGACCGCCACGGCCGGCGGGCCGCGCTCACCCTGAGCGTCATGCTGATGTGCGGCGGGTCGCTGCTCATCGCCGTCACGCCGTCCTACGCGAGGATCGGCGTCGCGGCGCCGGCGCTGCTCGTCCTCGCGCGCCTGCTCCAGGGCATCAGCGTCGGAGGCGAGTACGGCGCGAGCGCGACCTACCTCAGCGAGCGCGCCGGGCGCGACCACCGCGGCTTCTTCTCCAGCTTCCAGTACGTCACGCTCATCCTCGGCCAATTGCTCGCGCTCGGCGTGCTCCTCGTGCTGCAGACATGGCTCACGGAGGCGCAGTTGCAGGCGTGGGGCTGGCGCATCCCGTTCGTGTTCGGCGCCGCGGCGGCGGTCGTGGCCGTCTGGCTCCGTCGCGCGCTCGACGAGACGCCGAGCTTCCGGCAGGCGCGACCGTCGGAGTCGCCGATGCGCGAGCTCCTCAAGCACCCGCGCGCGGTGCTCGCGACCTTCGGACTCACGGCGGGTGGCGCGCTCGCGTTCTACGTCTTCACGACGTACGCGCAGAAGTTCCTCGTGAACACCGCGGGCTTCACCAAGGCGACCGCGTCGCAAGTCAACGCGGCGACCCTGGTGGTCTTCATGTGCATGCAGCCCCTCTTCGGGGCCCTGTCGGACCGGGTGGGCCGACGCCCGCTCCTCCTCACGTTCGGCGTGCTCGGGACGCTCGGCACGGTGCCCCTGCTCACCGCGCTCGAGACGGCCGGGACGCCGCTGCGGGCGTTCCTGCTGCTCACCGCCGCGCTGCTCGCGGTCTCCTGCTACACGAGCATCAACGCGGTCGTGAAGGCCGAGCTCTTCCCCACCGAGGTGCGCGCGCTCGGCGTCGCCCTGCCCTACGCCCTCGCCGTCTCGCTCTTCGGGGGGACGGCCGAGTACGTCGCGCTGGCGCTCAAGGGCGCCGGCCACGAGCGCTGGTTCTACTGGTACGCGACGGCGATCATCTTCGCCTCGCTCATCGTGTACGCGGTCATGCCCGATACGCGTCGACACTCCCGAATCCTGGAGGACTGAGCCATGACTCCCCGCGCCCCCGCGCGCACGCGCACCCGTGCGGTCGCTGACCACGATGCGACCACAATGGCCGCGAGGATCCGCGCGTACATCGCGGCGCTGCCCTCGCCGGTCGCCAAGGAGGTGCGCAAGCTGCGCGCCGCCGTCCGCGCCGCCGCCCCGACCGCGGTCGAGCACTTCAGCTATGGCATCCCCGGCCTGCGGCTCGACGGCAAGGCGCTCGTCTTCTACGCCGGATGGAAGGCGCACGTCTCGCTCTATCCCATCGGCGAGTCGATCGTGCGGGCCAACGCGAAGGCACTCGAGGGATGCGGCTTCTCCAAGGGGACCGTCCGCTTCCCGTTGACGGCTCCGCCGTCAACGGCACTCGTGCAGAAGCTCGTGCGCGCCCGCATCGCCCAACTCCGCGCCGGCGCGAAGGTCGGGTGACCCGCTGACGCGGTGGTGGGGTCGCTGATGAATCCGTACCTTCCCGGTCCGACGCCGGCCGGCGTCGCTTCCCATCGCCCCGGACCCCCGATGCGTCGCGCCCTGTTCTCGATCGCCCTGCTGCTCATCGCCCTGCCGCTCTGCGCTCAGGCCCCCACGCATCCGCTGGACGGGCTCTCGGGCAGCGAGCACTGGGCCGTCTACGACGCCCTGCGAGCGGGAGGTCGCACCGACAGCACGACGCTGTACCTCTACCTCGGGCTTCATGAGCCCGAGAAGGCCGAGGTCCTCGCCTGGCGGCCGGGACAGCCGTTCCGTCGCGAGGCGCTCGCGCATGTCTACCAGGGCGGCCGCGGCTACGAGGCCATCGTCGACCTCGCGACCAAGCGCGTCCTCTCGTGGACGGAAGTGCCGGGTCGGCAGTACATGACCAACAACGCCGAGGGCGGCATCGTCGACCGCGTCGCCCTGGCCGATCCGCGCGTACGCGACGCCATCCGCAAGCGGGGCATCACCGACTTCGCCCAGGTGAGCTGCTATCCGGCGAACCACGGCTACTTCGACCTGCCGGAGGAGCGCGGCAAGCGCGTCGTGCACGCGCTCTGCGAGACGGATGAGCAGCGCCGCATCGCGTACGGCGAGGTGTTCGAGGGACTCGTGGTCGTGGTCGACGTCGGCGCGGAGAAGGTCCTCCGCGTCGTCGACACCGGTGTGCGGCCGCGCACCGGCCCGGTGGGCGACTATGATCCGGAGGCGATCGGTCCAACGCGTGCCTCGCCGAATCCGGTGACGATGGTCCAGCCCGGCGGCCCGACGTATCAGCTCGCCGGCAAGGAGGTGAGCTGGCAGAACTGGAAGTTCCAGTTCCGGACGGACATGCGCCGCGGCCTGGTGATCTCCAATGTCCGCTATGCGGACGGCGGCCGCGATCGCTCGGTCATGTATCAGGGCTCGCTCTCCGAGCTCTTCGTGCCCTACATGGATCCGAACGACCCGTGGAACTACCAGGGCTTCTTCGACCTCGGCACCTACCCGGCGCAGTTCGGGGGCATCGCGAGTTCACTCGAACGGGGCGTCGAGTGCCCGGAGTTCGCGACCTACTTCGATTCGTGGATCGTGACCGCGAGCGGACGCCCGCGCCTCCGCGCCCGCACGGCCTGCCTCTTCGAGCGCAGCGCCGGGGACGTCGCCTGGCGTCATGGGCGTGAGGGTGGCACGGTGGTAGAGGCGCGTCCCAAGCGCGATCTCGTGCTGCGCATGTTCATGACCGCGGGGAACTACGACTACCTGTTCGATTGGGTGTTCCAGCAGGACGGCACCGTGCGCGTCGACGCGGCGGCCACCGGCATGGACGCGACCAAGGGGTTCGCCGGCACCGCCGCGGACGAGCAGTACGGCCGCCTCATCGCTCCGGGGCGTGTCGGCATCAACCACAGCCACTTCTTCTCGTTCCGCATCGACCTCGACGTCGACGGCCCGGCCAACACGCTCGTCGTCGATCGCGTCCGCACGCAGCGCCTGCCCGCCGAGAACCCGCGGCGGAGCATCTGGGCCGTCGAATCGAGCGACGCCCGGACCGAGCGCGACGGCATGCGCATGTCGACGATGGCGGCGCCGGAGTTCTGGCGGTTCGTGAACCCCGCGGTGAAGGGTCCGTACAGCGGCAACGTCGGCTACCAGATCGAGAGCCACAGTGCCATGTCGCTGCTGTCGCCGGACGACTACATGCAGAAGCGGGGCGCGTTCACCGAGCACATGCTCTGGGTGACGCCGTATGCGCGACGCGAGCTCTATGCGGGCGGCGACTATCCGACCGCCAGCCTGGCGCCCGACGGCCTCGCGAAGTGGACCGCCGCCGATCGCGCCATCGCGAACACCGACGTGGTCGCCTGGGTGACGATGGGCTTCCACCACGTGCCGCGTCCGGAGGACTGGCCGCTCATGCCCGTCGCGCGGCACAGCTTCGAGATCCGGCCGGTCGGCTTCTTCACGCGGAACCCGTCGATCGACCTCCCCAAGCCCTGAGGCGCTGGCCCGACCGCACCATCGGAGACCGCGGCCCGTCGGGAGATCAGTTGGCGACGGCGGCCCGCGCGAGGTCGAGCAGCACCCAGTACGGCGGCGCGTACCCGCGCTCGGCACGCCACGCCTCGGCCGCGGTCCGCACCTCCGACGCGTACGCATCGTGCCGTGCCCCGTACCCGCGGTTGCGCAGCGCGGCCGCCGGGGACATCCCCTCCGGGATCGTCCCCGGACTCCCCGTGCGCTGCACCAGCCAGCTCCATCCCTTGAGCAGTCGCGCCACCGGCAGCTGGTACCACGGGTACGTCAACCGGTCGCCGCGCTCCGCCCCCTCCAGCATCGCATCGGTGACCGCGTTGTCGATGTGGTCCTCGAACAGTGCGGTCGCGTCGCGCCACTCCGCGACCACCGTCACCTGCGGGTCGTACTCCAGGTCCGAGGGCTCCTGCGTGGCGAAGTGCCGCACGCCGAACGAGCCGAGCCACTGCCGCAGCCCCGGAAGCGAGATGGTCGAGAGTCCCATCCACAGCGGCAGGCCCTCGGCGCGGTACGCCTGCGACGCGACCTCCGAACAGAAGAGCCGTGACGCATCGGTGTAGTCCATCGCGAAGTCGTACGGGATGTGCCCGGCGCGCGCGCGCGCGAGCATCGCCGTCGCGGCCTTGTGCGGCAGGAGCGGGTCGGCGACCATCGCCGGCAGGTCGGCGCGGGGCCGCAGGACCATGACCCGCAGCTTCTTGTCGGCGAGATACCCCTCCGCCGTCGTGATCGCCACGCCGAGCTCGATGTGCGCCTCGACCACCGTGATGGCGCGCGTCGCCGAGTCGATGTGCACCAGCGCGATGTGCGAGAAGTTGCCCGGATAGTCGTTACCGCGCGCGATGAGCGCGCTCGTCGGGTACCCGCCGCGCGAGACGAGGATGTCGCCCGAGTGCAGGCGCACGCCGTTGGAGACCGCCGACGGCGTCGCCGAGGGTTCGTCGCCGCCGGCGAGCAACGTGGGGACCGCCGCCCCCTGCTGCAGCATGACCTCCTCCACCGCCGCCCGGCCCCCGTAGAGCGCGCGGTAGAGCCGATCGCGCGCGGGCGTCGCGTTCACGTCCCAGCCGATGGACTGCCGCTTCACCGCCTCGCGCAGGCGCGCCTGGGCCGCCACGTAGCGCACCGCGACCGACGCGCAGGCCGCGGCCTCCGGCGCGAGCCCGAACCACTCCGCCTCGAGGGAGTCGAACACGGGCACCTCCGGGGCGAGCCGGGCCGACGCGATCCCCGCGAGGCGGCGCTCCATGGCGTCGAGTGCGGCCCACGAGGCCGCCGAGTCGGCGCATCCTCTCGAGCGCGCCTCGGCGAATCGCACCTCGAGCGCCCGCCAGACCGAATCCTGGCCCCAGACGAAGGAACGCGCCCCTGGCGGGACGGCGGGCAGAACGGCATCCGCCGGCGGGCTCGCGAGGGGCAGAAGGAGCAACAACGCGGCGGCGGCAAGACCGCCGGCGAGACGGAGCGCGCGGGTCACGGCGCGCGACGGGGAGAGCGGTGGGCGTGCGTCACGGGCGAAAGCTATCAGCGTGCCGGCTCCTTGACCTCCGTGTGCGTCCCGAGCATGCGCGTGGGCGTGCCGTCGGCGCGGCGCGCCGCGATGCGGCCCAAGGACAGGATCCACTTCCATTGACCATCCTGCGTCCGCTGCCGGAACTGGATCCGGTACTCCGGGATCCGACCCGCGAGATAGTCCTTGAGCGTCGTCTCGCAGCGCGCGCGATCCTCGGGGTGCGTGCGATCGAGCCAGGCCGCCGTCGTCTCGCGGAAGGTGGCGGGGTCGAAGCCGAGCATCGTCGCATACTCGGGACTCACGACCACCGTCCCGTTCTCGAAGTCGAGGTCGTACACGCCCTGTCCGGCCGACGACAGCGCGAGTTGCAGGCGCGTACTGGTCTCCGCGAGCTCACGCTCCGCACGCAGGCGTCCTGAGAGGTCGCGGATGGTCATCTGGCTCACCAGCTCGCCGTCCTGCAGGTAGGAGACGGCGCTCGCCTCGACGTCGACGACCCGCGCCGCGCGCGTGACGATGCGGTCACGGACCGGCGCCGAGGTGACGCCGGGGGCGGAGGCGAGCTGGGCGAGCCGCACGTCCACGTGCGCATGGCTGTGCGGATGGAAGATGTCGTAGACCGTGCACCCGACGACCGACCCCGCGGACGCCGCGCTCAACAGCCGCACCCCCGCCGGATTCACGTAGACGATCCGCTCCTTCCGCAGCAGGAGGATGCAGTCGATGGAATGCTCGACGAGCGTGCGCGAGAGCGTCTCGAGCTCCGCTCGCGCCGCCTGCGAACGCTTGACCTCGCTCAGGTCCACCTGGGTCCCGATCGCGCGCAACGGCTTGCCATCGGCGTCGCGCTCCAGCACCGATCCCGACGAGAGCACCCAGAGGTACTGGCCCGAGCTCGACCGCACGCGGTACTCGGCTCGGTACGTCGGCACCTCGCCCTTCGCGAAGGCCTCGAAGACGGACCCGAGCATCGGCAGGTCATCGGGATGCACGAGCGGGAGCCAGTCGGCGAGATGGCGTGGCGCGTCGTGGACGGTCAGTCCCACCATCGCCGCAAGGGACGCGGAGACGACGATCTCATCGGTGAGGAAATCCCATTCCCAGACGCCGTGGCCGGCCCCCTCGAGCGCGAACTTCCAGCGCATCCCCGCGCGCTCGAGCTCTCGCGTCAGTCGCTCGCGCTCCGCGAGGTCGGCGAGCCGGTCGAGCCCGAACGTGACGTCGTTCGCCATGTCGGTGAGGGTCGCCACGACCTCCGCATCGAAGAAGTCCGTCTCTGACGCGTAGAGGTTGAGCGCCCCGATCACCCGCCCCCCCGCCCTGATCGGTATGGCGGCCGATGCCTGCACGCCCGCGCGTCGCCCGGCGAGGGCCCACGGTTGGTCGCGGGAGGCCGTCGCGAAGTCGTTCAGGACGACTGGCCGGTCCTCCCGAATGGCGACCCCCGTGGCCCCCTGCCCCTCCGGCGAGCCAGCCGAGGCGCTCACGCGAAGGCCCTCGAGGTACCCCGCATCGTCGCCGGCCCGCGCGACGAGCGTCACGGAGGAGTCCGACTGCGTGAGCCCGACCCACGCGAATCGGAACATGCCCTGAGCGACGGCGAGCTCGCAGACCCGCTGGAGGAGCGACGCTCGATCGGAGACGCGGAGCAGCGCCTGATTCGTCTCCGAGAGCATGCCGAACATCCGGTTCATCCGCGCGAGGGTGGCCTGCGTCCGGTGCAGGGACGTCTGGTCATGCACGACCGAGAAGAGGAGCGCGCGCCCGTCGAGCGTCAGCGGGCCGGAGTACACGTCCACCGGGCGCTGCTCCCCTGTCGCCGTGCGATGCACGAACCGGAACCAGTTCCGTTCCTCGGCCTGCGCGGCGGACATCTCGCGCTCCAGCTCCTCCGTGGAGAGCGTGTTCAGATCGCCGATGTCCATCGTTCGCAGCCGATCCACGGTCCACCCATAGAAGCGCGCGGCAGCCAGGTTGGCATCGACGATCCGCCCGGTCGCCGGATCGATCAGGAGCGCGGGGACATGATGGCCATCGAAGAGCGTCCGATAGCGCGTCTCGCTCTCGCGAAGCCGTCGCTCGGCGGCGCGGCGCTCGGTGATGTCGCGGAAGATCATGATCATCCGCTCGGTCCCGTCGGCGGCGACGAAGGACCGGGACGACGTCTCGGCATCGATGACCACCCCGTCCTTGCGTCGGAAGGGGAGCACGCCTTCGAACCGCCCGGTACCCGCGCGCTCGGCGAGCGCTGCGAGGAGCACCGGGTCATCCGGTGCGATGATGAGATCGCGCCCGCCGGCCATGAGCTCCGCCTCGTTCAGGCCGAGCAGGCGGCAGGCCGCGGGATTCGCGCTGATCAGCCGCTCGTCCCGACCGACGACCAGGATGCCATCCGCGGCGTGCTCGACCACATCCCGGAGTTGCGCGTCGGACTCGACGAGGCGGCGCGCGGCGGCATCGTGCCGCAGCCGATGGCGGCGGAGCAAGACATAGATGAGCGCGGTCGAGGCGGCCACGAAGAACCACCCCTTCCACTGCTGCAGCCGCGTGAGCTGAGCCGTGTCGGACACGAGGGCCTCGGCGGCTCGGTCCGACAGGGCGATCCACAGCCCGGAGATCGCCGCATACGTCGCGGAGATGGCGGTCTCGACCGACCAGCGGCTTGCCGTCCTGGGAAACACCCGCCACCTCCGGTTGTGGCCTTGCTATTGATGTGTCCCGTCGCGGGATTCCGCCAGCCTATGGTTCACCGACGTGGCTGTCGGGACACGCTTGACAGCGACGGGCGGAAATCCCACTTTGTTCTCTCAGCGAACAAAGTGCCGGTTCGCCCCGCTGGCCCCACCCCGTCCACCTCCCCTGCGGAGGAGGCCTCGATGTTCTCGGTCCGGTCCCGTCGCTCGCTCCGCCGCGGCATGCGCCTGCTCGCCGCCACGCTCCTCCTCGCGGCTCCGGCCGCGGCACAGACTCCGGCCGCCGTCCGCGTCGTCACGGACGCCCAGGGCAGTCGCCTCCAGGTCGATGGACGCGACTTCTTCGTGCGCGGCGTGAACTGGGACTACTTCCCCATCGGCACCAACTACTCCTACAGCCTCTGGACCCAGCCCGACGAGATGATCGCCGCGGCGCTCGATCGCGAGATGGGGCTCCTGCGGACGATGGGCGTGAATGTCATCCGCGTCTACAACGGCATCCCGGCGCGCTGGATCACCTACATCCATGACCGGTTCGGCATCTGGACCGTCGTGAACCATCCGCTCGGGCGCTACGGCAACTCGGCGAGCGGCACCTTCGTCGCGCAGACCGACTACTCGGATGCGCGGACGCGCGCGGTGCTGACCGCCGAGGTGATGGCGCTCGTGGACGAGCTCAAGGGGACGCCGGGGCTGCTCATGTGGCTCCTCGGCAACGAGAACAACTACGGCCTGGAGTGGCGGTCGGCGGCGACCGAGAACCTCCCCGTGGGCGAGCGGCAGGCGGCGAAGGCGCGCTATCTCTACTCGCTGGTGGGCGAGGTCGCGCGGGCGATCAAGCAGAAGGACGCCGCGCACCCGGTCGCGCTCGCCAACGGCGACATCCAGTACCTCGACCTTATCGCGCAGGAGGCGAAGGGACTCGACATCTTCGGCTCCAACGTCTACCGCGGCCGGTCGTTCGGGACGCTCTTCCAGGAGGTGAAGGACAAGCTCGGGCTCCCGGTGATGTTCACCGAGTTCGGCGCCGACGCGTGGAACGAGAAGGATGCGCGCGAGGACCAGCTCAACCAGTCGCTGTACGTCCTCGCGCAGTGGCGCGAGATCTACGAGATGACAGCGGGCAAGGGTCGTGTGGGGAACGCGATCGGCGGCATGACCTTCCAGTGGTCCGACGGGTGGTGGAAGTACGGGCAGGAGACGCGGCTCGACATCCATGATGCCAACGCCTCCTGGGCCGCCGACGCCTACCAGTACGACTACGTGCGCGGCGAGAACAACATGAACGAGGAGTGGTGGGGCATCGTGGCGAAGGGCCCCGCCGACGCGCGCGGCCTCTACGAGCTCTATCCCCGCGCGGTGTTCTACGGCCTGCAACAGGCCTACCGGCTCGACCCGTACGCGTCCGGCACGGACCTCGCTCGGATCGCCCAGACCTTCGGCGCGATCGATCCGAACGGCCTCGTGATGCAGGCCCGCGCCGACCAGGCGGCGGCCGCAGGCGGCGCCGGGGAGAAGCTCCGCGTGAGCAGCCTCCGCATGGAGCTCACGACCTTCACCACCGGCGGCACGCGGCTCAGCACGCCGACCGCGACCGACCCGGCCTCGAACTCGCGCCCGTCGGCCCGCGGCTTCGACCGGATGGAGTCGTACTACGTCGCCGTCGAGGCGCGGCCGAACGAGCGCTTCCAGGCGAGCGTCGCCGTCAACATCCTCGGCAACGTCCCGAACAACCCGATCGACGAGATCTTCTACGAGAACCGCGGGCGCGCGCGCACCTTCGACGGCCCGTCGGGGAGCTACGCGATGGGCGACCTGGAGCGGCTCAAGATCTTCCAGAGCAGCCTGTCGTGGGACGAGCGGCTGTTCCGCCTCGAGGGCTTCAACCGCACCGGCCACTACCACTGGGGCTACGAAGGCGACTTCTTCGGCATCTATCGCGAAGCCAACTACGGTCGCAACATCGACATCTACAACGCGGCTGCCCCGCTCGGCTTCGAGTTCACCGGCAAGCGGCAGCTCAACGGCCTCAAGCTGGCGTTCGGGCCCGAACTCTGGTGGGGTGCCAACCCCGCCGCGCTGGTGAAGTACGGGCGCAAGGTCGGCGAGTTCACCGTCACTGGCCTCTTCCAGGAGGAACTCGCGCGCTACGGCCAGACGACCTCCTCGTTCGCGATCCCGCTCCCGCAGACGCGCCGCGCGACGATCCACGTCTCGACCTCGCGGCCGATGTTCGGCGGAACGGTCGGCATGGAGGCCGGCGGCATCTGGGGCGGCGCCACGCGCGTCGGCCAGCAGTTCCAGGTCGCCGAGGGGTCGCCGGGGAACTACCAGGTCCTGCTCGACGAGGTGAAGGACAGCGACGCGTTCGGCGGCAAGGCGAAGGTGACATACCAGCGCGGCCGTTGGAACTGGTACGCGCAGGGCGCCTCGATGGGCATCGTCGCCGACGGTGGCCCGACCTCGGTCCAGACCTTCACCGGCTGGGGCCTCAAGGACACCGGCCTCAACAACCAGGTCAACGCGCTCACCGGCGTCTCGGTGGCGTTCGGCAACCTCACCGTCGCGCCGAACTTCCTCTGGCAGAAGCCGCTCGTCGGCCCCATCCCGCGCGGCGTGCCGGCCCCCGGCCGCCCGCGCAACGTGATCGACGATCCCTTCGCGGTGCGCGGCCAGCGCGAGACGGTCGCCGGCGAGCTGCTCCTCACGTGGGATCCGACGCCCGCCACCTGGATGTACCAGTGGGACAACGACATGCGCGAGGATGCCAAACTCGCCGCCAGCGTCGGCTTCACCTTCAAGCACCTCCCGACGACGATGGACGCAGCGATCGGCATCCTCGGCGACGGCCGCACGACCTTCGCCTTCCCCGGCGCGACGCCGGCGCGCGACCTCTGGGAAGTGCGCGGCCGTGTCATCTCGCAGGTCGCGACCGACACGCGCATGATCGTGAACTTCTTCCACGGGACGGCCGAGCCGAACGGCGACAGCCAGCGCCTGGTCAACCGGTCCGGCGGCGACGTGCGGCTCGTCTCGGGACAGGTGAAAGTGGTCGGCTCGCTGAAGTTCAACGACTTCGGCCCGTACGATTACCACCGCGATTTCAACCTCACCTTCCCCACGCAGTACATGCTCGACCTGGCCTACGTGCTCGGCAAGGCACAGTGGTGGGACGTGCCGGAGACGAAGTTCGGCGTGCGTGGCACCTATCGCGAGCTCAATCGCTACTCGCCGCGCTACTGCCCCATCCGGGTCCCGGACGGCAGCGGCACGCCGACCTGCGACGCCACCGCGCCGGGGTACGCGAACGGTCGCGAGTGGGAGATCCGCAGCTACTTCACCGTCGCGTGGTGAGTGGCGGGTGAGCGCGACGGCCGACCTGCGCGTGAAGGACGACGAGGGCATCCGCGAGCTGATCGCGCGGATGACCCTCGCCGAGAAGGTCGGGCAGTTGCAGCAGGTGAGCGGGGCGGGCGGACACGTTCCCGACCACCTGCGCGACGCGATCCAGGACGGGCGCGTGGGCTCGGTGCTGAACGAGGTGCACGTCGAGACCGTCAACGCCCTGCAATGGATCGCGGTCGAGCAGAGCCGGCTCGGGATCCCGCTCCTCGTCGGCCGGGACGTGATCCACGGGTTCAAGACCGTCCTCCCCATCCCGCTCGGGCAAGCGGCGAGCTGGGATCCGTCCCTCGTCGAGTGCGGTGCGCAGGTCGCGGCGCTCGAGGCCGCGTCCGCGGGCGTCAACTGGACGTTCGCCCCCATGATCGACATCGGGCGTGATCCGCGGTGGGGCCGCGTCGCGGAGGGGTTCGGCGAGGATCCGTTCCTCACCGGCGTGATGGGTGCCGCGACCATCCGTGGCTTCCAGGGGCACACCCCGCATGAACTCGCGGCGCGCGGCCGCATCGCTGCCTGCGCGAAGCACTTCGCGGGCTACGGGGCGTCGGAGAGCGGGCGCGACTACAACACCACGAACATCCCGGAGAACGAGCTCCGGAACGTCCACCTGCCGCCGTTCCGCGCCGCGGTCGAGGCCGGCGTGGCCACCGTCATGACCTCGTTCTCCGACCTCGACGGCGTCCCCGCGACGGCGAACGAGTTCCTCCTGCGGCGCGTGCTCCGCGGTGAATGGGGCTTCGATGGCGTCGTCGTGAGCGACTGGGAGTCGATCCGCCAACTCGCGGTGCACGGCTTCACCGCGACCGAGCGCGACTCGGCCTTCGAGGCCGCCTCCGCCGGCGTGGACATCGAGATGGCGAGCACCTGCTATCAGCAGCACCTCGCGTCGCTCGTCGAGTCGGGCCGCATCAGCGAGGCCGCGCTCGACGCGATGGTCGCCAACATCCTGCGTGTGAAGCTCCGCCTGGGGCTGTTCGACGATCCGTACACGGACCCGTCGGCGTTCCCGGCCATCGCCAATCCCGCGCACCTCCAGGCGGCGCGCGACGCCGCGCTCGCCTCCGTGGTGCTGCTGAAGAACGTGCACGGGATGCTTCCGCTCTCGGCAGAGCATCTCGACCGCATCGCGGTGATCGGCCCTCTCGCCGACGACGGGCACGAGCAGCTCGGCACCTGGATCTTCGACGGCGATCCGCACCTCAGCCAGCCACTCGTCCCTGCCCTGCGAGCGCTCCTCGGGGACCGGGTCGCGGTGGACCACGTGCGCGGCCTCCCGAGCACCCGCAGTCACGACCGCAGCGGCTTCGACGATGCGGTGAGCGCCGCACGTGGCGCGGGCGTCGCGGTCCTCGTCGTCGGCGAGGAAGCGATCCTCTCCGGCGAGGCGCACTGCCGCACCGACATCACGCTCCCGGGCGCGCAGGAGGCGCTGATCGAGGCGGTCGCCGCGACGGGAACGCCGGTGGTCTGCGTGGTAATGGCCGGTCGCGCGCTCGCTCTCGAGCGCGTCGTGCCGCACGTGCACGCGCTGCTCTACGCCTGGCACCCCGGCACGATGGGTGGCCCCGCGCTGGCCGACCTGCTGCTCGGCGTCGAGTCGCCCTCGGGACGGCTCCCGGTCACGTTGCCGCGCGTCACGGGTCAGATCCCCCTCTACTACGCGCACAAGAACACCGGCAAGCCACCCACGCCGGAGACCGTCGTGCACATGAACGACATCCCGGCGCGCGTCCCCCAGCTCTCGGTGGGCAACACCTCGTTCCATCTCGACACGCATCCGTCCCCGCTCTTCCCGTTCGGCCACGGGCTGACCTACTCGAGCGTCGCCTACTCCGCCCTGCGCACGAGTCACCACGCCCTGGCATCCGACGGCACGATCACGCTCAGCTGCGACGTGACCAACACCGGACCGCGCGCCGTGGACGAGGTGGTGCAACTCTACGTCCGCGACCTCGTGGGCAGCGTCACGCGGCCCGTGCGCGAACTGAAGGGATTCGAGAAGGTCCGCCTCGCCCCGGGCGAGCGGCACACGGTGCGCTTCACGCTCACGCCCGACGACCTCGCATTCCATGGCCGCGACCAGCGGCGACGCGCCGAGCCGGGCGAGTTCCATGCCTGGATCGGCGGCGACGCCACGGCCTCGCTCCGCGTCGAGTTCCGGCTCGAAGAATGACCGGCCAGCCCTCACCTTCCCTCTCCGCATGACCACGCTCACGATCCCCGGGACCGCGGCCGAGCGCGCCAGCGCGCTCCTCGCCCGGATGACGCTCGACCAGAAGCTCGGCCAGATGATCCAGGCCGAGCGCGCCTCGACCACGCCCGACGATGTCCGCGCGCACCACCTCGGCTCGGTGCTGAGCGGCGGTGGTTCCGTCCCCGGCGCCAACCATCCCGCCGACTGGGTGGCGATGCACGACGCCTACTGGATGGCATCGATGAGCGAGACCGAGGGTCGCCTGCCGATCCCGCTCCTCTACGCGATCGACGCGATCCACGGCAACACCAACGTGCTCGGTGCGACGGTCTTCCCTCACAACATCGGGCTCGGGGCGGCGAACGACCCGGACCTCGTCGAACGCCTCGCGCGCGTCTGCGCCGAGGAGGTGCTCGCGACCGGCCTCGACTGGACCTTCGCCCCCACCCTCGCCGTGGTGCGCGATATCCGCTGGGGGCGGACCTACGAGAGCTTCTCCGAGGATCCCGTGCTCGTCGCGTCCTACGCGGGCTGCTACGTCCGCGGCCTGCAGGGCACACTCGACGAGAACGGCATCATCGCGTGTGCCAAGCACTTCGTCGGCGACGGCGGCACCACGCGCGGCATCGACCAAGGTGACACGGCGATCGACGAGGCCGAGCTCACCCGCACGCACATCGCGCCATACCTCCCCGCGCTCCAGGCCGGCGTGCTCACCGTGATGGCGTCGTTCAACAGCTGGAACCGGGAGAAGTGCCACGGGAGCCGATATCTGCTCACCGACGTTCTCAAGGGCCGCCTCGGATTCGAAGGGTTCGTCGTCTCCGACTGGGACGGCGTGGACCAGCTCGCCGACGACCTCGCCGAGGCGCTGGCGACCTCGGTGAACGCGGGCGTGGACATGATCATGGTCTCGCTCGACTGGCGGCGGATGCTCGCGACGCTCCGGACCGTCGTCGCGGACGGCCGCGTGCCGATGGAGCGCATCGACGATGCGGTGCGGCGGATCCTCGCCGTGAAGTACGCCTGCGGCCTCTTCGAGCGGCCCCGCCCCGCCTCACGCCCCTGGTCGAACAGCCCCACCTTCGGCGGCGCCGCCCATCGCGCGGTCGCGCGCGAGGCCGTGCGCAAGTCGCTCGTGCTCCTCAAGCGCGAGCCCGGTGTGCTGCCCGTCGCGCCCGGCGCGCGGGTGCTGGTCGCCGGCAAGAACGCCGACGATCGCGGCCATCAGTGCGGCGGCTTCACCGTCGAATGGCAGGGCACGCACGGCAACGACCGGATCCTCGGCGGCACCTCCATCTGGGAAGGGATCCGCGAGCGGTCGCCCGGCGCGACGCTGAGCGTGGACGGCAGCGCCGCCGATGCCAAGGCCCACGACGTGGCCATAGTGGTGATCGGAGAGACCCCGTACGCAGAAGGGATGGGCGACATTCGGACGGGTGGCGCCGTGAAGCGGGGCTCCGGGACGCAGTTCATGACCAACCTCGCCCCGTACGGCGAATCGCTCGTCCTCGCGGAGCGGCACCCCGAGGACCTGGCGACGATCCAGCGGATCACCGCGCAGGGGATCCCCGTGATCGTGGTGCTCGTCTCGGGTCGTCCCCTCGTGGTGAACGCCGAGCTCGCGGAGTCGCGCGCGTTCGTGGCGGCCTGGCTGCCGGGCTCGGAGGGCGCCGGTGTGGCCGACGTGCTCTTCGGCGATGCGCCCTTCACGGGTACGCTGCCGTTCAGCTGGCCCAAGGAGCCCGTCGGGGCGTACGGGGCGGCCGCTCCCCTCTTTCCGCGCGGTTTCGGCCTGGGCTGACGAACGGCGGGCCGCGGCGCACCAGCACCGCGGCCCGCATGCCTGCACTCCCCTCCCGCACCCTACGCCGCGGCAGCCTTCGCCGACCCGCGCCGCGCCTCGAGCTGCTTGCGGCAGGCGTGGGCCCTCTCCTCGGTGATCGGATACGAGGCGATGAGCCAGATCGCGAGCGCCGAGGTGGCCATCGGGATCCCCACGTCGAAGACGCGGAGCAGCAACAGCGTCCGCGGCGTCTGCGCCCCGGCGAGGGCCACGTCGAACCCGGTCGCGTTCAGCAGGAATCCACCCGCGGCGAGGGCCGCCGCCATGCCCACCTTCACCACCCACCAATAGATGGAGCCGAACATCCCCTCGCGCCGCTGGTGCGTGACGAGTTCATCCTCGTCCACGACGTCGGCGATCATCGAGCCCATGAGCGTGAAGAGCCCGCCCAGCCCGAAGGCGATCAGCGGCGCCGGCAGGAGCAGCAGCCAGGGCCGCTCGGGATCGTAGCAGAACCACTTGAGCCCGTACCCGAGGATCGACATCCCGGTCGAGAAGAAGAAGGCCTTCCGCTTGCCGATCTGCGTCGCGAGCCACGTGACGAGGAAGATCACGCCGAAGGTGGAGATCGCGCCGAGCGTCCCGTTGTAACCCGACCAGCGCGCGCCCGCCTCCTGGTCCCCGCCGAAGACGTAGTAGATGATCACGTACGACTGGAACGACGAGATCATGATGAAGCCGTTGAACACGAGGAACGTGGCGCCGCAGAGCTTGAGGTACGGCTTGGTGCGGAGCGTCGCCGCGAAGCCCTTGAAGAAGGCCGCCATGTTCCGCGTGAGCGCCCCCATCCCGGTCTCGACGGGCGCCCCCGGCGCCACGGCCGCCACCGGCGCATGCGTGAAGCGCTCACGCAGGAAGAGCGCGGGCATGATGCCCACCACGCAGGCCACGACGCCGATCGCGATCGCCAGTCCCTTCGCCCCCTCGGCCGAGGTCGCGAACCACGACTTGTTGGTCATGATCCACAGGAACCAGGGCGAGACGATGTAGGCGAGCTGGCCGATGAAGTTCTGCACGCCCATCAGGCGCGTGCGCTCGTGATAGTCGGGCGTGAGCTCGTAGCCGAGCGCCACCCACGGCGTCGCGAAGATCGTGTACCCGACGTAGAAGATCGTCGAGCCCACGGTGAAGTACCAGAAGTAGAACATCTCGCTGCGCCCGACGGGCAGGTACCAGAGCACCGCGTACGTGAGCCCCGAGAAGAGCGCGCCAAGGAAGATGTACGGTCGCCGCCGCCCCCATCGCGACCGCGTGTTGTCGGAGATGAACCCCATCAGCGGGTCGGTCAGCGCGTCGGTCACGCGCGGAAGCGCGCTCGCTAGGCCGATCAGCGCCGGATTCACGCCGAAGCCGAGATTCAGGATGATCAGCATCCCGCCGATCGCCGCGGCCAGCATGTTGTTCACGAACGCGCCGAGTCCGTACGCGATCTTCTGGCCGAACGGGAGGCGGTCCTCCTCGGCGGTGACGTACACCGAGAGATGCTCGCCCGTGTGCCGCGTGCCGAGCCGGGTGTGCCAGGCCGCGATCGCGAGGCGGCCGATCTCGCGGAGCTGGTCGCCGACGCCGCTCACGGCGCGGCCTGCGACACGCGCACCCAGTCGACGACCATCTCCTGCGGGAAGGTCGTGCTGCCGTTCGGTGCGCCGACGAAGTTCCCGCCGACCGCGACATTCAGGATGATGTAGAAGGGGTGGTCATACACCCAGGCGCCCGTCTGGTCCCCCTTGTTCACCTCATGGTACAGGCGCCCGTCCACGTACCAGCGGATCTGCGACGGCGTCCAGTCCACACGGAACTCGTGGAACTCCGTGTCGAATCGCCCCGACGGGAGCGTGTAGCGCCGGGTGATCGCCGCTCCGCCGGAGTAGCCGGGACCGTGCAACGACCCGTGCAGGACGCTCGGCTCCTGCCCCTTGTACTCCATGATGTCGATCTCGCCGGTCTGCGGCCATCCGACCGTCTGGATGTCCGCACCGAGGAGCCAGAAAGCCGGCCACAGCCCCTGCCCGGACGGCAGTTTGATCCGCGCCTCGAAGCGCCCGTACTGGAACTCCTGCTTCCCCGCCGTGGTGATGCGCGCCGAGGTGTAGTTCCGACCGAGCCACGCCTCCTGCTTGGCGATGATCCGGAGGTGCCCCGCCCCGTCGAGCTGCGCGTTGTCCGCGCGATCGGTGTCGTACTCGAGCTGGGCGTTCCCCCAGTCGGTGCCGACGTCGAAGCCCCAGTTCGCCGAGTTGGGGAGCGCGCCGGCCGCCCCGGTGAACTCGTCCTCCCAGACGACCGTGTAGTCGGCGGGCTCCGTGGACCCCGTGCAGCCGGAGAGTGCGAACAGCGCGAACAGGGCGGCGACGGGAGGTCTCATGGGGGGCCGGGAGGAGGCGCCGCTATCGCGCGGTGCCGGTGGGGAAGAGAGAGGGATCGTGGAGCGCGGCGTCGAGCACGAGCGTCGCGGCACCGATCGCGACATCCTGCGGACCGAGATCGCTGGTGCGGATCTCCGAGGCCGCGGCGGCGCTCACGAACGTGCGGCGGAGCACCGTCTCGCGGAGGGGCGCGAGCAGCCGTTCGCCCAGGCGGGCGATCGACCCGCCGATGATGACCGCCGACGGGTTCATGAGGTTCACCATGCCGGCGATCGCGATGCCGAGGTACTCGGCGGCCTCGCGCACCACCGCGAGCGCGAGCGGATCGTCGGCGAGCGCCGCCTCCTCGAGCTGCTGGATGGTGGGCACCGTCACCGCCGCGAGCTGGCTGGACGGGTACTGGGGGCGCAACGAGACCGCACGGTCCAGCAGCGCGCGCGAGCCGATGTAGGTCTGGAGGCACCCACGGTTGCCGCAGTTGCACGGCGCGCCGCGGGGGTCGATCGCGACATGCCCGAGTTCCCCCGCCACGCCGGTGGACCCGCGATAGATGCGGCCGTTCACGAAGTGTCCCGACCCGATGCCGGTCGCGACCTTCACGTACGCGAAGTTCTCGAGCGCGCGCGTGCTCCCCCACCAGTGCTCGGCCAGCGCACCGAGGTTGGCGTCGTTGTCGATGCGCATCGGGACGCGGAAGCGCGTGCGCAACGCCTCGAGCGCGAGGCGCCCGCCCCACGACGGCAGCGCGACCGAGGAGAGCCGGTCGGGCTCGCGCGGGTCCACCGGGCTCGGCACCGCGACACCGATGCCGACCAACCGCGTGCGTTTGACGGCGGCGTCGGCCATGCAGGCCTCGCAGAGCTCGAGGACGAGCTGCCCGGCGCCGGTGGGGTCGGTGCGGGCCGGGAAGTCGCGATGATGCCACGCGATCACGTGGCCGCGGAGGTCGGTGAGCGCGACCGAGATGTGGCTCGCGCCGATGTCGACGCCGAGGATCACGAAGGCCGCATCCTGGAACTCGAGTACGATCGGGCGCCGGCCGCCGCGCGAGACGCCCTCCCCCGCCTCGGCCACGAGCCCCGAGGTGAGGAGGTCGTCCACGATCTCGGAGACCGTGGAGCGCGAGAGGTCGGCGCGTCGCGCGATCTCCGCCCGCGAGATGCGCTTCGCCTCCCAGATCATGCGAAGGACTGAATCGGCCAGCCGCGGCGCGCGAGGGACCTGCGAGGCCCCCGCCGCCGCGCCCGACTTGGGTCGCGCCATGACTCCTCCTGGCGCTGCCACCCGTGGCTCCTACCGGTGCAGCAGCACGTTGTCGATGAAGACCGTGTTCGTTGGGTCGTCGCCGACGAAGATAAGCTGCGCGAGATGCCCACGCGTCACGAGACCGGTGAAGGCCGTGAGCGGGATGTCGAACGTCACCCAGCTGCCGGTCGCGATCGCCGGCGAGCTGGCCGCGGTGAACGTGAGCTCGTGCTCCACGTCGTCACCGCCGCCGAACGCCCCGTTCGCGCCGAAGTCCACGAGCTTCACCTTGAACGTGGCGCCGCCGGTGGTCGCATCCGGGCTCCAGTAGTCGAGCCGGAAGTGCGTCATCGCCGTCGCGTTGACCGGCGCGGAGCCGAACTCGATGCCCGCGAACGTGAGGTTGGTGTAGCGCTTCGTGTCGTTGCCCGCGATCTGCACGTCCGCGACGTCGGCGTTGTCCCACCCCGCCGACCAGGTGTCGACGGTGACGTTGGTGTACGGGTTGGAGAAGAGCGCGATCACGTCACCCGCGGCGTAGGTCGGCGTCGGGGCCGCGGTGAGCGGGACGGTCGGCGCGGTGTTCGTGTAGAAGTAGATGTTGTCGAGGAAGACGGTGTTGATCGGGTCGTCACCGACGAGGACGATCTGGGCCAGGTGCGCCCGAGCCGCCAACCCCGCGAAGGCGGTGAAGGGGATGTCGAAGCTCACCCAGCTCCCCTGCGCCAGCGCCGGGACCGACGACGCGTTGAAGGTCAGCTCGTGCTCGGTGTCGTCGCCGCCCCCGAAGGTCCCGTTGGCGCCGAAGTCGACCAGCTTGAACTTGAAGCCCGCGCCACCGGTGGTCGCATCCGGGCTCCAGTAGTCGAAGTGCACGTGCGTGGTCGCGCTCGCGTCGACCGTTGCCGAGGTGAACTCGATGCCGGCGAAGGTCAGGTTCGAGTACTTCTTCACGTCGTTGCCGGCGATCGTCGTATCCGTCACGTCGGCATTGTCCCAGCCCGCCGACCAGGTGTCCACCGTCCGGTTGGTGTACGCGTTGCTGAAGAGCGAGATCGTGTTGGCGGGCGCGACGGTCGGCGTGGGGGCCGCGGCCGGCGGGGCGGTCGGGATCGGCACCTTGTAGAAGTAGACGTTGTCGACGTACACCGTCTTGCTCGCGCCCTCGAGGATCATCTGCGCGATGTGGCCGCGTCCGGTCATGTTCGTGAAGGCCGACATCGGGATGTCGAGGCTGCTCCACGCGCCCGCGGTCAACGCCGGCGACGTCGTCGTGTTGAACGTCAGGCGGTGCTCGGTGTCGTCGCCGCCGCCGAAGACGCCGTTGGCGCCGAAGTCCACGAGCTTCACCTTGAAGTCCGAGGCATCCGCCATGTAGGCATCGAGATGCAGGTGCGTCATCGCCGCGGCATCCACCGGCGCCGTGGTGAACTCGATGCCGGCGAAGGTCAGGTTGGTGTACTTCTTGGTCGCGTTGCCGGCGAGCGTCACGTCCGTGACGTCCGCCTGGTCCCAGCTGGCGGACCAGGTGTCGACGGTCGCGTTGGTGTAGGCGCCGCTGAAGAGCGAGATGACGTCCGCCGCGAGGCGCGTGGGCGTCGCCGCCGCCGCGGTGGGCGGCGCGATCGCCGTCAACGCGACCGTGCCGACCGCCGGCGTCGCGCCCAGCATCGCCGTGATGTTCGCGCTGCCCGCGGCGAGCACCGACACCGTGCCCGAGGCCGTCACCGTCGCTACCGTCGTGTTGGACGAGGCGAAGGTGAAGTAGCCCGGCATCGCGCTCACCGTCTGGTCCGCCCCATCCACCGCGAACGTCACCGCGGTGCCGGTGATCGTGCGGGTCCCGCCGATCTCATCCACCACGGTCGCGGCAGGCAAGGTGGGACGGGGATTCACCACCGTGCCGAGCGCCTCGTACTTGATGTCATCGAGCCAGAGCTCGTAACCGGCGCCGTTCTCCGGCCCCTCGGCGAGGAAGAAGAGCCCCTGCTCCGCCGACAGCTTCGAGGCGAGCGGGATCGCGATCGCGTACTTCGCCCAGCTCGTCGTGATCGCGATGTTCGTCCGCTCGGCCGTGTACAGGGAGTTGCCGGTGTTGTCGTTGCCGAGGCCGGCCACGTTCAGCACGGCCGGGATGCTCGCGCGCGCCCAGAAGGTGATGGCGTCGTAGCCCGTGAGGTCCCGGGGGACGTTCGCGGTGAAGGCACCACCGGAGTAGCCGCCCGACGGATCGCCCGGTCCGGGGATCGTCACCTTCAGCGACGACGAGCCGGCGTGCTTCACCGTGTTGTCGATGGTGAGGGCGTCGAGCTTGGAGCCGCCGAACGCCTGGAAGCCGACGCCGTCCCCGAAGTTGTCCGTGAAGACGAACGGACTGTCGGGGAACGGGGCGGGACCCAGGGTGCCGTTCTCGCGCGTGCAGCCGACGAAGGCGAGGGCGGCAGTGGCCGCGAGGACAAAGGTCGAGCGGGAACGCGAACGCATGCGGTCACTCCAGGTCGGTGTCGGCAAGGCGGCGCAGCGGCGAGAGCCGCAGTCCGCCCGACTCTTTGTTCGATTGGCGAACAAAGTATGTGCGTCCCCTCCCTGAACTGTCAAGAGACCGGCCGAGCCCTAGATTCGGGGCCATGCCCCGCTCCCCTGCTCCCGCGCGCGGACTCCGGCTCATGCTCGCGCTCGCCGCGCTCTCCTCACTGTCCGCGCGCCCCGCGTCCCTCGCCGCGCAGCCCTCCTCGCCCGTCGGGACCTGGCACACGATCTCGGACGTCGACGGCAAACCGCGCGGGATCATCAGCATCCGGGTCACGGAGGGTGAACTCGTCGGAACCATCGCGGGTTCGCTGGTCCCGGGAGAACCGCCCGGCAAGCGCTGTACGCTCTGCAGTGGCGCGCGGAAGGATCAGCCGCTGCAAGGGATGGTCATCCTCTCGGGCCTCCGCTGGGACGGGGAAGCCTGGAGCGGCGGGGAGGTGCTCGACCCCGACACCGGCAAGACCTACCGCGCGACCGTCCGCGTCGCGCCCGATGGCAAGTCGCTCGCCCTGCGTGGCTTCATCGGCGTCGCCCTGCTCGGCCGCACCCAGCGTTGGGTGCGCGCGCCGTAGACACCGGCGGCGCCACGCGCCGACACGACACCGCGTCCCTCGCGCCCCTCTCCTCATCCGACCCGCTCATGCGCGCTGCCCCGTCGCTCCCCATCGCCGCCCTCGCCCTCGCGACCGCCCTCCATCTCGGGGCGCCTGCGCTCACGGCGCAACCCGTCACGCCAGGCCGCCGGCCGGTCATCGCCTCCGCCGCGAAGCTCCTCACCTGGAGCGAGCAGATCGCCGTGCGGGAGCAGTGGCTGCGCACCAAGCACGAACGGCTCCTCCCGATGATGCGGGCGCACGAGGTCGCGATGTGGATCGTGGTCAACGAGGAGTTCCACGACGACCCGGTCGTGCAGCAGGTCGCCCCGCCGCGCCCGTACACCGGCAACCGGGACATCTTCGTCTTCGTCGACGCCGGCGCGGAAGGCCTCAAGAAGTTCGCGATCACCGGGTACACCGAGGAGAACCTCGCGCGGTTCTTCGAGGCCGCGACGACCGAACCGTTGCCGGCCGGGCCGACCCTGCGTCGGCTCTGGGAGCGATACCAGCCGCGCACGATCGCGCTCAGCATCGGCGGGGGCCGCGGACAGACGCGCGCACTGGGACATGACGCCTACCTGTTCATTGCCGAGGCGATGGGCCCTGACGCCGCCGCACGCTTCACGAGCGCCCAGCGACTCACCACCGAGTACCTCGACACGCGCTTGCCCGAGGAGCTGGAGCACTACCGCGCCGGCGTCGCCGTGACCGAGGAGATCGTGCGGCGCGCCCTCTCGCCCGAGGTGATCACGCCGGGCACCACGACCGTGGGGGACGTGCGCCGGGCACTCTACGACATGCTCTGGGCCGCCGGCGTCCGCACCTGGTTCCAGCCCGACCTCCGGATCCAGCGCGCCACGGGCGATATCGCGACCTCGCGCGGCTTCGTCGCCGTCGCACCCGAGAGCACGACGATCGTCGCCGGCGACCTCGTGCACATCGACTTCGGCATCACGTACATGGGGTTCGACACCGACTGGCAGAAGATGGCCTACGTGCTCAAGCCCGGGGAGACGGACGCTCCCGCCGGCCTCAAGCGCGCCCTCGCGAACACCAATGCCCTGCAGGACGCCCTCATGTTGCGCGCCGCGCGCCCCGGCCGCACGGGCGGCGAGGTGTTCACGCTCACCATGGCCGAGATGCGCGCGAAGGGGATCGAGGCGATGGTCTACTCGCACCCGCTGGGCGCGCAGGGCCATGGTTTGGGCGCGTCGGTCGACTTCCGCGCGGCGCTCCGGACCGACACGCTCGCGCAGGGCCAACGCCTGCGCGACGGCTCCTACCTCTCCATCGAGCTCAACACCGGGACGGTGGTTCCCGAGTGGGGCGGCAAGAAGGTCTTCGTGATGATGGAGGACTGCGCCCACCTCACGCCGAACGGCTACCGCTTCTTCCTGCCGCGGCAGGAAGCGTTCTATCTCATTCCGTCGCGGCGGCGTTGAGGCCGTAGCGCATGATCACCGCATGCCGTCCGCCGCGCTCCCGCTCGAGGGCGTAGACGTCGCCCACCGGGCCGCCGCCCGCGGGGAGCGCCCCCTCGATCGCTGACCGGTCGGCCTCGTCGAGCCAGACGTCGAGCGCCGCGAGCGTCGCCGGGAGATGACCCGCGTGCCGCGCCCCCACGATCGCGCTCGCGACCTGCGGCTGCTCGAGCACCCAGCGCACCGCCACCGCGCCGATCGTCGTCTGGTGCCGCGCGGCGACGCCATGCAACGCGCGCAGGAGCGCCTGCAGCGGCTCCCACCCGCCCCATTCCTCGATGATCAGCCGGTACTTCACGAGCGATCGGTTCTCGAGCGGTTCCGCGGGCGCCGGCCGGCCGAGCCAGCGCTCGTGCAGGAATCCGCCGGCGAGCGCCCCGTAGGCGAGCAGTCGGACGCCGCGCGCTTCGCAGAGCGCGCGCATGGCACCGAGGGCCCGCCGGTCGAGGAGCGAGCACTGCACCTGGTGGACGACGACCGGCACGCCCGCGTCGAGGATCGCGGTCAGGTGCGCGACGTCGCAGTTGGTGACGCCGAGTTGGGCGATCTTCCCTTCGCGGCGCATCGCGTCGAGGTGGAGGGCCGCCTGCGCCATGTCGCCGAGCGCGTAGTCCCACCAGTGGAACTGCACCAGGTCCAGGCGCTCCACGCCAAGGCGGCGCAGTGACCGGTCGATCGTGCGCTCGAGATCGGCGCGCGTCAGCCGCGGCAGGAGGTCGAGGTCGGGGACGCACTTGGTGTGCACGCGCACTGCCGCGCCGGCGCCGTGCCGCGCGCGCCACTCGCGGAGGAACCGGCCGATCAGCGCCTCGACCCCCGTATAGATGTCGGCGCAATCGAAGGCGGTGATCCCCGCCTCGGCGAACGCGTGCATGTCGGCGATGGCGCCGGCCTCGTCAACCGCGCCGTGCCCGCCGGCAAGCTGCCACCCGCCCTTGATGAGCCGTGGGACGAGCGTCCCGTCGGCGAGTGCGCTCCGTGGCACCCCGACCGGGGAACCGCTCACGGCGTGAGGGGGACGCGCGTGACCTCGCCGTGCCGCCAGGTGCTCGTGCCGGTGCGCGTGATCCGGAAGCGGCCGCCGCACAGAGGGTCCGGGCAGGCGACCTCGGCGTCGGTCGTCATCCAGTCGTTCGTGTGCGTCATGCGTTGCTTGGCGGGGAGCAGCGGGAGGATCGCCGCGAGCGGATAGAGCGGGAATGACTGCCCGGGAGGGAAGCGGAGGTTCTCGCCGACGAGCTCGAACCAGTCGCCCGCGCGATGATTGCAGACCATCGGCCGCTCGGTCGCGACGACCTCGACGCGGAGATCGTACAACGTGAAGGCGTCATCGGCGGGCGTGGTCATGTCGCGAAGCATACTCGCGCCCGCGTATCTTCGTCCACCATGTCGACCCCCACGTCTTCCGCGTCCTCCGCCCCGCTGACCTTCCACCTCGGGCTCGCGGGCGCGCTCGTGCCGTTCGCCGTCTTCCTCGGCGGGGTCACGACCCTTGCGCTCCGGGGCGCTCCGGACGAGAAGGGGTTCTGGCCGGTGCTGCTCGCCGCGCTCATCGTCGGCCTGTTGCTCGCGAAGGACCGCGCACGGTACGCCGAGGCGATGCTGGACGGGATGAGCCAGCGGATCGTGATGATCATGCTGTGTGCCTGGCTCTTCGCGGGTGTGCTGGGCGCGCTGCTCGGCGCGTCGGGGTTCGTCGGCGCGCTGGCGTGGGCGGCACGCGCGCTCCAGCTCTCGGGCGGCGCGTACGTGGCTGCCGCCTTCATCGCGTGCGCACTCGTGTCGACGTCCACGGGCACGAGTTTCGGCACGATCCTCGTCGCGGGTCCGCTCCTCTATCCTGCGGGTGGCGCCGCGGGCGCGGCCCCGGCCGCGCTCGCGGGCGCGATCCTCGCCGGTGCGACCTGGGGGGATTCGATGTCCCCCGTCTCCGACACCACGATCGCGTCGAGCGGGACGCAGGGGGCGGACATCGGCGGCACGGTGCGAGCTCGGCTGCACTACGCGGTGCCGGCCGGTCTCGCCGCGCTCCTCGCCTCGTACCTGCTCGGCGCGGGCGCGACGAGCGGCCCCGGCTCGGGTGCCGGGGGGGCGGCCTCGCGCGTGGCGGCCGACGTCGCGGGCGGTCCCGGGCCGCTCGTGCTCCTCGTCATCCCGGTGCTGGTGATCGCCCTGCTGCTCGCGAAGCGACACCTGCTGGAGGCGTTGCTGTACGGCATCGCCGCGACGATCGTCCTCGCGGTCGCGGCAGGATTGCTCGCGCCGAGCGCGCTCATGCGCGTGGAGCCGGGGTCGTTCGGGGCGACCGGCCTGATCATCGACGGGTTCTCGCGCGCGGTCGGCGTGAGCGTCTTCACGCTGCTGCTGATGGCGCTCGTCGGCACCATCCAGGCGACCGATCTGCTGGACCGCCTCGTGCGCACCGCCGAGGGGCGTGCCGGCAGCGCGCGCGGCGCGGAACTGTGGATCGTTGGTACCGTGTCGGGGGCCGTGCTGCTGACGACGCACTCCGTGGTCGCGGTGCTCATGACGGGGCCGTTCGCGAAGGAGACCGGCACGCGGTTCGGGCTCTCGCCGTACAGGCGCGCGAACCTGCTCGACCTCACCGTCTGCACCTGGCCGTTCCTGCTCCCCTGGTTCCTGCCGACGATCCTCGCCGCCGGGACGACGCGCGAGGCGGCCGGCCTCAGCATGCCGGCCTTGGGGCCGCTGACGATCGGCATGCACAACACCTACGCGTGGGCGCTCGTCGCGATGCTGGCCTTCGCCGTCGTCAGCGGGTTCGGGCGCCGCGACCTCAGCGCGCGCTGAAGGCCCGTTCGCCTCAGGGCGCGACGAGGTTCATGTAGGTCGTGATGATGATCGCGTTGCTGAAGTCGATGAAGAAGGCGCCGACCATCGGCAGCACGAGGTAAGCCCTCGGCGCGGCCCCGAATCGCTCGGTGAGCGAGTTCATGTTGGCCACCGCGTTGGGTGTCGCCCCGAGTCCGAAGCCGCAATGGCCGCCGGCCATGACCGCGGCATCGTAGTCGCGTCCCATGAAGCGGAAGGTCACGAAATACGCGAAGAGCCCCATCATCGTGACCTGCACCAGCAGGATGACGAGCATCGGGCCGGCGAGATCGAGCAGCTCCCACAGCTTGAGCGACATCAGGGCCATCGTGAGGAAGAGCGAGAGCGCGATGGTGCCGAGGTCATCGACCGTGCGGGCGGAGATGCGGACGAGGTTCGTACCTTCGGCCAGGTTGCGCACGATCGCCGCCACGAGCATCGCACCGATGTAGCCGGGCAGCGTCACGAACTGCCCGAGCCACTTCGAGAGCATGGTCCCCAGCGCCATGCAGACGAGGATCACCGCCATCATCTGCAGCAGGAGGTAGGCGGTCGGCGCCTCGCCGGCCGTCTCCGTATCGATCTCGGCATCGAGCGCCGCATCGGCACTGGCGGGCGAGACCTTCCCTCCGCCGGACTTGAGCCCGAAACGCTGGATGAGGCGCGTCCCCACGGGGCCGCCGAGAAGACCGCCGCTCACGAGGCCGAAGGTCGCGGCGGCCATCGCGACGGTGACGGCCCCGGGGAGCGCGTACTGCTCCTCCATCACCTTGCCGAACGCCGCGCCGGTCCCGTGCCCGCCGGTCATGGTGACCGAGCCCGAGAGGAGGCCGATGAACGGGTGCACGCCCATCAGTTCCGCGAGGGCGATGCCCACTCCGCTCTGCACCACGGCGAGCAGGCTCGCGAGGATCCAGAACAGGACGACCTGCGGCCCGCCCTTCTTGAGCAGGTCGAGGCTCGCCCCGAGCCCGATCGTGGTGAAGAAGGCGACCATGAACGGGGACTGCAGCGTCGCGTCGAACTCGAGGGCGAGCAGCCCGCTCTGGCGCAACGCGAGCGCGAGGGCCGCGAAGATGAACCCGCCGACCACCGGGGCCGGGATGTTGAACCGGTCGAGGAACCCGACGCGCTTGCGCACACCGTAGCCGAAGAAGAGCACGACGGCAGCGAGCGCCACCGTCTGGATCATGTCGAACTTGAGGGTCGTGGGCACGGGAGGTCCGGTCGGGGGTGCGCATAAGATGGGTGCGCCGGCACGTTCGCGCGACCGGGGCGCGACGGTCCGGACCGCCGTCTAGATTGCCAGCATGGCGGCCGTCCCCGCGCTCGACGCCCACGAGTTCCTCCGTACCCTCGCCGTCGTCCTGATGGTCGCGGCGGGCACAAGCGTCCTGTTCCAGCGACTCCGGCTCCCCGTCGTCTTCGGCTATCTCGCCGCGGGGATGATCGTCGGCCCCTACACGAGCATTCCGTTCGTCGCCAACGAGGCGATCGTCCAGTCGCTCTCCGAGCTGGGCGTCATCCTCCTCATGTTCTCGATCGGCCTCGAGTTCCGGCTCCGTCGCGTCGGCCAGGTCGCCGGGACCGCCGGGATCGCCGCGCTCCTCGAGACGGGTCTCATGTTCGGTCTCGGCGCCCTCCTTGCCGACCTGCTCGGCTGGACGCCCTTCGAGCGACTCGTCGCCGGTGCCATGGTCGCGATCTCGTCCACCACGATCATCGCGCGGACGTTCGCCGAGCTGAAGGTGGGCGGTCGCGTGGCCGAACTCGTCTTCGGCGTGCTGATCATCGAGGACCTGATCGCCATCGTGCTGCTCGCCACGCTGGGCGCGCTCGCGACCGGAGGCGGTCTGGGCGTCACGACGATCGGGATCACGCTCGTGCAGCTCGGCACCTTCCTCGCCGGGCTCCTCGCGGTGGGCCTGCTCCTGGTCCCGCGCTTCATGCGCGCGGTGATCGGTCTCGGCCGCGATGAGACGACCCTCGTCGCCGCGGTGGGCGTCTGCTTCGGTGCGGCCCTGCTGGCGCTCTCGTTCGGCTACTCGGTGGCGCTCGGGGCCTTCGTGGCCGGCTCGCTCGTCGCCGAGTCGGGACAGGCCGACCGCGTCGAGCATCTCGTGCATCCGGTTCGCGACGTATTCGTCGCGATCTTCTTCGTCTCGGTGGGCATGCTGCTCGACCCCGGCGTCGTGCGCGCGCATCTCGGCACCATCCTCGTCTTCACCGCGCTGGTGGTGGGGGGCAAGACCCTTGCGGCATCGATGGGCGCGTTCCTCAGCGGCGCCGGACTCCGCACTTCGGTGCAAGCGGGGCTCTCGCTCGCCCAGATCGGCGAGTTCAGCTTCCTCATCGCCACGCTCGGCGTGGCAGCGGGGGCGCGGAGCGAGATCTTCACCATCGCCGTCGCCGTCTCCGCGATCACCACGCTCGCCACCCCCACGCTCGTCAAGCGCGCCGGCGGGATCGCCGCGCTGGTCGACCGCAAGCTGCCCCATCGTCTGCAGACCTTTGCGGCCCTCTACGGCAGCTGGATCGCCCGGCTCCGCGCCTCCACCCCGCACGAGCTGCCACGTCGGCGGCGACTCTCCAGGCGGCTGGCACTCGACTCGGCGCTCCTCGCCGTGATCATCATCGGCACGATCGCGGAGCGCGGTCGGTTCGCGACGCTGCTGCACGGGTGGATCGACGTCGAACCGGAGCGCGGCGAACTGCTCGTGCGGCTCGGCGCGATCGTGCTCGCCTTGCCGGTCGTGGCCGCCGTCTTCCTCACGGCGCGACATCTCGCCGGCGAGCTCGCGCTGCAGGCGCTGCCGCTGCCGGGGAAGCGCCTCGACACCGCGCGCGCGCCACGACGCGCGCTGACGGCCACGTTCCATATCGGCCTGACGAGCCTCGCGCTCGTGGTCCCGCTGCTCCTGCTCCAGCCGCTGCTGCCGCGCTACTCCGCGCCCGCGATCGTCGGCGGGTTCCTCCTCTTGCTCGTCGGCGCCGTCTGGCAGGCCACGCGCGACCTCGAGGGCCACGCGCGGGCCGGCGCCGAGGTCATCGCAACGGCACTCGTGCAGGAGCTCGACCGCAACACCGAGAGCCACGATCTCACCCGGACGATGGAACGGATGGTCGTCATGCTCCCCGGCTTGGGTGAGCCGGTGCTGATGACGGTCGCGCCCGGGAGCCGGTGCGACGGCCGCACGCTCGGCGAGGTCGACCTGCGCGGCCTCACTGGTGCGACCGTCATGGCGATCACCAAGGATGCCGAGGGGAAACGCCGGTCCTTCGTGCCGACGGCGACGGAGCGCCTCGATGCCGGGGACCTCGTCGCGATCGCCGGGGCCCCCGAGGCGATCGAGCAGGCGCGCGAGATGATCGAGCACGGCACCGCGCCGCCGATCCCCATCGCGCAGCGCGGATCGCGCGCGATGACGGCACTCAGCGACTGACGCGACGGACTAAGCGCCCCGGGGGGGACCGGGGGGCGCTTCGCATGCCGGCTCGCGTTCGC